>CAYVAS010000012.1:0-53907 GCA_964449375.1 uncultured Iamiaceae bacterium | reverse complement strand
GCGATGCTCGACGCCGGCGAGTCGTACCGCACGGTGGCCGACATCCTCGGCAACAGCGAGGCGACCCTGCGGCTGCACTACGACGGCCGTACTGATGTGGGCAAGCGCAAGGCGATCTCGGCACTGGAGCTGTAGCGCCAGCAGTCACAACTCGCCCGTACATACCGACAAGGAGAAGGATGGCGACGGATCTGAACGAACTGCAGAACCGGCTGTGGGAGGCCGCCGACCAGCTGCGCGCCAACTCCGGCCTGCGCGCGTCGGAGTACTCGACGCCAGTGCTCGGCCTGATCTTCCTTCGCTACGCGGACCTGCGCTTCGCCGCTGTCCACGACGAGCTCGAGGGCAAGGGCACGGGTCGGCGGAAGGTCGGCCCCGCCGACTACCACGCGCGCGGCGTGCTCTACCTGCCTGAGGAGGCTCGCTTCGACAAGCTCGTCTCGCTTCCCGAGGGTGCGGACATCGGCAAGGCGCTCAACGACGCGATGGCCGCCATCGAGCAGACGAACCCCGACCTCGACGGCGTCCTGCCCCGTGCGTACGCCGGGTTGCCGAACGAGGTGCTCGTGGAGCTACTGCGGCTCCTCGGGCGGTTGCCGCACTCGATCGAGGGCGACGGCTTCGGGCTCATCTACGAGTACTTCCTCGCCAAGTTCGCCTTTGCCGAGGGGCAGAAGGGTGGCGAGTTCTTCACGCCGACCTCGATCGTCAAGCTCATCGTCGAGATCATCGAGCCATACCACGGAAGGATCTACGACCCTGCCTGCGGCTCGGGCGGCATGTTCGTGCAGTCGGCGCACTTCGTCGAGCGTCACCGGAAGGACCCGGGATCGGAGCTGGCGGTCTACGGCCAGGAGAAGACCAAGGAGACCGTGCGGCTGGCAAAGATGAACCTCGCCGTGCACGGACTGGCCGGCGACATCCGTGAGGCCAACACCTACTACGAGGACTTGCACGACTCGGTCGGCAAGTTCGACTTCGTCATGGCCAACCCGCCGTTCAACGTGAGCAAGGTCGACAAGGCCAAGCTCGAGGACGACAGGCGCTTCCCGTTCGGCCTTCCGAAGCAGGACAACGCCAACTACCTCTGGATCCAGGCGTTCTACTCGGCGCTCAGCGAGACCGGCCGGGCCGGCTTCGTGATGGCCAACTCCGCGTCGGATGCTCGCGGCTCGGAGATGGAACTCCGCCGGCAGCTCATCGAGGATCGGGTCGTCGACGTGATCGTGTCGGTCGGAACGAACTTCTTCTTTACCGTGACCCTGCCGGTGACGCTCTGGTTCCTGGACAAGGGGAAGCGAATCACCAGACGCGCCGATGAGGTCCTCTTCATCGACGCTCGCGACCTGTTTCGCCAGCTCGACCGAGCACACCGCGACTGGACACCGCGCCAGATCGAGTACCTCGCCAACATCGCCCGGCTCTGGCGAGGTGAGGAACCCGAATTCGCCCATGGCAGCGACGAGTTGTTGCTCGAGAACTTCCCCCAGAAGCAGTACGTGGATGTGGCTGGCCGGTGTGGCGTTGCCGACATGTCAGCGATAGAGGCGCAGGGCTGGAGCCTCAATCCCGGTCGCTACGTCGGTGTGCGTGCTGGCCACGCTGACGACACACAGTTTGTGTCGGAGATCGAACGGCTGCAGGAGGAGTTCTCGACGCTCACGGCCGAGGCATCGGCGCTCGCCGAGGATGTCGAGTCTGCTTTCGACCGGGTGCTCCGCTGATGGCATGGGACACGGCGACCCTTGCGGAACTGGTTTCTTGTTGTGGGGGGGAGGTGCGAACGGGCCCATTCGGTTCGCAGCTACATAAGCATGACTACGTGGACGACCAGGAAGCAACGCCGGTTGTCATGCCGAAAGACATGATCGGCGGCCGCGTCGACACGTCTTCCATCGCACGGATCGACGCCGAGACTGTCGAGCGCTTGAGCAATCATGTGCTGCGGCCCGGCGACATCGTGTTGGCTCGTCGGGGCGACATTGGCAGGCGGGCCTGGATCGGCGACCGCGAGTCGGGCTGGTTGTGCGGGACGGGATCGATGCGAATCAGTCTTCGGGAGTGCACTCGGGTCCGGGCGAGGTATCTCTACTACTTCCTCGCTACGGACCGGGCGATCGGTTGGCTGGAGGGTCACTCAGTTGGGGCGACGATGTCGAACCTGAGCGCCGGGGTTGTCGAGCAGTTGCCGATTGAGTTCCCGTCGGTCGAGGTTCAAGACTGGATCCTGTCGACGCTGGATGGGCTGGGGTCCCTCATCGACAACAACCGGCGGCGCATCGAGATCTTGGAGGATGCCGCTGGGCTCATCTACCGGGATTGGTTTGTGCATTTCCGATTCCCCGGGCGAGAGGGCGTTGAGTTTGTCGACTCCGACCTCGGTCCGATCCCCGAGGGCTGGGGTGTGGCACCGGCATCGACTGTTTTCGAAGTGAACCCGCGAGAACGGCTCAACCGGGCCACCGAATACAGGTTCTTGACCATGGGCGACCTAAGCGAGACCGGCATGGCTTGCTGGCCGAGCGAGCTCAAGACGGGTACGTCTGGCGCCAAGTTCCGCAACGGGGACACGCTGTTTGCACGGATCACCCCATGCCTTGAGAACGGCAAGACGGGGTTCGTAGCCTGCCTCGACGACGAGGAGATCGGGCGCGGAAGCACGGAGTTCGTCGTGCTTCGAGGGGCGAAGGTTGGCCCGGAGTTCACGTACCTCACAGCGCGCGAGGAGGGCTTTCGCCAGAACGCCATAAAGAGCATGTCCGGGGCAAGCGGGCGGCAGCGAGTCCGCAACGAGTGCTTCGACAGCTACCTCTTGGCGGTACCAACGGTTGATATCGAGAGGCAGTTCCGCGAGATCGTTCGCCCGATGTTCGAGCTCGTTTTCTCGCTTGCACGTCAGACTCAAGTCCTTGCGGACGCCCGTGACCTCCTGCTCCCGCGGCTGGTCTCTCGGGAGCTGGATGTGTCGGATCTCGACCTGGATCTCGAGCCGGTGGCGTGAACATGGGTGGCGGGCTGACCGAGGACGCGCTCGTCGAGCAGCCCGCCATGCGGCTGCTGCGCGACCTCGGGTGGGAGGTCGCCTCAGGCTTCGACGAGGTGCTCGGGCCCGGGGGCACGCTCGGCCGTGACTCGCAGGCCGAGGGCGTCCTCCATCACCGGCTCCGGCTCGCACTCCGAGGGCTCAACCCTGGAGTACCCGACGCGGCGCTCGACTCTGCCGTCGAGATCCTCACCGAGAACCGGTCGACGATGGACCGTGTCCGGGCGAACCGCGAGGTCTACCGGCTGCTCCGTGACGGGGTGAAGGTCGAGACCGAGATCGACGGCCGGCCCGAGACGGTCACGATCCGCTTCGTCCATTGGGACAACGTCGAGGCCAACGACTGGCTCGCCGTCTCGCAGCTCTGGGTGACCGGCGAGATGTACAAGCGGCGGGCCGACATCGTGCTGTTCGTCAACGGCATCCCGCTTGTGTTCATCGAGCTCAAGGTCTCGCACAAGAACATCCGCAACGCCTACGACGACAACCTCCGCGACTACCGCGACACCATCGGACAGATCTTCTGGTTCAACGCCTTCGTGATTCTGTCGAATGGCTCGGAGACGAAGGTCGGCTCGACGTACGCGCCGTGGGACTTCTTCGCCGACTGGAAGAAGATCAACGCCGAGGGCGAGGTCGGCGTCGTCAGCCTCGAGACAGCCCTGCGCGGGACCTGCGATCCGTACCGCCTGCTCGACATCGTCGAGAACTTCGTGACGTACACCGAGCGGCCCGGCGGTCTCGTCAAGGCAGTCGCCAAGAACCACCAGTACCTCGGCGTCAACAACGCCATCGAGGCGCTCCACACGGCTCGGGCCGAGGAGAGCTCGAAGCTCGGCGTGTTCTGGCACACCCAGGGCAGCGGCAAGTCGCTCTCCAACCTGTGGTTCACGCAGAAGGTGCTGCGCAAGCTCCCGGGCAACTGGACGTTCGTCGAGGTGACCGACCGCAAGGAGCTCGACGACCAGCTCTACGAGGAGTTCGCCGACTCGGGCGTGCTCACCTCGGGCGAGAACGTCCACGCCGAGACATCGGAGCACCTGCGCGCGCTGCTCGGGCAAGACCACCGTTACGTCTTCACCCTGATCCAGAAGTTCCGGCCACCGGAGGCCGGCCAGCCCATGCCGGTCCTCTCCGACCGGAAGGACATCATCGTCATCACCGACGAGGCGCACCGTTCGCAATACGACCAGCTCGCCTGGAACATGCGCCAAGCGCTGCCCAACGCGTCCTTCCTCGGGTTCACCGGCACGCCGCTGATCGCCGGCGAGGAGGAGCTGACCCGCCAGGTGTTCGGCGAGTACGTGTCGACCTACAACTTCCGGGACTCGATCATCGACGGGGCCACCGTTCCGCTGTACTACGAGAACCGGATCCCCGAGCTGCAGCTCACCAACGCGGAGTTCGACGCCGAACTCGAGGCCCTCCTCGACGACGCCGCCCTCGACCCCGACCAGGAGAAGGCCGTCGCCCGGCAGTTCTCCCGCCAATACCACCTCATCACCCGCGCCGAGCGCCTCGACGAGATCGCCGCCGACCTCGTCGAGCACTTCGTGGGGCGAGGCTTCCGGGGCAAGGCGATGCACATCGCCATCGACAAGGCGACCGCGGTGCGCATGTACGACCTCGTGCAGAAGCACTGGGCCGAACACCTCGCCAAGCTCGAAGCCGAGCTGGAGACCACGCCGGAGCTGGAGCGGCCTCCGCTCGCCGAGACGATTGAGTTCATGCGCACCACCGACATGGCCGTGGTCGTGTCGCAGTCGCAGAACGAGGTGGCCGACATGGCCGACCTCGGCCTCGACATCGCCACGCACCGCAAGCGCATGAACGAGGAGGACCTCGACTCCAAGTTCAAGGATCCCGACGACCCGTTCCGCCTCGTGTTCGTGTGCGCCATGTGGCTCACCGGCTTCGACGCACCGTCGTGCTCGACGATCTACCTCGATAAGCCGATGCGGAACCACACGCTGATGCAGACGATCGCACGCGCCAACCGGGTCTTCCCCGAGAAGGACAGCGGGCTGATCGTCGACTACGTCGGCGTGTTCCGCAACCTCGAAGCCGCCCTCGCCATCTACGGAGCGACTCGTGATGGTGGCTTCACGCCGATCGAGTCGAAGGATGCGCTTGCCGACGAGCTGGAGGAGGCCCTCGCCGAGCTCGTCGAATTCCTCGATGCCAACGACGTCGAGCTGGCCGACCTCGAGGCAGCCAAGGGCTTCGAGTTCATCGCACTCCAGAAGGCGGCCGTGGAATCGCTCCTCGTCGACGATGCCACCCGCCGCCGCTTCGTCAGCCTGGCCCGGCGCGTGCGGGCCATCTTCAAGTCACTCCTGCCTGATCCGGCCGCTCAGGAGGCGACGCATCGTGTGGCCGTGATCCGGACGCTCGCGGCGAAGCTCGAATCGATCACCGAGGCCCCGGACATCAGCGACGTCATGGACGGCGTGAGCGAACTGCTCGACCGATCCGTCGGCGCCGAGGAGTACGTCATCCGTAGCGGGGGCGACGCCAGTCCGCTGATCGACCTCAACCAGCTCGACTTCGAGCAGCTCGCCCTCCGCTTTGCCGGCAACAAGCGGACTGCGGCGAAGAGTATCGAGCAGAACCTCGAACGCCGCATCGACGACGCCGTGCGCAAGAACCCGACGAGACTTGATCTCGCCGAGCGTTTCCGCCGGCTGCTTGACGAGTACAACGCGGGCACGCACAACCTCGAAGAGTTCCTTCGCAGGCTCAAGGCCATCAACGACGAACTCACCGAGGACGAGCAGCGCACGGTCCGCGAGGATCTCACCGAGGACGAGCTGGCCATCTTCGATCTGCTCACGAGGCCCGAGCCGGAGCTGACCGAGGCGGAGCGGAAGCAGGTCAAGGCGACGGCCAAGAAGCTGCTCGAACACGTCACCGAGAAGCTCGTGCTCGACTGGCGCAAGCGCCAGCACACCCGAGCCGCCGTGCAGGTCGCCGTGGGGGAGATCCTCGACAACGGGTTGCCCGAGGTCTATGGGCCCGAGCTGTTCGACGAGAAGGTGCAGCGCGTCTACGAGCACATCTACGCCAGCTACTTCGACAACGGGCAGTCCGTGTACTCGGGTGCCGTCGAAGCGCCCCCGGCCGTCGTTCCGATGACGACGCTTCCGAGCGTGGCGGCCGATGTCGGCGACGACCTCTTGGCCCAGGCCCGCCAGGACCCCGAGGTGTTCGCCCGGCTGATGGAGGAGGTCTTCGGGCTGCGGGAGACCTGGACGATGTCCACCGAGGAGCTCTTGGCAGACGAGACCCGGCTCGTCGAGTTCAAGCAGTCGGCTCGGTGGAGCCTGGACGACGCTGAGAACCCGCAACTGTCCGAGCAGATCATCGCCAAGACCGTCGCCGGCTTCCTCAACGCACAGGGCGGAGCCCTGCTGATCGGCGTCGACGACGATGGACGGCCGGTCGGGCTCGACAGCGACTACGGAAAGGTCAAGCCTCCAGGTGCAGACGGCTTCGTCAACTGGCTCGACACGATGCTTCAGAACGCGCTCGGCCACGCGGGTGCACATCGCGTCCAGATCCGGATTGATGTCATCGACGGTGTCCAGGTCTGCCGCCTCGACGTCCCGGCGTCGTCACGCCCGATCTGGACGACGTTCAAGAAGAAGGAACGGGTGCTCTTCGAACGCCGTAACAACTCCACCCGAGAGGTGCCGCCAGACGAGGTCGACACCTTCATCGCCGAGCGCTTCGGGTCGGAGGCATAGCCGTGCTCTTCCTCAACTGGACGAATACGTCAGACCCTGGGATGCGAACCCGAGCGTGGGCGGCTCACGAATCTCACTGGAACCTGTGGAAGGCGCGACAGATGCCCTTCCACGATCTCGAGAACGGTACCGAGATCGTCCTCGTCGACTCGTGGAGGGGCGGCGGTCGCCTCACATGGCTCGTGCGTGCGAAGGATGTCGTCGCTTCGCCGTACTCCTCGAAGGCGGAGGCCATCCGCCTGATCGCTGGGGGGCTCAGCCTGGCGCCGGCCGTGGTTCGCCGTCACGACTACACGGTGGGCAAGCCCGATTCCGGGTTCGTGTTGGCATGGAACGCTCGACCCATCCGGCCTCTCGACCTACCTCGGCCCGATGACTTTGGCTTTCGCTACAACGGCTGGCAGCGCATCGACGACCCGGACGTACTTCGAAGGTGGGGGCTTGCCCCAAAGGAGGCGCTGGGCGATCGACGCCCGCGGAAGTCTCCGATCGGACAGGGGCGGCTCGGGCTTGCCGAGCGAGTCGCCGTCGAGGACCACGCCATGCAGTTGGCCGAGGCCTGGTGCCGACAGAACGGCTGGGGCATCGTGAATGACGTCTCGCGTGAGCAATCGTGGGACCTCGAGGCAAGGAAGCGGAAGGGAGGCCGGACGCTCTTCGTCGAGGTCAAGGGCACTACGGGAGCCAAGATCGACGTCGAAGTGACCGCAGCCGAGGTCCGACACGCCCAACAGCACCCCGAGGACACCGCGCTGGTCGTGGTCACGAACATCCAGTTGAAGCGAGGCGCGAGACCGGTGGCCTCCGGCGGGGATCTCCACGCCGTCAAGCCCTGGAATCCAGCAAAGCCGGAGCTCACGACGACCCGGTACCGGTGGCGGCCTTCGGGTGGCATCATCGCGCCATGAATGAGGCCGGTACCCCTGTGATCAAGCCGATGGCATGGGTCCCCGCCCGGGATGTGCTGCCCGGCGAGGCGACACACTTCACGCCGTGGCTCGCGGAGAATCTGGATCTCCTGGCTGACGCACTCGGACTCGCGGAGCTGACTCTCGTCGACACCGAGATCGCGGCGGCAGAGAAGCGGCTCGACATCCTCGCCGCGGGCACCGACGACGACGGAACTGAGTTCCCGGTCGTGATCGAGAACCAGTACTCGATCACCGATCACAAGCACCTCGGGCAGCTCATCACGTACCTCGCGCAGCAGGGCCGTGGCCTGGCGGTGTGGGTGACCGAAACCAGCGCCGAGGCCCACGTGGCCGCGATCGACTTCCTGAACCGGACTTCGTCGTCGGACGTCGGCTACGTGCTCACCCGCGTCCGATTCACGCAGGGCGCCGATCACGTGTACCACGTCGACTTCGACATCCTCGCCAAGCCGAACACGTTCCTGCGGCAGTCGAAGAACCGGAAGGCGAGCGCGACAGCCGGCAAGGTGAACGCCGACAAGAAGGCCTACTTGAAGGCCATCCTCGACATCGTCCAAGCCCCGCTGTCCGCCGCAGGGCTGCGACACATCCGGATGCACACACGCGGTGCGTACATCGAGATGCGCTTTCCGTCGTCGTCGGAGCTCGACGGGCGATCGGCCCGCCTCAGCATCAAGACCACGCAGGAGTCGTGCTCAGTCGGCCTCCACATCCCCGGCTACGACACCAGGGAGGAGAACTCGGCCGTGCTCGACATCCTCCACGACCGGTACGAAGACCGGCTTGCCAAGCAGTTGCCGAGCCACAACATCCGCAACTGGCACTGGAGTGCCGATTCGTCGAACTCCGACAACGTTCGCATCGAGATCAACGGCTACGGCTATCGCACCGGTGACGCGGCTGAGGCGGCCGCTTGGGCGCAGGCCGTTTGCGAGACGTGGGCCGAGGTGATCACGTCGGACCCGATCGTGAACCTGGATCAGCTCGTCGAGGATCGAGTCGCGCACGACGACGAGAGTGAGACGACGCTGACCTGAGAGGCCGGTCCACCGACCTTTCTTTCGAATTGGGGCGGATTTCAGCAAGAAATCTTGGTAGTCTCCGCTCATGGCTTCGTCAGCGGCATCAGCACGTTCCCTTCCCCCCTGGGTGTTCGACCTCCGTCGTGATCGGCGGGCGAACGTCGCGCTCGCTGTGGATGTCGCGGACGCCGTTTCGGCCCTGGGCGAGCCTGCCGTTCCTGCCGCCGTCGCCCGTCACCTCGCGGCCATCGTGGAGCGAGCCGATGAAGCCGGAGGTGGCATCCCGGTCTCCGTCGCTGCACGACTCCTCGACATCACCGAGCCGACCGTGCGGACCTGGCTCGAGCGTGGGGTGCTCGATGCCGTTCCCGACGCGAAGCCCGTCTCCATCACGCCGAGGTCGCTCGGCGAGGCCCTCGCCGCGTCGAGCACGATCCGGCGGATCGGTCAGGATGAGCGGCTCCTTCGCCGACTCCTTGACGCGCTGGAAGACCAGCGGACCCGCCTCGAACTTGCCGGGCGCATCGACGAGCTCGACTCCCGCGTGCGCATCGACCCCGATCACATCGAGGAACAACTCTTCGGTGAGCGGGCCTCACGGTCGGCGTGATCGCGCTCGGCGCTCGCGCCGGGTCAGCGCCTTGAACGCGGCGGCGAAGTCCTCGACGACCTGAGGGTCGATGGGTGGTTCGTCGTCGGGGCCGCAGCATGGCGGCTTCGTCCGCTCCTCCGTCGACACCGGTAAGCCCAGCTCGTCGGCGATCTCAACGTAGGGGTCGCTGTCCGGATCGTGCTCCGCGATCTTTACGATCGTGACCTCGTCGTCGGCCGGAAAGGCAACCACGACGCGCCAGCCGTCGAAGTGAACGGAGCAGAGATGCGGCCAGGGCGGCGGGCCACTGAGCGCGTAGCCCGCGGCTTTGCACCCTTCCTTCGAGAGCTGCTCGAGGATGCGGGTGAGCTGCGCGCGCAGCTTGACGGGCACCTGCTTGGCGTCCTCGAGCGCACTCCCGACGAAGCTCAACGTGAACCTCGGCGGCTTGGACGGCTGCTTCTTCCTCTTCGACGGCATGGTCGGCGTGAGGCTCGGCCGGCTACGGCTTCGACCGCTTCGTGGGCCGCGACTCGGGTAGCGGACCGCTGCCCTCTGCGATCGAGTCCGGGTAGATGTTCTCCGCCACGAACCCGCGGACGCCGACACGGCGGAGGTGATCGAAGAAGGCCCCGAGCTCGTCGGCGGCCCGGTCGAGGTTACTGGCTTCACGGTCGAGCAAGGCCATCAACACCTCGGTGCGCCGCTCGGTGAAGCTCCGCTGACGGGCGTCGCTCGTCGTGCCGAGGATCTGCTCGACCGCGACGTCGGCCTCGGTGGGCTCCTCGATCCCGAGCTGGCGGAGCCGGTCGTAGACCGGTGGAAGGGTGTCGGGGCGGCCGAAGACGAGGCCGTAGAGATCGCTTACCCGGCGTTCCGTGTTTCGCAGCCAGCGGTCGTCACCGGGCGGCGGCATCAGGAACCAGATCAACGGAAGCTTGAACGCCTCGGCGAAGGCCAGCAGCTCGTGCGCGTCGAACTCCCGGTGGCGGTCGCCCTCGTAGGCGCGCTCGATCGCCGAGATGCTCGCCTGGGGCAGACGCTGGCCGAGCAGCGGCTCGAGCCGGATCGCCGCTTCTTCCTGGGTCCAGCCCCGCAGCTCGCGGGCTGCTTTGAAGTTGTAGGCGACGATCTGGTTCAGGTCGGCGTCGGCCTGACGCATGGGATCGCCGGACGTCTTCGCTGCTTTGCGCACGCCAGCACACTAGCACGGACACAACGGGACGGTGATATTGACATGTTCCCTCCGTTGTGTCTGTCAGGTATGCTTGGCCGCTATGTCAGCACATCAGCTCCGTGATATCCCGCCGGACGACCTGCCGCCCTTCCTCCGGGTCGATGAGGTCGCACGGCTCCTCCGCATCTCCCGTTCCGCCGCCTACGAGCTCGCCAACGCCTGGCTCGCCACCGACGGCGAAGCCGGCATCCCCGCGGTGCGCCTCGGCCGCAGCCTTCGCATCCCGCGTGCCGCTGTCGAACGCCTGCTGAGCATCGGCGCAGACGATGGCACCGCCTGAACGACTGCCTCGCCACCCAGCCATCGCGCCCGAGCCGTCGTCCGTCGCGTCCATCAGGACCAACCGGACAAGTCCACACACTGGCACCAGGGTGCGGGGCGCCGCGCTGGTCGGTCGCTCGTGCTGAGCATCGGGACCCTCAGCCTCGGTCAGGAGGCGTACTACCTGGAGGAGGTCCTCGACGGTGCCGAGGACTACTACCTGCACGCGGGTGAGGCACCCGGCCGCTGGCTCGGCAGCGCCGCCAGCCGGATCGGGCTCGGAGGTGAGGTCACCGCCGACGACCTCCGGTCGGTGCTCGCGGGCGACGACCCGGTGACCGGCGAGGCGCTCCGCTCGACGAAGGCATCGCTCCCCGGGCTCGATCTGACCCTGTCCGCTCCGAAGTCCGTCTCACTGGTATGGGGTCTCGGCGATGACGCCACGGCGGCCGCCGTCATCGAGTGCCACGAACGCGCCGTCGACGCCGCCATCACCTACCTCGAACGCCACGCGTGCCAGGTGCGACGAGGTCATGCCGGGGTCGAGAAGGTCGCGGTGGATGGCTTCATCGCCGCCGGCTTCCGCCACCGCACCAGCCGACTCGGTGACCCATCGCTCCACACGCACGTGCTCCTCGCGAACGTCGCCCAAGGAGACGACGGGCGGTGGACGGCAGTCGACACCCGCCCCCTGTATTGGCACGCCCGGCCCGCGGGGTTCGTGTACCAGGCCGTGCTCCGCTACGAGCTGGCGCGCTCGCTCGGCCTGCTGTTCGAAGAGGTTGAGCAGGGTCACGCGGACGTCGCCGGCATCCCCCAGGACCTGCGGCGCGAGTTCAGCGGCCGCCGCCGCCAGATCGTCGACCAACTCGAGCGCCACGGTGCGTCGTCAGCCAAGGCCGCGCAGGCAGCGACGCTCGATACGCGCAAGGCGAAGACGGAGCACGTGCCCGAAGCCGAGCTACGCCGACGGTGGTCGGAGCGAGCCGAGCCCTTCGGGATCACTGTCGACCGGTTGCCGGCGCTCGTGCGATTTCCGGCCATCGAGCTGTCCGACGACGACCTCGCCGAACTCGCCACCGAGAAGAACGCGACCTTCGAGCGCCGCGATGTCGTTCGCGTGATCGCCCAAGCCGCTACGCAGGGAGCGTCGCTCGACGACATCGAAGCCCGTACCGATGCCTTCCTCGGCTCGCCGCAGGCGATCGCCATCAGCAGAGATCGCTGGACCACGCCGGAGATGCTGGCGATGGAACAACGAACGGTCGATCTCGCCCTGAGAGGCCAGGCTTCCGGCCGGTGCGTGGTGCCCGGCGAGGTCGTCGAGCGCACCCTCGCCAATCGGCCGTCCCTCGGCGCCGACCAATGCCGTGCCGTTCGCGGGATCAGCTCGTCGGGCGACGCCGTGAGCGTGCTCGTCGGGCCGGCCGGTACCGGCAAGACCTTCTGCCTCGACGCACTGCGGGACGCACACGAGGCGTCGGGTCACCGCGTGCTCGGAGTCGCCCTCGCCGCCCGCGCCGCCGCGCAACTCGAACTGGGTGCCGGGATCAAGAGCCAGACCGCCGATCGCCTGCTCGTCGCTCTCCGCGGGGGCAAGGTGCGCTTCGATGAGCGCACGCTGCTGGTCGTCGACGAGAGCGGCATGCTCGGGACGCGCCGGTTGGCCGCGCTCATCGAGGAGACCACCTCGGCCGGTGGCAAGGCCGTGCTGGTCGGCGACCCGAAGCAGCTCCCCGAGATCGATGCCGGCGGACTGTTCGCCAGCCTGGCCAACCGACTTGGTTGCGTCGAGCTGACGCGCAACCGGCGCCAACGCGACGTGCAGGAGCGCGCCGCCGCGCACGAGCTCCGTCACGGCCAGGTCGAGCGGGCGATGGAACGCCTCGAACGCAACGGCAACGTGAGCACTGCCGACAACGCCGATCTGCTGCGCGATGGCATGGTCGGCGACTGGTACGCGGCTCGTGGGTCGGGTCAGGACGTGGCGATGGTCGCCGCACACCGCTCCACCGTGGCCGATCTCAACGAGCGAGCCCGAGAGGTGCTACGCGCAGATAGCGAGCTTGGCGATGACGTGTTCTGTGCCGGCGGCCTGGCCTTCGCGGTGGACGACGAGGTGCTGGCGCACAAGAACCGCTACGACCTCGGCATCCTCAACGGCGACCGCGGGACCGTGACCGGGGCAATGCGAGACCGGCTCATCGTCGCGCTCGAAGACGGGCGCGAGGTCGAAGTTCCCGCCAGCTACATCGAAGACGGCCACCTCACCCACGGGTACGCGATGACCGTCCACAAGGCGCAGGGCCTGACGTGCGACCGGGCACTCGTGCTCGGCGACGACACCTTCACCGTCGAGTTGGGGTACACGAGCCTGACGCGCGGTCGCGAGCGGAACCAGCTCTACCTGGTCGCACCGAGCCGGGACGAGGGCCACGGACGAACACCGCAGATCGATCCCGTCGCGAGCTTCACGAACTCGCTCCACCGGAGCGGCGCCAAGACCGCTGCGATCGACGTCGTCGAACGATAGGAGCCGCATATGCGAGACAAGCCCAACGCGGGATCCGGCGACACCGCTTCCATGATCGCGATCATCGTCGCGGGCGTTGTGGCGGCTGTCGTGTGGCTGGGCGCAGAGCTCGCCTCGCTGCTGTCAGGCCACGGCCAGATGCCGGCGGGGCTCGGTGATGGCTTCACAGCCTTGGTGCATCTGCCCGCGACCATGAGCGACCCACGGCTCGCATGGAGCGCTGAGCTCCAGCCGTACCTGCCGGGGCCGGTCCTCTACTGGTTCTCGACGATCGTGGTCGTCGCCCTCGCCGCTGTGGTCGCCTGGCTCGGATGGAAGCTGTTGCGCTCGCCGAAGGACTCCCTCGATCGGCGCGAGCGCCTCGGCGTGCGCACCCAGGGGCGGCTCGCGAATCGGCGGGACCTCCGGCCGATCCTCGTTCGCCGGCCCCAGCCGGGTCGCTTCGTCGTCGGGCGCTTCGGTCGCCAGCTCATCGCCACCGAAGACCCGAACGCTGCCAGGGGAGGGCGCAGCCGGGCGAGTGGCCGCGGAGCGGTGGCGCTGGTCGGCCCGACGAGGTCCGGCAAGACGACCGCCGCCATCGGTGGGATCCTCGACTGGGATGGCCCCGCGATCCTGTGCTCGGTGAAGAGCGATCTGCTCGCCGCCACGCGGGAGCGGCGTGCAAGGCTCGGTGAGGTCAAGGTCTTTGATCCGAGCGGCATCACTGGGCAGGGCAACGCATCGTGGAGCCCGCTCCGCGAGGCCGGCACGACGAGCGGAGCGGTCCAGGCGGCTCGGGCAATCGTCGAGGCATCGCCGAGGACGACGAACGTCGAGCAAGGCGAGTTCTGGGACCAGATGGCCGAGAGCCTCCTGGCCGGTCTCATGTGCGTCGCCGCCAACACGGAGAAGCGGAGGTTCTCCGACGTCGTGCGCTGGATCGTGTCGACCGACATGCCCACGGATGGATCCAACGGTGAAGTGGCGCCGCTCCTCCGAGCGCTCAAGGCCGACAGCGATCCGGCGCGCAAGAGCGCGGGGGAGTTCGGCTCGCTCGCCATCGAGGGCCTGTGGCGCAACGACCCGCGGACGGTCTCGTCGGTGTACGCGACGGCACGAACGCTGGTCTGGCCGTGGATCGATCCGCTCGTCGCCGAGGCGACGACGAGCTGCACGGTCGACCTTGACTGGCTGCTCTCGGGCCCAAACACGCTCTACATCTGCGTCCCGCTCGCCGACCAGCAACGGCTACGGCCTGTCCTCGGCGGGTTGCTCAACGACCTCGTGGGCCAGGCGTTCGACCGGTTCGTCCGCACCAACCAGCCACTCGACCCGGCGCTGCTCGTCGCCATCGACGAGGCGGCCACGCTGCGGCCCGACCAGCTGCCGTCGTGGGCGTCGACGCTGTCAGGCATCGGCGTCCAGCTCGTCACCGCCTGGCAGTCCGTGAGCCAGATCGAGGCTGCCTACGGGCGAGAGGCCCCGGCCATCATGACGAACCACCTCACCAAGCTGTTCTTCGCCGGCATGAGCGACGGCCCTGGCCTCGACTACGTCAGCCGCCTCCTGGGTGACGAGCACCTGCCCTCGCAGCTCGCCTCACTGCGCCGCGACCGCGACGACCCACAAGTCGCCACCGTCCCCGTCGTCCCGCCGGCGGTCATCCGGAGGATGCGCCCGGGCGACTCGCTTCTCGTGCATGGGACCTTGCCGCCGGCGCATATTCGGCAGCGCCCTACCCGCTTGCAGAGTCCACGACGGGCGACGGAGCAGGGTGTGCCGTAGGCGACTCGGCAAGGCGGGTGTCGCCGACAACGAAGTCACGGAGAACCAAGCGATCGCTGCCCACAGTTGATGCAAGTCGGGCCAGCAGGTCAGGCCGAACCGCGACACCTGACCCGCACGTCCGAGGCCACGCCAGGTGGTAGTCGCTCACGTCGTACTCCGCTCGCCAAACGACGAGGGCGAGGCCGACCCCAGCGTCGTCCTCGTAGGTGCATGGTTCTCCCGCCCGCACTCCCAACGCCGCTATCAACGAGGGCGTCGGGACAAGGAGTGACCGCGGAGCCCCCAGACCTAGGTGCCCGTCGCCGATCATGCGCAACTCGCTGTCGAGACCTAAGAGTGGCTGGCTCCCTTGGAAGTCAGAAGTGCCGGCCTCGGGGTCGACCGAGGCCCGCCACATCCGAAGGTCACCATCAGTGATGGGGGGGACGGTCAGCGCTCGCGGGTCGCCGACATCCCGGACCTCGACGACTCGGTACCGCCTCGACACCAGTTCTTCCTTCTCCCGAAAGTCGCGTTGCTTCACATGTCGCGACTCGACGGTGCCTAGCCAATACCAACCATCGAAGGGTTCACCCTCAACCGTCGGCAACGCCGTTGAGCGTTCGAGGGCCAGCGTCGCCAACAAGAGCCTTTCGGTTGCCAGCGTTGCTTCGATCCCATTCGGGGCTCCACCTTGTGCTGCCTCTTGGACGTGCGTCCAAGTAGTCGAGCCGATGCCTGGAGGAAGAGGCAGCGCAGGGCGCGGTCGGCGACGCGCCTCCAACGTGAGTGGAACGGTCGGGTCGTCGACGATATTCGATGCGAGGCGGTCCTCCCACTCGATCGGATCACGGATCTGTTCGCCTGTAAGCAGCAGCGCTGCTCGCCCCTGAGCGCCAACCTCTTGAAGGATCGCTTCGATGGCTTCCTCGTGCGCCAGGAACGCGTCCGGCCACTTCTTGTCAACCCGGTCGCTGAATGAGTCGAGCTGGCGATCCAGCCGATGCTTGACTTCATCGCTCTCCAAGGCCACTGCTGCCCGAGCGCGGACGGCAGCACCCAAGCCATCGAGAATGTGTTCCCCACGGCTGATCCGCACGCCGGCTACTGATTCGAGGAGCTCGTCGAGGCCCGGCGGGGCATCTCGGTCGCTGTCATCCTCCGAGAGGCCCGGTGGCAGCCACAGCTCGCTGTCGTTGTCGGCGATCAACGCCGGATCCGGGGCCGAGGGTGTGGCAAGTGCCAGATCATCGACCACCATGCGTCTTGCGATCGCTCGAATCGTGAGCGATTCACGAGTCAGTAGTTCGGTCAACGAATCCTGACACTCGGCCAGCACCTCGTCAGATCCCGATGATTCGAGTACGCATAGGAGCCAAGTGAGGGTTGACGGGTCGGAGATCTCGCGGAGCGCGAGCGCAACAGCCGGGGCGACCTTGTCGGGACGCTGCTCGAGCAACACCCTGACTGCGAGGTAGGAGCGGCGCTTCTTCTCGCGGCTCGGATGCGCAAGCCCTCCGAGCGTCGCCAGTGTCAGCGCAGCGTCCAGATCACCAGGTGGGCTCACTGCCGTATCTGAAACTGAAGGCTCGTATGGATGGTCAGGTACCTCGGACGGGTCGACGAGCGGCGCTCTGGATGAGATCACCTCGAAGGCCTCATCCCACGCTGCGAACGCCGCGTCGATCGGGTCGTCCTCCGATGCGAGGGACTGAGTTGCGAGCGCGTAGATCAGAGCCTGGGTGATCCCATACGTCCCGTAGCGCGCGGTCGCAACGACGGCGGCCACCTCCTCGGCGACCGTGCGGTTCGAGATGGTCGAATCGAGCGCGGAGGCCCGATGCAGCGCGTCGATCTCGGTTTCACCGCCGAAGGTCAACCAACCCCCGTGCCCGCGAGTTCGCGTCCACGTCAACGCGAAGGCGAGTGCAGCGAGCTCTTCAGCGCCGTGCCGGTCGAGGCCCTCAGCGACCGCGCGAAGGATGCCGGACCGTTCACTGAATCTCGACGCCTCGGCGAGAGCACGAAGGGCCGACGCAGCATCATCCGGCCGGTTGTCGGCAACGAGCTGCAGGAGCCGGTACCCAATGATGTTGGCGAATCGGTCAGGCGACCACTCGGGCGAGTCAGCGTCGTTCGGACGGTTGCGCCACCTTCGCAGTGCGCGCGTGATGCCCGGCATTCCGGGTGGGAAGGACTCCATGAACGATTCGGCCCGGTCTATCGGCGTCGAGCGAGAGCTTCGGCGAGGGGGCGACGCAGTGGAACTGGGCTTCGGGCCATTGAGTCTTGCGACGGACGGAAGAAGCGCAGATCGTGCAACCGAGTTGATCTCGACGAGCTTCTCGTCGTCGCGTGCGATCAGCTCGTCACTGTTGGTCACGCTGTATGTGACTGGTCGCTCATCTGCACGGGCGAGAAGCATCGTTGCCAGGCCATCGACCGACTGCCCACCGCTCGCAATCGCGGTCACGAGCCGGCTCAGATGTGGCGCGTCGGATGACTCCAGCGGTGTGTCCAGGGTGAGGCGCAGCGCGCCGGCGATCAGAGGGTCTGCGGTCTCGTGCCACTCACGCCACACCTCTTCCAGTGCCTCGTTCAGCAGCCAGTTCGGATCGTTGCACTCTCGGAGCAGCTCTGGCACGGCGAGATGTGCCAGTGCAGCGGGGTCCGCCTTAGCGAGCAGGCTCCACCATCGCGACCAGGCATGGCGCGTCTCCCGTAGGTCCGTGTGGTACGGCACCCGATCGCACAACGACTGCAGGAGGGCAACGCGGCGACGGGCCGACGCTGGGTCGGACCGGATCAGGTCAGGAATTGGGTCGAGCACCTCGTAGATCGTGATGTCCTTGTGCCATCCGTAGGCCGTCAAGAATGTGCAGGCCTCCTGCCACAACGCCTGACCTCTTGCGACGTCGCCGCGCCGCAGGGCGAGTCTGGCGCCGAGCAGCCGATACTCGGCGAGGTCCGAGTAGAAGCGACGTCCGGAGTTCTCGGCGATCTCTTCTGCGATGAGCTGGTCGACGATCTCGTGTTGCGCCGGAGGTGCTCCCTCGACGGCAATCCGAAAGACGAAGTCGGGTGGAACCGGTCCTCCGAGCTCCCCACTCATCGTGGTGGTGATCGAGTCGCTGACGGACTTGATCAAGCGAAGCCCCTCACCCCACCGGTCATCGACGAGGAGCCCGAGAGCGTCCGTGATGGTTTGTCCAATGATCGGGTGGAGTCGGTACAGGTCGCAGGCCCGCGGGTCTCCTACGAAGGGCCTGACGTCTTCCGTCAGCAGCTCAAGCGCCTCCAAGGCGAGCCGAGACCTCTGGTCCCCGGGCGCGGCCTCGGCAGCGCAGAGCCGGATGGCGAAGCGAAGCCAGCAGCGGTACCAGCCCTCGCCATCGATGAGGGCCTCCGCGGTTGTGAGCCCGATCGAGTCTGTACGGGCAGCGATCGAGCAGCCGTCCAACCACGCATTGATGCGAGACTCTTCCCACTGGGCGGAAGGTTCTTGGACGGACCGCGTGAGCTCGAGCAGGCGCGAGCGCCTCACGCTTATGTCCGCGGTCGCCAGGTCGTAGGGATCAACACCGAGTGCGAAGAGGCGGCGCAAGGTTCCACTCGGCGTGCCGTGGGCGGCGGCTGCCGTCGCCCACAGCCGAGGGGTGCCAACTTCGGGCAGGTCCTCGCCGTCCTGCGCCAGCGCGTCAGCGATCGCAAGGCAGATGCTACCTGGATTCTCCACTTCTCGAACCAGTTCAATGACTGCCTGCCAGCCGAACGTGTCGACCACGGCGCGAACGACGCCACTCGCTGCCAACGCTCTTGCGTCCACCCAACGTGCTAGGCCGCCCCAGCTGATCGGGGACTGGAGATCCGGTTGCGGACTCGCTGCGCGAGTGTGCCCCGAGCCGGCATCAGTATCCGTCCATCGTCCTTCGTCGGATTCGCTGTTGATCGAGGCGAGTCGAAGTCGACCGCGCATCCACGCGAGATCCACTTGTCGGTCGGAGGCGTCGCCGTAGGAGGTGTTGTCGTTCTCGGCCTCGTGCCGAATGGCCTCCATGTACGGGAGCCACGGCGCTGTTGCCCCCAGTCCATCGACAACCGCGCACATCTGAAGCCCGGCGCGAGCCGGCATGACCAGCCGGTCCTCGTCCATCAGACGGGCGGCGATCATGTCCGAGCCGAGGAGCGCCGCCGGCACGTCAGCGAACGTGACGAGTGTCGAGTCGAAGCGCTCGTCCTGGTACGACTCCGCAGCCCGCGACATCTCTACGAAGCGCGTGACGAGCGGCCACTTTCCCAGTCGCGTGGCAGCCCCCACGGCTACTGCAAGGTTGTTGCGGATCATGGACGCGGGAAAGCCAGCGGCGACCGCTCGAACCACGAACTCCCGATCGACCAATTCGATGATGCGGCCGTCCTCGCCGGATTCCGCCAGCAGAGGCAGCAGCGAACGGAAGGCGCGGGCGTCAACGAACAGACCCTTGCTGTCGAGCCAAGAGGTGATCCTTGCCAACAAGGCGCTGAGGGCAAGTGCGTCCCCCTGAAACGGTTCCCGAAGGTAGCGGGCGAAGGACTCGTGGTAGACGCGCACCCCGCCTTGAGCAGCGCGCTCGATCAGTACAGGCGCAAGGTGGTCCAACGCAGGGTCGACACGATGCGCTGCATCCGGCCGCATCTCACGGAGCTCGACCCTGCTAACTCCGAAATCGACGAGAGCGATGACGTCGGCGACCCATCCGGCGTCAGCGCCGAGGGAGGAGTAGAGGTGGTCGTAGTAGTTCGTGAGGGTCCCATCAAACGGCGGGAGCGCTTGAATCGCAGCCGCAGGATCGGGATGGGTAACCAAGGTGCGAACTGCTTCGCGGCAAAGGTAGGTGGCGTACAGCGCGTTGCCAGCCGAGCGATCACTCAGTGCCCTCAAGAATTCGGCCGCCTGGTCGGGGTCGTTGATGACGACGTCCTCACTCGGTTCGTCCTCCGTGCTCTCGACGGGAACCAAGCTGAGCCGACCTGCCAAAAGCCCAATCTCGTCGGCCGACAGCCCCGGAAGCGACACGGTTGGCGCTCCCGTCTCGAGCAGTGGGTCGAGATGCGGTCCGGGTTGGCTGAGGACGATGACCACCGACCCAGCTGGAATATCCAACGAGGCGAGCGCCTCCGCCATGCTGCGCGAAGGGTCGAACGACGATCCAGTCCGAGCCTGGACGCGGGTGATGTGGTCGAGGCCGTCGACCACCAGCGCAATCCGGCGATCAGGCTCCAGGGTGAGCGATCTTCGAAGGCACGCCATGAGCGTGTCCTCGTCCGCTGCGAATCGCGGACGCTGATCCCGGACGAGGCGCGGATCTGCCTCGGCGAGGCGCCCGATCAGGCTCCCAAACGCGTTCTCTAGCATCACGCGCTGTAGCCGCTCGCCATCTGCATCACCCAAGTAGCAGTAGTGCTCGGCGATCAGCCAACCGTTGTCACGGAGGTTGTCACCCAGCTGCTTGCTTACCCACGACTTCCCGTGGCCGGGCGGTCCAACAACGAGGAGGTATCCCCCTCCCGTCGCCCGCCCGTCGGCTTCGGCCGTGAGCTGGTCAACGAGAGCCGGACGGCTGACCTCGAGGGATTGGTCTACTGGGTGCGACCGCGCGACAGCGCCGAAGTCGCTTCGAAGCTGACATCGTCGAAGAAGTTCCTCGGCGGTCGGCACCAACAGTCCTTGTCTTGCGGCTCGCGCGGAGGACACCATCCCGGCGGCGACGTCAACGGCCCTGCGGTCACCGTTCGGGAACGCTTCGGCACCAACATCAACGCGTACTCGTGCCAGCAGAAGCTGTTCCGCAACCTGAGGCTCTGTGAGGTCCAGGCTCGCCGACGGCGCATCGACTTCGATTACCAAGCGTTGGCAGCACCACTCGAGGTCGGGTTGGGTGAGTGCGTTGTCGCCCGTGAAGAGGAAGGCGAACTGAGCTTGGCCATCGTCGTTGGCACGTTGCTCCCAGAGCGACTCGGCGTCGAACGCCAGCCGCGTGGTTCGCATCCCGGCGAGGAACGGACCGGGGTCGCTGGCGGGGGTCTTCAGGACCTCTAACAGTCGGGAATCGGACGGTTCAACGTCTCGAACAACTACTCGGAAGGTCACGGCGCTCGCATGGTGGCCGGGACCGGCACGGTCGGCGAGCATCGAACTGAAGAGTCGGTCGAGGCGCAGCTGGCGGCCGTCGGTCGTGAAGGAGTCCAGCGTGAGCTCGCGATCGTCTTGCGCGGTGTGCTTGAACTGGGACCGCTCGCGGACGCCGTCTAGATCTACCGTGGTGAGATCGTCGAATCGGTCGTCGTCGAAGAGCTTCTCGTCGCAGCGTGCCTCCACGAGGTTGCCGAGCAAGACATCCACGAGCCGGCACGCGACGAGGAGATCCTGGTACTCGTATCCTCGGTGCGCGGGTGCGAGACTCGACATCGTTGACCATCATGGCTGCCAGGGGTGACCGTTTGGCGTTCCGCGGCACGGTCAAAGTAGAGCGATCTACGACGGGGCCGGATTCGGCGGCCGCATCGGACGACAGGCTGGACGCAGTCGCAGGTCAGAACACTGGCCATCACGCCACGGATGCCAGCCGGGACCTTGCCAAGGTGAGGGTCGCGGGTTCGAGTCCCGTCGTCCGCTCCAGAAGACGACGACGCCCCCTGCAACTCGGCAGGGGGCGTCGTCGCGTTCGGGGTGGGTGGCTCAGTATTCGAGCACGACCGCCGCTTCGGGGCTCAGGGCCTGGAAGGTCATCGACTCGCGGATCTCGAGGGTGACCGTGTCCGCGTCGTGGGACACGTAGCCCACCGTCGCGTCCTCACCCAGGGTGATCTGGAAGTCGCCGTGCCGCTCGCTCATCACCACCGCGCCGTCGACGGCCCGAGCCCACACCACGGGGCCGCCCAGGATCAGGCTCAGGTGGCTGAGCAGCGGGTAGCCGCCCTTGTCGGTCGACTCGATCACCCCGGCGTAGCAGCGGGGGCCGAGCGCCAGCGCGTACGGACCGCCCACGCCGGCCTCCTTGAGCACCGCGATGGCCTTGGCCACGTGGTTCGGGTAACGGTCGAAGTCGTCGGTCAGCGCGATCTTGGGGTGCGGTGAGGCCTCCTTCATGCCCGTGACCCGTCCGTTGCCGAAGCCCCGGAACACCGCGGTGTCCTCGGCCTCGGCGAAGGACCGTGCCGCTTCGACCACCGGGTCCAGGTCCGCGTCCTCACTGCCCCGGTCGATCGCCTCCAGCTCGGCCCGGTCCAGGGTGAAGGGCCGGCGGATCTCGATCAACGGTTGGGCGGTGCGCAGCGCGGTGGTCACCTCGCCGCCGGAGGGATTGTCGACCTCTTCGACCCGGCCCAGGCTGATCGCAGCGGTGTCCAGACCGAGCGGACCCACCACGTCGACGAGCTTGCGGGCGGCGAGGAAGTGACCGAGGCTCCGGGCGGCCTCCTCATCGATCTCGGCCCACGCCCGGTCGGAGATGGGAGCGAGAGAACGGTACAGATGGTTCACGGAAAGAACTCCTCGGTTCAGTCGGGTAGCGGACGGCTCGGGGGCAGGTCGTCCCGGCGCAGGCTGCCGATTCCCAGGTCGGACCGACCCGCGGAGCCCGGCGAGGGGGTGGCCGCGTCGCCCTCGGCCCGGCCCATGGCGGCCTCCTCGGCGTCCAGGATGTTGCCCTCGGTGAACAGGTAGGTCCGGAGCTGTTCGTCCAGGACCGGGTCCCGGCGACGCAACCATTCCAGCGTCATCGCCGCATGCTCCTTCTCCTCGTCCCGGTTGTGGGCCAGGATCTCGGCGAGTTCGGGATCGTTGGTGGCGTCGACCCGTTGGTCGTACCAGTCGACCGCCTCCAGCTCCTCCATCAACGAGATGATCGCTCGGTGCCGGTCCATCGTCTCCGGACTCAGAAACTCGATCGGTTCGTGGAAACCTTCGCTGCCCATCGACACTCCTCGCAGCTCACTCGGCGGACTCGGGATGCACCCTACCCGGCGGATCGAGCTCAGGTGACGTGGACCAGGCGGAGCGTGTCGCTCACCGGTTCGGAGGCCTCCGAGGCGCCCACCAGCACCGCGACCAGCGCTCCTGGACGGATGTGGCCCGCGCGCAACGCGGCGGTCACTGCGGCCGACACGGTCCCGTCGGTGGTGGAGCGTCGATCCACCACCATCGCCTCGATACCCCAGGCGACCGAGAGGTCGCGGGCGACCTGGACCGAGGGCGTGGCCGCCAGGATCGGCGCGGTCGGCCGGAACCGGGAGATGGCACGGGGAGTGGCGCCCGTTGAGGTGCAGGCGATGATCGCCGCCACGTCCGCGTCCATGGCCGCCCGCCAGCCCGCCGCCGACAGCGCCCCGGTGATGCGCCGGTTGATCGGCGCTCCCGGAGCGGCCGCGGACTGCTCCCGGCCGATGGCCCGACCCCACTCATAGGAGTCGAAGGCTTCGTCCGCGCGCGCCGCGATCCGGTCCATGGTGCGGATCACCCGCACCGGATCCCGACCCACCGCGGTCTCACCCGACAGCATCACCGCGCTGGTGCCGTCGAACACCGCCGAGGTCACGTCGGTGACCTCGGCCCGGGTTGGCACCGGGGCGCGCACCATCGACTCCAGCATCTGGGTGGCCGTGATCACCGGCCGCCCGAAGGCCACCCCGGCGTGGATGATCCGCTTCTGCAGGTGCGGGATCTCCTCGAGCGGACAGCGGATCCCCAGGTCGCCGCGGGCCACCATCACCCCGTCGGCGGTGGCCACGATGTCGTCGAGGGCGTCGACGGCGTCGGGGGTCTCGATCTTGGCGATCAGCCGGGGTCCGGTCGGGCCGGCCACCTCCCTGGCGCGGGCCACGTCCGCCGCGGAGGTGACCAGCGAGATCGCCACCATGTCGACGCCGGCGTCGCGCAGCAGTGCCAGCGCGTCCAGGTCGGCGTCGGTGGGGGAGCGCAACGTGGTCTCCCCGGCGGGGACCGACACCCCCGGCCGGCCCCGGGTCGTGCCGCCGGTGACGACCTCGGCGTCCGCCCCCCGGGCGTCCGACGCGGTCACCACCAGCTCGATCGCGCCGTCGCCCAGCACCACCCGGTCGCCCTCGCGCAGCGCGCGGGCCGCGGCCGGATGGTCGATCGCGATGCGTCCGGTACCGCTGGTGTCGCCGGGTTCGGCGGCCTCCAGGCGCAGGCTGGACCCTTCGACCAGGCGCACGCCGTCGTCGCCGAAGGACGCCGCCCGGATCTTGGGTCCGGGAAGGTCGGCCACGATGCCGATGTGCCGGCCGGCCTCGGCGGCCACCGAGCGGATCCGGTCGATCACCACCAGGGCCTCGTCGAGAGGATTGTGCGACAGCGACACCCGGGCGGTGTTCATGCCGGCGTCCATCATCCCCGCCAGGGTGGCGCGCTCGACCGAGGCCGGGCCGATCGTGGCCACGATCTTGGTGCGTCGGATCACGACTTGCACCGTAGCGAGCCGCGGACCCTAGGATACCGCTCAACAACTTCTGGTCCGTCCAGGACCGGGGGAAGTCCGGTGAGAATCCGGCGCTGACCCGCAACCGTGGTCGGGGGCTCTGCACCCCGCAAGCCGGAGCACCCGATTCTGTGACGTACCTTCCAACCCGTCGAGGACAGCGGGAAGGAGGGGACCCGCACCACGGGTCGACTCCTCATCGTTGACACGACACACGAGGAGCGCACATGCACCGGAACATCCGTAGACGAGGCCTGGCCGTGTTGGCGGCCATCACCCTGGCCCTGGCCGGCGCGGTCACCGCACCGGGGGTCGCCGGCGCGGCCACGGCGACCGAGGTCCGTAACGCGGCACTCGACTGGCTCGCCCCCCAGGTCACCGACCAGGGGGCCCTCATCAGCCCCTACACCGGCGACGCCGACCCCAGCCTCACCACCCAGGCCGCGCTGGCCCTCGCCGGAGCGGGCGCGTACCCCGACCTGGTCGCCGACATGGTCGGCTACCTCGAGACCGTGGTCGACCAGATGGTCGCCCCGGGCGGATCGCCGGATTCACCCGGCGCGCTGGCGTGGCTGATCCTGCTCGCCACGGCCACCGACGACGACCCGACCGCCTTCGGTGGACAGAACCTGGTGGCCCGCCTGGCCGCCACCGAGAAGCCCGACGGTCTCTTCGGCACCAGCGACCCGACCTTCGACGGCACGTTCCGTCAAGCGTTGTCGCTGATCGCCCTGTCCGCGGCGGGCACCTCCAGTGCTCCCGGTGAGGCCTGGCTGGTCGACCAGCAGTGCGCCGACGGAGGCTTCGTCGCCCACCGGGCCGACACCACCGCATCGTGTCCCGCGGTCGACCCGACCACCTTCGCGGGGCCCGACACCAACTCCACCGCGATGGCGGCCATCGCGCTGCACCTGACCGGCCACGACGCCGAGGCCGAGGCGGCCATGGACTGGTTGGACCAGGTTCGGACCGCCGAGGGGGGCTTCGCCTACCTGGGTGGTGCCACCCTGGCCCAGGACGCCAACTCCACCGGCCTGGTCGCCCTGGCGTACCAGACCGTGCAGGGCGCCCCCGACGCGGGAGCAGTCGACGCGCTGGCGTCGCTGCAGGTCCCGGCGGACGGTCACCCCCTCGACCGTGGCGGGATCGCCTTCCAGGCCGGTGACCCGCTGGTGCCCGACCTGATGGCGACGACCCAGGCGCTGCTGGGTCTGGCCGGACAGGGTCTCCCCTTCGCTCCGGCGCCGCCCATCGATCTGCCCGACCAGACGGTGGTCGACGACCTGGACGGGGACCCCGCGCCGACCACGCCGCCGGCGGGCGACCAGGCCGCGCCGGCGACCCCGTTGGCGGCCACGCCGAGCTACACGGGATGAACCCCGGGCCGCAGTCGTGACTGCCCGCGTTCTGGTCACGCTGCTGGTCGTCCTGCTGGCCGGCGGTGGTGCGACCACCACCGCCGAGCCGGCCGGGGCGGCGCGGTGCGCCCGGGCCGCCGACGGACAGATCAGGGTCGCGGTCGTGGTCGACTTCGGCGACGCGCCCGGCGCGCCCGCCGGAGCACTGGCCCGGTGCGTGACGGTGTCCGAACGCGCGTCCGGCATGGACGCGCTACGCGCCGCGACCGGCGCCACCGGCCATGACGACAGTACCAAGGTCTGTCAGATTGCAGGCTTCCCCAAGGACTTCGACGAGCGGAACTGCTCGCGCCCCACCGACGGCCGGATCTCCTACTGGGCGTACTTCGCGGGCACCACCTCGGGGTGGTCCTACCGCAGCGTCGGCGCCGCCGGCGTCCGGGCGCGCGCCGACGTGGTGGAGGGGTGGCGGTACGTGACCGAATCGGCCGGCCAGCAACGCCCCGCTCCGGCGCCCCGCAACGTGCCCGAAGGTGCCACGTACCTGGCGTCCACGGCGTGTCCGCCGCCGCTTGCCACTCGTCCGCCCGCGCCGCGGCCTCCGTCCCAGCGACCTCCGGCGCAGGGCATCCCGGCGGCTCCGGCACCGACTCCGACGGCGTCGGCCACCGGGGCTCCCGGATCGACCACGACGACCCCCGCATCGACCACGACGACGACCGTGGCCCCGGGATCGTCCACGACGGACGCGCCCACGACGACGTCGGGGCAGGTCGTCCCCCGGCTGTCCCGTGCCGAGGTCGCCGAGGCGGCCGCGGAACAGGATTCGTCGGCCCGCCCGATGGGCGCGGTCGTCGCCGGTGTCGGTGGCACCGGCGCGGTGGTCGTCGCCCTCGCCGTGGTGACCCGCCGGTCGCGACGACGGCGGGCGACCGAGACCGACCTTTGAGGTCAGTCCGGTGAGGCCTCGCCACCCTCGTCGCCCGAGCGCGACAGCCGCCGGTGGGTGGAGAGCAACGAGCTGAGCCCCTCGTCCTCGGTCGCGGCGACCGGCGCGGGAGGTGGCGCGGCGGTGCGGGCCACGATCAGGTTCTCGGGGACCAGCACGGTCGCGGTGGTGCCGTCGGGCCGCGAGGACAGCTCGATCTCGATGCCCAATGCGGTCGCCAGATGACCGGCCACGTAATGGCCCATGTACCGCGACGGGGCGACCGTGAAGGACTCGTTTCCCGAGAGCCGACGGTTGGCGGTCTCGATCTGCTCCGCGGTCATGCCGATGCCGCGGTCGGTCACGGTGATCAGGTATCCGCGTTCGGTGCGGGCCCCGGTGACCGAGACCTCCGTGTCCGGAGGTGAGAAGTTGAGCCCGTTCTCGATCAGTTCCGCCAGGATGTGGGCCAGGTCCGCGGCGATGCTCATGGGCAGACGTGCGGGCTCGACCTCGCCGATGTCGACCCGGGTGTAGTCGTCGACCTCACCCAGCGCGGAGCGCAGCGCATCGATCACCGGGGCGGGTTCGCCGCGCCGCTGCTGGCGGGTCACGCCGGCCAGCACGACCAGGGATTCGGCATTGCGACGGATCCGGGTGGCCAGGTGGTCGAGTTTGAACAGGTCGGCCAGCTTCTCCGGGTCGGTCTCGGTGTCTTCGAGTTCGGTGATGAAGTCGAGCTGGCGGGCCACGAGACCCTGGACCCGACGGCCCAGGTTCAGGAACGTGTCGGCGAAGTTGCGGCGCTGCACGGCCTGTTCCACGGCCAGGTCGAGCGCGCGTTGCTGCACCACGTTGATCGACTCGGCCACGTCGGCGACCTCGTCGCTGCTCTTGACGCTGATGGGTTCCAGCTCGGGCTCGACCACGTCCTGGCCGATGGGGGTGGCCTGGATCGAACCCACCGCCTCGGGCAGACGGTTCCGGGCCATGTCGTCGGCCTGCTCGGCGATCGACAGCAGCGGACGGGCGATCGAGCGGGCGATGGCCAGCGCGAGGACGATCGACACCAGCGTCGCGACGAAGAACACCGCCACGTACCAGTTCCGGCTGGTCTGAGCCGCCGAGACCAGTGCGTCACCGCGGTCCAGCAGCGACGAGCGGGCCGCCTGCCAGGCGTCGGTGCCGTTCGGCGAGGTGGTGTCGGCGGCATCCGCGATCAGCTTGGGCACGTCGGCGACCTCGCCGGTGCGGGCGAAGTGGCGGATCGCCTCCTCGAAGGCGCGCATGGTGTCGCGTTCGTAGAACCCGCGCATCGTCTCCTGGGCATCGGGGTCCTGGTCCAGGTCGTCGATGGCCTGCTTCTTGGAGGCCTCGTACTGGGTGTAGCGGTCCTGGGTGAGCAGCTGCTCCTCGATGCCGATCTCCTGGATGAAGCTGAGCGCGGCGGTGCGCGACATCAGCGACAGCAGGTCCGACGACCGGGTCTGGGAGGCGATGGCGTCGGCCCGGTTTCGCAGCTCGGCGTCGTCGATCTCGCGCACCGCCGAGGCGTTGGCGTCGTGGAACTGGCCGATGACCAGGGAGTATTCGTCGTAGATCGCCTCGGCAGCCTGGTTCTGGGTGTCGCGCTGTTCGGGTGGGATGGAGTCCGCCGAGGCGCGCAGTTCGGCGAGCTCGGTGCGTGCCTGGTCGAAGGTGGGGCCGAACAGGTCCTGGACCCGTTGGCCGCCGGCGTCGAGGGAGTCCTCGAACTCCTGCTGGGCCTGGTCGGTCACCTCGCGGGCCTCGGTGGAGTTGGCGACCCGGTCCAGGGTGACGGCGCCTTCCAGACCAAGCAGCTCCAGGGCGGTCACGTTGCGCTCGTCGAGCAGGGCGGTGATGAAGGTGGTCGGCCCACCGGCGGCGAGCGCCAGGTCCACCTCGGCTTCGACCTGGTTCAGGTTGTTCTGGGCCTCACGGACCTGGAACCCGCTGAGCAGCGCGACGAAAAGGACGGGCACCGCCAGTCCGACCAGCAGCTTGGTCCGGATCGGAATGCGACGCCGGGGAGTGGAAGCTTCGGGTTCCATGGCCCTCCTTTGGTTGGCCGCAGCGTAGGTGGTGCCGTGATAGCACGCACGGGATCTCGGCGAAACAGGCCGTTCGGCCCTCATGGGCAGGTGCCGAGCATCTGCCGGAGGGCACGGCGCTCGGGCCCGGTCGCTGCAAGCTCGTACGCGTCGTGCACCGCGACGGTGTCGATGGCATAGACGCAGCGGACCTTCTCGTTCGGCGGTCGCCACCGGTCCGCCAGCCGGTCGCCCTTGTCCTGGTTCGCCGCGCCCGACACCGCCACCAGGTTGCGGGGGTCGTTGGCGAAGGCTGCGCGGCGGGTGCCGGACCACGACCAGGCACCCAGGGTCCATGCGGCGTGCAACGGGACGAGGTGGTCGATCTGAACCGCCGTGGCGTCGCTGCGGTCGAAGGGCACCGTGGCGCCGGTGTAGGGGTCCACGAGGATCCCGGAGAGCACCACACAGCCGTCCGCCGCGCGGCGCACCGACTCCAGGTCACGCGCCAGCACGTCGTTGCGGGTGTCGCACCCGTTGCCGTCCAGGTCCGCCCAGGCCGGGCCGAAGTCCCGACTCCGCTCATAGCCCACCTCGAAGGCCGGTTCGACCTCGCCGAGACGATCCAGCGCGGCCCGGGCCGCCGACGGGGAGAGCTGGGCCGGCCACGCCGCCGCGGTGCCGGGTGCCCGGGGCGGATCGGAGCACACGACCAGCACCAGGACCGCCGCCACCACCACGGCACAGAACGCCACCGCGGCAGGGTGCGGATCGCGGGTGGGCTCGGACATGGACCTCCGTGGAGATTGAGTACGGTCTGTCGACGAGTGCAGCAACGGTGAAAGGAACCCCGCCATGGCAGCCATGCCCTACAACCGGATGGGTCAAACCGGCCTGAAGCTGAGCGCGCTGTCGTTCGGGTCCTGGGTCACCTTCGGCACCCAGGTCGACACCGGACTGGCCGTGGAGTGCCTGGCCGCGGCCCGTGAGGGCGGCGTGAACTTCTTCGACAACGCCGAGGCCTACGGCGGCGGCGAATCCGAGCGGATCATGGGCGCGGCGATCGACCAGCTCGGCTGGCCGCGGCACAGCTACGTGATCTCCACCAAGCTGTTCTGGGGTCTGCACGACGATCCCAACATGCGCAACACCCTGAACCGCAAGTACCTGATGCAGGCGATCGACGGGTCCCTGGAGCGGCTCGGGCTGGACTTCGTGGACATCTGCTACTGCCACCGACCCGACCCGGAGACCCCCATCGCGGAGACCGTGTGGGCCTTCTCCGACATGATCGCGGCGGGCAAGGTGCACTACTGGGGCACCTCGGAGTGGTCCGGTGCCGAGATCGCCGAGGCGATCGCGGTGGCCGAGCGGCACCATCTGCACCCGCCGGTGGTGGAACAGCCCCAGTACAACCTGTTCGAACGCCGCAGAGTCGAGACCGAGTACGCCCGGCTCTACGACCAGCCGACCGGGTTGGGCCTGACCACCTGGAGCCCGCTGGCCTCGGGGCTGCTCACGGGCAAGTACGTCGACGGGGTCCCCGAGGGCAGCCGTGCGACCCTTCCGGGCTACGAGTGGCTCGCCAAACTGCTGACCAGCGAGTCGCGCAACGCCACGGTGCGGGAGCTGATGGCCATCGCGGAGCGCCTCGAGGTCACCACCGCCCAGCTCGCGATCGCGTGGTGCGCCACGAACCCGCGGGTCACCTCGGTGATCCTGGGAGCGAGCCGGGTCGACCAGGTCACCGAGAACCTCGGCGCGCTCGAGGCCATGGAGCGCCTCACCCCCGAGGTGCGCGAAGAGATCGAACTGGCGTTCCTCCGATAGCCTGCCCGGGCGTGGCCCCCGGGGACGATCTGTTCGCCGCCGCCCGCGCCGAGGCGTTGAGGAGTCGGGCGCCCCTGGCCGAACGGCTCAGACCGGTCCGCCTCGACGACGTCGTCGGCCAGGAGGACCTGCTGGGGCCCGGCGGGGTGCTGCGCAACCTCATCGAAGCGGACCGGCTCACCTCGGTGATCCTGTGGGGTCCGGCGGGCACCGGCAAGACCACGATCGCCCGCCTCATCGCCCGCTCCACGGCCAAGGCCTTCGAGGCGCTCTCGGCGGTATCGGCCACCGTCGCCGACGTCCGGGCGGTGCTCGCCCGGGCCGAGGAGCGGCTGGGGGAGCGCGACCAGGGCACGATCCTGTTCCTCGACGAGGTCCACCGCTTCACCCGGTCCCAGCAGGACGCGCTGTTGCCCGCGGTGGAGTCGGGGCTGATCGTGCTGATCGGCGCGACGACCGAGAACCCCCACTTCGAGGTCAACCCGCCGTTGATGAGCCGCTCGACCCTGTTCCGGTTGCACCCGCTTGGCGAGGACGCATTGGCCGAACTGCTCGCACGGGGCGCCGCCGCCGAGCAGGTCACCGTCGACCCCGAGGCCGCCGAACACCTGGTCACCCTCGCCGCCGGGGACGGTCGGCATCTGTTGACCTCCCTGGAGGTCGCCGCCGCCATGGCGACGGCCCGTGCCCGTGAGGAGGGCACGCCGGCCGTGGTCGGCCTTCCCGACGCCGAAGCCGCCCTCGGGGCCCGTTCGGTGCGCTACGGCCGCGACGAGCACTACGACGTGATCAGCGCGTTCATCAAGTCGATCCGGGGCAGCGACCCCGACGCCGGGCTGTACTGGCTGGCCACCATGCTCGAAGCGGGTGAGGACCCGCGCTTCATCGTGCGTCGGCTGGTGATCCTGGCCTCCGAGGACATCGGGCTCGCCGACCCCACGAGCCTGATGGTGGCCACGGCGGCCGCGCAGGCCGTCGAGTTCGTCGGCCTGCCCGAGGCCCAGCTCAACCTGGCCCAGGCGGTGATCCACCTGTCCTGCGCGCCCAAGTCCAACTCGGCCACCGTGGCGATCGGCCGGGCGCGGGCCGACGTGCGCGACGGGGTCACCGGACCGGTGCCCGCTCATCTCCGCGACGCCCACTACCGGGGGGCGGCCTCCCTCGGCCACGGCACCGGCTATGAGTATCCTCACGATGACCCCCGCGGCTGGGCGCCCCAGCAGTACCTGCCCGACGCTGCGGTCGATCGCCGCTACTACGAACCATCGACCCACGGCGTCGAGCCCGAGATCGCCGAACGACTGACTGCCCGGAGAAGAGCGTGATCCTCGCCGAACTCACCGCAGCCGACCTGGCCGTGGTCACCGCCATCGTCGTGTCGATGGCCGCCGTGGCGGTGCTCACGGTGGTGAGCCTGTCGCTGCTTCGCACCGTGCGGACCCTGCGCGCCGAACTCGTCGAGTTCCGCACGCGGTCCGACGCGGCACTGGCCGAACTGCACGACACGGTCGCCGAGGCCCGCACCGACCTGGACCGGGTCGACGACCTGATCGGCTCTGCCGAGGCGCTCGCCGCGACCGTCGACGGCGCCGCCCGGGTGGGCTACTTCACGGTCGGCAAGCCGGTCATCAAGACCGTCGCGCTGGCCAAGGGCACCTCGCGGGCGGCCCGGCGCATGCGGAACCCCAGGGCCGGTTGAGGAGAGGAGACCGATGTTCAAGCGACTGTTCTGGTTCTCGTTGGGCGCGGCCGCCGGTGTCGCCGGGCTGCGGCGCCTCGAACGGGAGGTTGCCGAGCGGCGCGCCCGCCTCGAACCCGAATCGCTGGCGAACTCCGCCGTGGAGGCCGCGGGTCGCAGCGCCGAACGGGTCCGGAGCGCGTTCGCCGACGGTCGCCAGGAGATGACCCGGGTGGTCCGGGAGCTCGAGGCGTCCCACGATCCGGCCCGGCGGGGCGCGCGCCGGCCCCCGACGCACCTGCGTCTCGCCGGCGGGGTCGAGACCGGGTCATCGGATCGACCGGTGAATCGGTAGGATCGCGCGTCGCTATGCAACGAGTGGGGACCGCCGACGAGCTGCGCCGCGCGTTCGCCGATTTCTTCGTCGAACGGGCGCACACCGAGGTGCCCTCGGCCGGGCTGATCCCGCTGCATCCCACGGCTCCGATGTTCACCAACTCGGGCATGATGCCCTTCGTGCCGTACTTCCTCGGCGAGGAGGCGGTGCCGTGGTCGCCGCCACGGGCGGTGTCGGTCCAGAAATGCGTCCGGGCCGGCGGCAAGCACAACGATCTGGACACGGTGGGACGCTCACCGCGGCATCTGAGCTTCTTCGAGATGCTCGGCAACTTCGCCTTCGGCGACTACTTCAAGGAAGACGCGATCCGTTGGGCCTGGGAGTTCCTCACCGAGGTCCTCGGTCTGGACGGGGACCGCATGTGGGTCACCGTGCACCACGACGACGACGAGGCAGCGGCGATCTGGTTCGACACCGTCGGGTTGCCCGAGGCCCGGCTGCAGCGCATGGGCGAGGACAACTTCTGGGAGATGGGGGAGACCGGTCCCTGCGGGCCGTCCTCGGAGATCTTCTGGGACTACGGCCCAGACCACGGACCCGACGGCGGGCCGGCGAACCCCGACGCCGAGACGCGGTTCCCGGAACTGTGGAACCTGGTGTTCCAGCAGCACTTCCGTCGAACGGACGGGACCCTCACGGATCTCGCCACGAAGAACATCGACACCGGCGCCGGACTCGAACGGATCCTGGCGGTGCTCCAGGGCAGCCCCTGGCTGTACGCGGCCGACACCCTGGCCGACCTGGTGCGGGCCGCCGAGGGCCTCACCGGCCGCAGACTGGGCGACGACCCGTCCGTGGACGTGGCCCTGCGCCTGCTGGCCGACCACGCCCGCACGATGACCTTCCTGGTCGCCGACGGGGTCATCCCCTCCAACGAGGAACGCGGCTACGTGCTGCGTCGCATCATCCGTCGGGCGATCCGGTACGCCTACCTGCTGGGCGTCGAGGGTGAGGTCGTCGCCCCCCTGGCCGGACGGGTCGCCGAGGTCATGGGGTCGGCCTACCCGGAGGTCACCGAGAACCTCGACCGGATCACGGGGGTGCTTGCCCGTGAGGACGAGCAGTTCCGGCGCACGCTCCGTACCGGCATGAACATCCTCGAAGCCGAGCTGGCCGGGCTCGACGAGGGCGCCGAGGTGCCCGGGTCGGTGGCCTTCCAGCTCCACGACACCTACGGCTTTCCCCTCGAGGTCACCAGCGAGATCGCCGCGGAACGCGGCCACGACGTGGACCAGGCGGGCTTCGCCGAGGCGATGGCGGCCCAGCGGCGCCGTGCCAAGGCGGCGTCCCGGTCCGCGGCGGTCCCCGACGACGAGGCCGGAGCCGCCTACGCGCGGGTCCTGGCCGACCACGGCACCACCGAGTTCACCGGACGGGTCGAACCCACCTCCAAAGCACGGGTCCTGGCGGTGGTCGACGAGGATTCCGACGCCGGCACGGTGGGGATCGTGCTCGACCGGACCCCCTTCTATGCCGAATCCGGCGGTCAGGTCGGCGACACCGGCACCATCACCACCGAGACCGGAACCGCCGAGGTGCTCGACACGACCTATGCACGACCCGGGCTGCACCGCCACCTGGCCCGCATCGCCTCGGGACGGCTCGAGGCCGGCCAGGACGCCGAGGCTGCGATCGACGAGGACCGGCGCGCCGCGATCAGACGCAATCACACCGCCACCCACGTGCTGCACTGGGCCCTCCGTGAGGTGTTGGGCGACCACGTCCAGCAGCAGGGATCGCTGGTGGCCCCCGACCGGCTGCGGTTCGACTTCAGCCACTTCGAGGCGATGAGCGACGAACAGATCCGCGCGGTGGAGGACCTCGCCAACGCCGAGGTGCTCGACAACGCGCCGGTCCGCCACTACGAGACCACCCGGGAACACGCCCAGGCCATCGGTGCCATCGCCTTCTTCGGCGAGAAGTACGGCGAGGTGGTCCGGGTGCTGGAAGCCGGTCGTCATTCGGTGGAACTGTGTGGTGGCACCCACGTGAAGGCACTCGGTGACATCGGTCTGATCAAGATCGTCAGCGAGGCCTCCATCGGCTCGAACCTGCGTCGCATCGAGGCGACCACCGGGCTGGGTTCCCTGGAACACCTCCGACGGGACGAGGACCTGTTGCGCGAGGCCGGCGACCGGTTGGGGGTCGCGCCCCGCGACGTGGTGTCGGGTGTCGACAAGCGCAACTCCGAACTCGCCGCCGCCCGTGACGAGGTCGCCGCGTTGCGCCAACAGCTCGCGCTGACCCGGGCCCGGGACCTGGCGGAGTCCGCGGTCGACGGGATCGTGGTGGCACGCGTCGACGGCCTGGCCCGCGACGACCTTCGTTCGGTGGCCCTGGCGGTCCGTGACCGGTCCGGCATCGACTGCGTGGTGCTGGCCGGGGAAGCCGACTCCGGCGGTGCCGCGCTCGTCGTCGCGTCGGTGCCCGGCTCCGACCGCCACGCCGGTGCCTTGGTCGGCGAACTCGCCGCCACCCTCGGTGGGGGCGGCAACACCAAGAACGCCGAACTGGCCATGGCGGGAGGCCGGGACGTCGACCGGATCGACGCCACCCTCGAGCAGGCCCGGGCGACCCTGCAGGGGGCGTCCTGAGGCCCGTGCACGTCATCGGGGTCGATCCCGGTTCCAAACGGGTGGGAGTCGCGATCGGGCACACCTCCACGGGCGTGGCGACCCCCTATGAGGTCTGGCCGCGCCGGGGCACTCCTTCGATCGCCGAGCGCCTGCGCGCCTGTGTGGCCGAATGGGAGGCCGAACGGGTCGTGGTGGGACTTCCCCGGTCCCTGGACGGTGGCGAAGGTCCCGCCGTCCGGGCCGCCCGCGCCCTGGTCGACGAGCTGCGCGCCGAGCTCGACGTGCCGGTGGAGGAACACGACGAGCGCTTCTCCACGGTGTCCGCGCAGTCGTCGCTGCACCGCAGCGGCCTGGACACTCGCCGCAGCCGGGAGGTGGTGGACGCCGTGGCCGCCGCGGTGATCCTGCAGAGCTGGCTCGACGCGCAGCGGGCGCCCACCTCATGAGCGACAGGGGACGCCGAGCGCGTCGTCGTCGCCGCATCCTGGTGGGACTCGGGGCGGCCGCGGTGCTCGTGGTGCTCGCCGTCGTAGGTGCCTGGGCGTGGTACACGGTCAACCTGCGCGCCGCAGACGGGCCCAACGAGCTGATCTCGGTGGAGATCCCCGAAGGGTCCTCCACCGCCGAGATCGCAGCCCAGCTCGAAGCCGCCGACGTGATCCGCAGCGCGACCGCCTTCACTTGGCATGTCCGACTGAAGAATCCCGCCGGGATCGAGGCCGGTCGCTACGAGTTCCGGACCAACTCGTCGGCGGCCACGGTGCTCGCCGTGCTGGGACGCGGCCCGCTGGGTCCGGAGATCACCAGGATCTCGATCCCCGAGGGGTTCCGCCTGGGCCAGATCCGCCACCGGATCACCGAGGCGGTGCCCCGCTTCACCCCGGACGACTTCGACGCAGCGCTCGCCGAGGTGCGCTCACCCCTGTTGGCCGAGGGCAGCGACGACTACGAAGGGCTCCTGTTCCCCGCCACCTACGAGGTCACCCCCGACGACACGGTGGCGGATCTGCTCCAGCGGATGGCCGACACCATGACCCGCCGAGTCCAGGCGCTCGCCGTGGACCCGGAGGTGCGGGAGTTGGGCCTGAGCGATCATGACCTGGTGACCGTGGCCTCCCTGGTCCAGGCCGAGGCCGGCAATCCCGACGAGGCCGCCAAGATCGCCCGGGTGATCTACAACCGCCTCGCCGTCGGCCAGCCCCTCGGCATCGACGCGACCACCCGGTATCTGTCGATCATCAGCGGCGACCCGGTCGACTTCGAGTCCGATTCGCCCTACAACACCCGTCGCCAGCCCGGCCTGCCGCCCACGCCCATCGGCGCCCCCGGCGCCTTCGCCCTCGAGGCGGCCGCTCGACCCGCCGAAGGGGACTGGCTGTGGTACGTGCTGGCCGTCGAGCCCGACGACCAGGGCCGTCCCCAGCACATCTTCACCGAGTCCGTGGAGGCCTTCGAGGAGGCCAAGGCGGCCTGCCACGAGGCCGGCCTGGGATGCGGTCCCCCGTGAGCGCGCAGGGACGGCTGCCCACGGGCACCACCCGGGTCGCGGCAGTGCTGGGCGACCCGGTGGCCCATTCGCTGTCACCGGTGCTGCACAACGCCGCGTTCCAGGCCGTCGGCCTGGACTGGGTCTTCACCGCGTTCCCGGTGCCCCGGGGCGGCGCCGGTGGGGCCGTCGCCGCGCTGCGCAGCCTGTCGCTGGGCGGCGCGAGCGTGACCATGCCCCACAAGGCGGCGGTGATCGACCATCTCGACGAGGTCACCGCCGAGGCGGACCGCCTCGGTTCGGTCAACTGTGTGGCCTGGCGTTCGGGGCGTCTGGTGGGCCACTCCACCGACGGCGCCGGGCTGATCGACACGCTCCGCCTCGACGAGGACTTCGAACCGGAGGGCAGACGCTGTGTGGTGATCGGTGCCGGAGGTGCCGCGCGGGCCGCGGTCGCCGCGCTCGCCGATGCCGGTGCCGCCGAGGTCGTCGTGGTCAACCGGACCCGGGACCGTGCCGAGGCCGCCGCGGCGCTGGCGCCGGGTCGAGTACGGGTGGGCGAGCCCGCCGAGGTCGACGGCGCCGACCTGATCGTGAACGCGACCCCGATGGGCATGGCGGACCAGCAGACCCCGCCGCTTCCCCTCGACCCGGAGCGCCTGGAGCCGGGCCAGATCGTGTACGACATGGTCTACGACCCCACTCCCACGGCGCTGGTGGCCGCCGCTCGGGATCGGGGGGTGCACGCGGTGGGGGGTGTGGGCATGCTCGTGCATCAGGCCGCGCACGCCTTCTCGCTGTGGACCGGCCAGCCGGCCCCGGTCGCGGTGATGCGCGAGGCGGCGATCGCCGCGCTGGGATGACCTACGATCCTGCGGATGCATCCGCCGACCCTGGACCCGCGCCGGTGAAGCTGCGGCAACGGATCGTCGAATCGATGCCGGGACTGCGTTGGCGGTACTGGAAGCTCATCACCGCGGTCATGTTCCGTCCGGTGTTCGCCGCCTTCGGTGACAACAGCGTGATCGTGGCGCCCCGGATGCTCAAGGGGGTCGACCGCATCAGGATCGGCGCGGACTGTGCGATCTACGCGGACGTGTGGCTGCAGTGCGAACCCGGTGGGTCGATCACGATCTCCGACGGGGTGAACCTGACCCACGGTGTGCACATCCACTCGGTCGACCCGATCACCATCGGCCGCAACTCGCTGTTCGGGGTGTGGACCACGATCACCTCCGCCGAACACACCGGCGGTGACCGCACCGGGTTCGAGGGGTCCGGACCGATCACGATCGGCGACAACGTGTTCGTGGGTGACCGGGTCACGATCGTGGGCGGGGTGACCATCGGCGACGGGGCGACGGTGGCCGCGTCCGCGGTGGTGACCCGCGACGTGGAACCGGGCCAGTCCGTGGGAGGCATTCCGGCCCGACCGCTCGGGCGGGGCGAACGGTGAGACGGGTCCTGATCACCGGCGGCGCCGGGTTCATCGGATTCCACCTGGCCCGGCGTCTGGACGCCGCCGGCTGGACGGTGGCCGGTCTGGACAACCTGTCGGCCCAGGTGCACCTGGACCCGGAGGCGTCGCGGCGCCGCTTCGTGGGCGACCTGGTCGAGGCCGACGTGCTCGACCCGGGCGTGTTCGACGAGATCGCACCGGTGGACGCGGTGGTCCACCTGGCCGCGGAGACCGGGGTGGGCCAGTCGATGTACGAGACCGAGCGGTACCGGCGGGTCAACGTCGAGGGCACCGAGCGGGTGGCCCGGTGGTGCGCCGCGCACCGCACCCCGCTGGTGTTCTTCAGCTCCCGGGCGGTCTACGGCGAAGGTCGCTACGTGTGCGCCGAGCATCCCGGCGTCGAGGACGGAACCTGCTGCGGGAAGGCCGAACCCCGGGCGTCCCGCGAGGAGGATCCGTGGGCGCCGGTGTCGGTCTACGGTGAGACCAAGGTCGACGGTGAGCGGTTGCTGCTGGAGGGAGCCGCCGGCGAAGCGCCGGTCACGATCGTGCGGCCGCAGAACGTGATCGGGGTCGGCCAGGCGCTGCACAACCCCTACACCGGGGTGCTGGCCGCGTTTCTGGCCCGCCTCAAGGAGGGTCGACCGGTCCAGGTCTACGGCGACGGTTCCGCGACCCGGGACTTCGTCGACGTGGTCGACGTGGCCGCGCTCGTCGAGGCGTTGCTCGCCACCCCCGCCCCCACGCCCCTGGTGGTCAACTGCGGGTCGGGGCGACGCACCTCCCTGGTCGAGCTGGCCCACCACGCGATCGCGGGGGCGCCGGTGGAGGGCACCATCGAACACGTCGAAGTGCACCGCGCCGGCGACATCGCCCATGCCTGCGCGGACCTGACCCGACTGCGGGAGCTGGGACTGCCCGAACCCAGGGTTCCCGTCGCCGAGGCCGTGGCCGCGTTCGTCGCCGCGGGCTGGGACCAGCCCGGTGCCGCCTCGAGCGCGTGGGACGAGGCCCTCGAGGACCTGACCGATCGGGGTCTGGCCACGTGAGTCCGGGGCGTCGGGTCCTGCTCGTGTCGCCCGTGTTCCACGACTACTGGCGCTCGATCGCCCGGGGCCTCGAAGACAACGGTCTGCACGTGGCGGTCCACTGCTACGACGAGCACGTCGGTGTGGTGGCCAAGGCCCGCAACAAGCTGCTGTACGAGGGTCTCGACCGGCTCCGGCCCGGAGCGGGCACCGCACGCTTCGAGCGCGTCGCCACCGAAGGCGCCCGCGCCGCGCTGCGCCGGGAACGTCCCGAGGTGGTGGTCGTCGTCAAGGGTGACCTGCTCACCGAGGCGTTCTGGGACGATGTCGCCCGTTCGGGCGCCGCCCAGGTGCTCTGGCTCTACGACGAGCTGCGCCGGACCCGCCACGATTCGGCACGGCTGGTCGATCTGGGCCCGGTGGCCAGCTATTCGGCCGACGACGTGGCCGCACTGCGTGCCGCCGGGGGAGTGGCCCGGCACGTTCCCCTGGCCTTCGACCCCTTCTACGGCGACGTGCGGATCCCCTCTCGAGACGTGGTCTTCATCGGCGCGCGCTACCCGGGACGCGAGGCGCTGCTCACCGAGGCGGCCGCCGCCGGGGTGCCGATCCGGGTGGTGGGCAACGACTGGTCACACCGCCGGGTCGACCGGCTGCGGACCTGGTCCTGGGACCGTCCCGACCTTCCCGCCTCGCCGTCGGTGTCCCGCATGATCGGGAGCGGGCTGATGGCCGGCGCCCTGGCCACCGTCAACATCCACGGTGACCAGGACGGCTTCACGATGCGCACCTTCGAAGCCGCCGGCGTCGGGGCACTGCAACTGATCGACCGCGCCGACGTGGAGGTCCACTACGAGCCCGGAACCGAGGTGCTCACGTTCGCGTCGGTTCCCGAACTGGTCGACCTGGTCGACCGGGCGACCCGCGAGCCACGCTGGGCGGCCCGCATCCGGGCGGCCGGGCGGCGACGCACGCTCGCCGAGCACACCTTCGCGCACCGCGCCCGGGACCTGGAGGAACTGTGGGACTGATCCACCCGGTCGACCTGGAGGCCTTCCGGCGCGACGAAGCTCGACGGCAGTCGTTCCGCCGCCTGCGCGCATGGAAGAACCGTTTCCGGCCCGCGTCCGGGCCCCCCGAGCTCCGGCTGCGACGCCTGGGACCCGACCCCGAGGTGATCCTGGCGGTCGATTCGATGACCTGGTCGTGCCGGGCGGCGATCCTCGGGTTGCTCGGTCCGCTCGACCCCGGGCGGGTCGCGCTGCTGAGTCCCTTCGGTCTCGACGAGGCCACCATCGGATTCCCGTCCGTGGGAGCCGAGGTGCACGGGATCGTCTCCGCCGGGGACCTGGGCCGTGCCGTTCCGTCCGCGGTCACCGCGGTCTCCGCGGGGGCCCACGGTCCGGCCGGAAAGGTCGGGCACGACCTGATGAGCGCGTCCGGAGGCACCTCGATCGTGGTCCAGCACGGCATGCTGTTGCCCCAGGCGGCGCCGCTGCCCTCGGGGGTGATCCTGGCGGCGTGGTCCGACGCCGACGCGGCGTTCTGGCGCAGCGGCCGCGACGACGTGACCACGCGCACGGTGGGAGCCGAGCTGCTGCGACGGGCCCGTGACGCCGACATCGAGGTGCCCGCGGTGGATGCGACCCCGGTCTGGTGCGGGGCCCTGCACGGCACCGAGCTGCCCCGCTCCCAGATCGAACGGGTGGCCCGCCGTTTCTGCCTGGCCACCGGCGCCCGGTACCGGCCCCACCCCGCCGAGACGGACCTGCAGTCGCGACTGACCCATCTGATCTGGGCGCGTCTGGGCATCGAATTCGCGCCGGGGGACCGGCCATTGCTGCAGGTGGACGCCCCGGTGGTGGGCATGTGGTCCACCGGCATCCTCGAAGCCGCCGCGGCCGGGTTGCCCGCCTGGGTCCACCATCCGGACCCACCCGAGTGGCTGGCCGAGGTGTGGCGGCGCTACGGACTGTCGGAGTGGGGCGCCGAACCCACGCCGGTCCCGCCGATCGCCGAGGGCGAACCCTCCGAGCGACTGGCCGCGCTGGTCGTCGAGACCCTGTGACCGACGGCGGGCACCTTCCCGCTCCCGCTGGTCCCTAGGTCGATTTCCCCATCCCTCGGCGGAACCTTGAAGGTCGCCGGACCCGTGCCGATAGAGACGACGACCACCACCGACAGCGGCTGGGAGAACACCGTGGCACTCCAGGGAACACTCGACACCTTCGCCTTGCCAGACGTGTTGCGCCTCTTGGCGACGACGAAGAAGACCGGCCAGTTGCTGGTGCAGGGCGACCAGGGCAACGGCAGCCTCTCGCTCGAGGACGGGACGGTCGTCGGTGGCCAGACCTCTCTGGCGGCGACCGACGAGGCCCACGAGGTCCTCTTCGAACTCCTGCGCCTCGACGACGGCTCGTTCCTGTTCGACCAGGAGGCCGAGGTGACCGCCAGCGGGCCTGCCGCCGAGGTCGACTCGGTCATCGAGGCGGCCGAATCGGCCCATGCCGAATGGCTGGACCTGTCCACGGTGGTCCCGTCGCTCGACGTGGGCGTGTTGTTGGTGGAGGACCTGCCCGAGGACACCACGACGATCGACCGTGAGCGTTGGAAGCTGATCGTGACGATCGGCAGCGGTACCACCGTGCGGGCGCTCGGGCAGCGCCTCGGCCTGGCGGAACTGCCCGTGTTGCGCGCCACCCGGGGGCTGGTCGACGACGGTCTGGCCGAGATCGGCGACCCCGCCGCCACGCCGGTGCCGGACCCGGTCGACGACGATCTCGCCGACACCGGCTCGCTGCCCTCGCTGGACGACGACACCTCGGCGTCGGACCTGTTCGACCCGATCGATCCGGCCGACGCCGACCTTCCCGAACCGCTGCCCGGTGGTTCCGATGGCACCTCCGGCGACCTGGCGCCCGAAGAGGCGGCCCTGCTGGAGGAACAGCTCGGCGGGCTCGAACCCGAACAGCGTGACCTGATCGAACGGGCCGCGGACAGCGGCGACCCCGACGCGGCCGAACAGCTCCTCGACGAGCTGCCCGACGGCGCGATCGACCGCGATCTGATGCGTCGGTTCCTGGGCTCGGTGCGTAGCTGACCTCGCCTGAGCGTGGGACCCGCGGCATCTGCCGGCAGGGTCCGCCAACCTAGGATCGCCGACCATGTCACAAGCCGCGTTCGTCCTCGGCTGCGGCCTGGCCGGGCTCGTCGTGGGCGTGTTCGTGAACGTGCTGATCGTCCGGGCGCCGGGCGACCGTTCCTTCGCTCCTCCCTGGACACGCTGCGCGTCCTGCCCGGAACCGCCTTCGGCGGCGACCCTGCTTCCCGTGGCCGGCTACTTCGTGATGGAGGGCCGCTGTGGCGGCTGTGGCCGGCGGATCGGCTGGTGGCAACCGCTGGTGGAGGTCGGAAACGCGCTGCTGTGGATGCTCGCGGCCGCGTACTTCGGGCCGAGCCTGGAACTCGTCGCGGTGCTCCCGCTGTTCTCGGGGCTCCTCGCCCTGTCGGTCATCGACCTGCAGACCTTCCGTCTGCCCGACCGCATCAACCTGCCGTTGCTGCTCATCGGGATCGTCCTGGTGGTGGCCGTGTCGCTGGCCCAGGGCCGCCCCGAGGACCTCGTGGGGGCGGCCATCGGCGGGGCGGGCTACTGGTTGCTGCTCGCCGCGATGTGGCTGGTCTACCCGCGGGGTATGGGCTACGGCGACGTCAAGCTGGCCCGGGTCCTGGGGTGGTATCTGGGCTGGTTCTCACCCGCGTTGGTGCTCTACGGCTTGATGTTCGCCGGGATCGGCGGCTCGATCGTCGGCATCGGGACCATGATCGTCACCCGGGACCGGACCCGCGGGTTCCCCTTCGGGCCCTGGATGGCGGCGGGTTGCATTCTGGCGATCCTGGGGTCTGAGACGCTCACCAGGTAGATTGACCCGGCGTGCTCCGCTTTCTCACCGCCGGCGAATCCCACGGACAGGCCCTCACCGTCACCGTCGAAGGCCTGCCCGCCGGCCTCGAGATCACCGTCGAGGACCTCCAGGAGCAGCTCGCTCGTCGACGCCTGGGCTTCGGACGAGGCCCGCGGATGCGCTTCGAAGCCGACGAGCTGACGATCATCGGCGGTGTCCGCCACGGGCGGACCCTGGGTTCGCCGGTGGCGGTGATGATCGCCAACAGCGAGTGGAAGCGCTCGGACAAGTGGCACGCCGAGATGTCCACCGCACCGGGAAAGACCGAACGTCCCCTCACCCAGGTGCGTCCCGGGCACGCCGACCTGGCCGGCATGCAGAAGTACTCGTTCACCGACGCCCGCGACGTGCTGGAGCGGGCCTCGGCGCGTGAGACCGCCGCCCGGGTCGTCGCCGGAACGCTGGCCCGCAAGCTGCTGTCACACCTGGGCGTGACGATCGGATCGCACGTGGTGCAGCTCGGTGCCGCGCGGGTGCCCGAGGGCGTGCGTCCCACACCCGACGAGCTGGCGACGGTCGACGAATCCGAGGTGCGTTGTTTCCACCCGGAGACCGCCGAGGCGATGGTCGCCGAGATCCGCGCCCGCTCAAAGGTGGGCGACTCGCTCGGCGGTGTGGTCGAGGTCCTGGCCTTCGGCGTCCCGGTCGGCCTGGGCTCCCACGTGCACTGGGACCGCCGCCTGGACGCGCTGCTGGCGTTCGCGCTGATGAGCATCCAGGCGATCAAGGGCGTCGAGATGGGCCAGGGATTCCGCGTCGCCGGTCTTCCCGGCTCCGAGGCCCACGACGCGGTCCACTGGGACGGCGAGTCCTATGTCCGTGACACCACCCGGGCGGGCGGCATCGAAGGTGGCATGTCCACCGGCGGGGTGATCGTGGCCCAGGTGGCCATGAAACCCCTGGCGACCCTGAACCGGCCCACGCTGGCCACCGTCGACGTGATCTCCAAGGAGTCCGGCGTGTCGTTCAAGGAACGCACCGACGTCACCGCGGTGCCGGCGATGGGGGTGGTGGCAGAGGCGATGACCGCGCTGGTGCTCGCCAACGAAGCCACCCGCAAGTTCGGCGGTGATTCCGTCGACGAGTTCGTCCGCAACGCGGACGGCTTCGCCACCGCGCTCGCCGAGGGTCCTCTTGGCTGACGGGCTGCGGGCCGGCCAGGTCGTGCTCGTGGGCATGATGGGATCGGGCAAGACCACGGTGGGCGGCAAACTGGCCCGCCGTCTCGACCTGGAGGCGGTCGACACCGACACCGAGCTGGTCGCCGGCAGCGGTTTGGAGATCGACGAATGGTTCACCGAGCGCGGCGAGGCCGCCTTCCGGGCCGCCGAGCACGAGGTGCTTGCCCGGGTGCTCGACCATCCCCGCACGCGGGTGGTCGCCACCGGGGGAGGCGTCGTGGTCGACGCCGCGAACCGGGCTCTGCTCGTCGAGGCACGCCACACCGTGGTTTGGTTGCGGGCGTCTCCCGCGTTCCTTGCCTCCCGGATCGAACGAAAGTCCGCCCGCCGGAACCGCCCCTTGCTGGGCGACGATCCGCGCGGCGCGCTCGAGGAGCTCGACGCCCGACGCCGTGACCTCTACGGCGAGGTCGCCGACGTGGTGATCGACATCGAAACGGTGATGGCCGGCGAGGACAAGCCCCGTAAGACCCTTTCCCGCGTGGTCGCCGACACCTTGGAGCGCCTCGCCATGCCGGTGCAGCGATGATCCGGCTCGAGGTGCCGCTGGGGGACCGCTCCTACCCGGTCGTCGTCGGCCGCGGCGCGGTCGCCGAGCTGGCCGCGCTGGTGCCGGAGGGGGCCCGCCGTGCCGCGGTGGTGACCCAGGCGGGGATCGACGTCGAGGTCGATCCGGGCATCGACCACCGCGTGTTCACGATCCCCGACGGTGAGGCCACCAAGAATCTGGCCACGGTCGAGGACCTGTGCCGGGGCTGGGCCCGCTGGGGGCTGACGCGGGCGGACGTGGTGGTCGCCGTGGGCGGTGGACTCACCACCGACCTTGCCGGATTCGCCGCGGCCAGCTTCCACCGCGGGGTCGCCGTGGTGCACGTGGCGACCACGCTGCTCGCCCAGGTCGACGCCGCGATCGGCGGCAAGACCGGGGTGAACCTGCCCGAGGGCAAGAACCTCGTGGGCGCCTTCTGGCAGCCCTCCGCGGTGATCTGTGACACCGCCACCCTCGACACGCTGCCGCCCGCGGAGTACCGCAACGGCACCGGCGAGATGGCCAAGTACGCGTTCCTCGGTGTGGCCGACCTGCCCGAGATGGACCTGGACGAGGCCGTTGCCGCCTGTGTGGCCTGCAAGGCCGAGGTGGTGGCCTCCGACGAACGCGAAGGCGGACGTCGGGCGATTCTCAACTACGGCCACACGCTGGGCCATGCTCTGGAAACCGCCACCGACTACGCCCTGCGCCACGGCGAGGCCGTGGCCATCGGCGTCGTCTACGCAGCCGAACTCGCCCACCGACTGGGGCGCATCGACGCCGCGCGGGTCGCCGAGCATCGCCGTATCGTGGGGAGCTACGACCTGCCGACCGCCCTGCCCTCCGGTGTCGATCCGACCCAGCTGGTGGAGTTGTTCGGGCGGGACAAGAAGGCCGTGAGCGGCCTCACGTTCGTGCTGGACGGCCCCGACGGGGTGGAACCGGTCCACGTCGACGACGAGGCCCTGCTGACCGCCGCGCTGGAGGAGATTCGATGACCACCACCGATCACGACCGATCCACCTGGTCCGCGGACCACGCGGCCCGACGGGCCGCAGGCCTGATCGGCGCGCTCGAACCCATGGACCAGTCCGGACGGGTCGAGCTGGTTCGGGACCGCCTGGACGAGGCGGGCTGCGACGCACTGGTGGTCACCAAACTCGAGAACATCCGTTGGCTCACCGGCTTCTCGGGGTCCGCGGCGGTCGTGGTGGTGGGCCCGGACCGTCTCGCGTTCACCACCGACGGTCGCTACGGCGAACAGTCCGAGGCCGAACTGGCCCGGGCCGGTGTGGCCGCCGAACGCACCGTGGCCGGCGGCGAGGGTCAGAAGGACGCGATCGTCGCCGCGCTCGACGGGGTCGGGCGGATCGGACTGGAGGCCGAGCACGTGACCTGGGCCCGGCAGCGCCGCTGGGCCTCCGAATGGTTCCCCGATGCCGAACTGGTTGCCACCGAAGGGCTGGTCGACCACCTCCGGATCACCAAGGAACCCGGCGAGGTCGACCGGATCGAAGCGGCGTGCGCGGTGGCCGACGCCGCGCTGGCCGAGGTCCGGCACCGGCTCACCGAAGCGCCCACCGAGGTGGAGTTCGCGCTCGAACTGGATTTCGCGATGCGTCGTCTCGGGGCCCAGACCACGTCCTTCGACACGATCGTGGCCGCCGGTCCCAACGGAGCGATGGCCCACCACCGTCCCGACGACCGGCGCATCGTCGAGGGTGACCTGGTCGTGCTCGACTTCGGCGCGGTGATCGACGGGTACTGCTCGGACATGACCCGCACGATGATGATCGGCGAACCCACCGACACCCAGCAACGCATGCTCGAGGTGGTCGCGGAGTCCCAGGCCGCCGGGGTGGCCGCGGTGGGCCCGGGGGTGCTGACCGGCGAGATCGACAAGACCTGCCGGGACCGCATCGCCGAAGCGGGCTGGGCCGACGCGTTCATGCACTCCACCGGCCACGGGGTGGGCCTGGAGATCCACGAGCAGCCTCCGGTTGCCGCCGAGGGCGCGGTTAGGCTCGAACCGGGTGCGGTGATCACCGTGGAACCGGGTGTGTACCTGCCCGGCCACGGCGGGGTCCGCATCGAGGACACCGTCGTGGTCACCGCCGACGGTTGTCGGACCCTCACCCGGGCACCCAAGACGACCGCGGTCGACTGACCGCATCCATCACGACATCGAGCGAGGCCCAGTTTTCATGGCGATCACCACCAACGACCTCAAGAACGGCATGACCCTGTCGCTGGACGACGGGCTGTTCCAGGTCATGGAGTTCCAGCACGTCAAGCCGGGCAAGGGCGGTGCGTTCGTGCGCACGACCCTGCGCAACGTGCGTTCCGGTGGGGTCGTCGACCGGACCTTCCGAGCCGGCGAGAAGGTCGACCAGGCGATCGTCGAGAAGCACGAGATGCAGTTCCTGTACCGCGACGCCACCGGCCACGTGTTCATGGACACCGCGTCGTATGAACAGCTCACCGTGCCGGGCGAGACCCTCGGCGACGCCGGCAACTACCTGGTCGAGGGCGCGAACGTCACCCTGGCCATGTACGGCGACGAGATCGTGGGGGTCGACCTGCCCGCCGCGGTGGAACTCGAGGTGGCCGAGACCGAACCCGGGATCCAGGGCGACCGCGTCTCGGGGGCCCGCAAGTCGGCCAAGCTGGTCACCGGTCTGGAGTTGCAGGTACCCCTGTTCGTCGAGGTCGGCGACCGGCTCAAGGTCGACACGCGCTCAGGTGACTACATCACGCGTGCCTGAACCTGGTGTCGGTACCCGCCGCATCGACGCCCGCGAACGGGCGCTCGAGCTGCTCTACGAAGCGGATCTGAAGGGGCTCGAGGTCGGCGAGATCGTCGCCGGCCTGCCCGTCGTACCAGACCCCTTCACGGTGGAGCTGGTCGACCTGGTCGCCTCCCACCGTGAAGAGGTCGATGTCGAGTTGACCCGGGTGGCGCGGGGCTGGACCCTGGAGCGCATGCCGGTGGTGGACCGGGCGATCCTGCGAATGGGTGCCGCCGAGATGCGCTGGGCCCCCGAGATTCCGGTCGCGGTGGTGATCAACGAGGCCGTCGAGCTCGCCAAGCGGTTCTCGACCGAAGCCTCCAGCCGGTACGTCAACGGTGTGTTGAGCCGACTCGCCGCCGACCATCGCGGCGCCGGATCGTGACCCGCCGGGTCGGCTGCTAAACTGTGCACCTGACCGTGAATCGGGTCCCGTGAGGCCCGGACGGACAGGAGTCGCCCGTGGCAGAACGCGAACGCCGCATCACGCGCCCCTTCGGGGGCGTTTTCGTTGCCCGGGCACTGGTGATGACCGCCGAGGAGGTCCACCGGGCGATCTGGCGCATCGCGCACGAGATCACCGAACGCAACGGCGGGGTGGACCACGTGGTGCTGGTGGGGCTACAGACCGGAGGGGTCCCACTGGCCGAACGTCTGGCCGAAGCCCTCGGGGAGATCGAGGGGAACACCCTGGCGGTGGGCACCCTCGACGTGGCCTTCCACCGCGACGACATCGGGCTGCGGCCCGTGCTGCCCGAGGCGGTCACCGAGATCCCGGTCGACCTGGACGGTGCGACCGTGGTGCTCGTCGACGACGTGCTCTTCACCGGGCGCACCGTGCGCGCCGCCCTGGACGCGCTCACCTCCTATGGGCGCCCCCGTGCGGTGCAGCTCGCGGTCATGGTCGACCGCGGCCACCGGGAGCTGCCCATCCGTCCCGATTTCGTCGGCAAGAACCTGCCCACCCGCCGTGACGAGGTCGTGAACGTCTCTCGCGACGGGGTCGAGATCGGCGAGATGGTCAAGTGAAGCACCTGCTCGAGGTCGCCGATTTGGGAGGCCGGACCGGAATCGAGGACATCCTGGATCTCACCGACCACTTCGTCGAGGTGATCGGTCGGCCCATTCCCAAGGTGCCGGCACTGCGCGGTCGGACCGTGGCCTGGCTGTTCTACGAGGACTCCAGCCGGACCCGACTCAGCTTCGAGACCGCCGCGAAGCGGCTCTCCGCAGACACCGCCAACTTCGCCGTGGGCGGCTCGTCGGTCAACAAGGGCGAATCGCTGCGCGACACCGCCAAGCTCATCGAGGCCATGGGCGTCGACGCGATCGTGGTTCGCCACCGTTCCTCGGGTGCGCCCCATCGCATCGCCGACTGGGTCGACGCGTCGGTCGTCAACGCCGGGGACGGCTGGCACCAGCACCCCACCCAGGCCCTGCTCGACTGCTACACCCTGCGCCACCGGCTCGGCGACTTCGAGGGCCGGCGGATCGCGATCGTGGGCGACATCAAGCACTCCCGGGTCGCCCGCAGCAACGTCGAGGCCTTCACCGCGCTGGGTGCCCAGGTGGTGCTGGTGGCCCCGCCCACCCTGCTGCCCCCTTCGTTGGAGGGGTGGCCCGTGGAGGTGACCCACGACCTGGACACCGTCATCGACGGGGTCGACGTCGTCTACGTGCTGCGCCTGCAGCGCGAACGGATGACCGAGGCGCTGGTGCCGACCCTGCGCGAGTACACCGCCCGCTGGGGCATCACCCGGGACCGCGCCGAACGGATGGACGCCGAGGCGATCGTGATGCACCCGGGTCCGACGAACCGCGGGGTGGAACTCGACGCGGTCGTCGCGGACGGGCCCCGCTCGCTGATCGTGGACCAGGTCCGCAACGGCGTCGCGGTGCGCATGGCGGTGCTGTACCGACTGCTCGGCCAGGCCGGGCCCCAGATCGACGACGAGGAGCTCACCCCCGATGCCTGAAGTCGCCCTGGTCATCACCGGCGGCGAGGTCGTGGACACCACCGGCCGACGCCGTGCGGATGTAGCCCTGTCCTCCGACGGCACCGTCGCCGCGGTCGACCTCGACCTGCAGGGGCCCCGCACCCTGGACGCGACCGGGTGCCTGGTGATGCCCGGACTGGTCGACCTGCACACGCACCTGCGTGAACCCGGCGGCGAGGACGCCGAGACGATCCTCACCGGGAGCCGGTGCGCGGTGCGGGGCGGGTTCACCGGCATCGTGGCCATGCCCAACACCACGCCGGCCATCGATTCGGCCGCGGTGGTCGAACAGGTCCTGGCCGCGGGACGCGCCGCGGCCTGTGAGGTGGTGACCTCGGCGGCGATCACCGTGGGCAGGGCCGGCGAGGCACTGAGCCCCATGGCCGAGCTGGCCGAGCTCGGCGTGCGACTGTTCACCGACGACGGCACCGGTGTCCAGGACGGCCGCCTCATGCGCCGGGCGCTCGAGTACGCCCGCGGCCTGGGGGTGACCCTGATGCAGCACTGCGAGGACGCCCAACTCGCCGCCGGAGGCCACCTTCACGAAGGCGAATGGTCGGCACGCCTGGGCATCGCGGGACAGCCCGCCGAAGCCGAGGAGATGATGGTGCAACGCGACCTGGCGCTCGTGCGCCTGACCGGTGCACGCATGCACTTCCAGCACCTGTCGACGGCCGGTTCGGTGGAGCTGGTGCGCGCCGCGAAGGCCGAGGGGCTGCCCGTCACCGCCGAGGTGACCCCGCACCACCTGGTGCTCACCCATGCCAGCTGTGCGACCTACGACCCGGTGTTCAAGGTGAACCCGCCGCTGCGCACCGACGCCGACGTGGCCGCGGTGCGCGCCGCGCTCGTGGAGGGCACCATCGACGTGGTCGCCACCGACCATGCCCCGCACCCGCCCCAGGCCAAGGAACAGCCCTTCGATCAGGCACCGCCGGGCATGCTGGGCCTCGAGGTCGCCCTGGCGGTGGTCCACACCGAACTGGGCGCCCAACTCGGTCCGAGCGGGATCGTGGAGGCGATGAGCCGTCGTCCCGCCGAGATCGCGGGGATGGCCGACCAGGGACGGCCCGTGGCCGTTGGCGAGGTGGCCAACCTGTGCGTGTTCGACCCGGACCACACCTGGACCGTGGACGCCGAAGACACCGCGAGCCGGTCCCGCAACAACCCCTGGGCCGGTCGCACCCTCACCGGCGCGGTGCGTCACACCGTGGTCGCCGGTGACGTGGTGGTCGAGAACGGGAGGCTGACATGAACGACCGGTACGAGTCGCTGCTCGTCCTCAGCGACGGCACCGCCTTCGAGGGCGAGGCCGTGGGCGCGGTCCCCGCCGGCGGCATCGCCGGCGGGGAAGTCGTGTTCAACACGGTGCTCTCCGGCTACCAGGAGGTCCTCACCGACCCGTCGTACGCGGGCCAGATCGTCACCTTCACCTACCCCCACATCGGCAACTACGGCACCAACGTCGCCGACAACGAGTCCCGTCGCCCGCACGCACGGGGCGTGATCGTGCGGGACCTGGCCCGACGCATGAGCAACTGGCGGGCCGCCGAGCCCCTCGAGGAGTTCCTGATTCGCCGCGGCGTACCGGGCATCTCCGGGGTCGACACCCGGCGGCTCACCCGCCACATCCGCGAGGCCGGCGCGATGCCGGGCGCCTTCGGGATCGTCGACGACCGCGCCGAGCAACGCGTGAGCGAGGCCGACCTGCGCGCCGCGGCGGCAGCCGAACCGGGCACCGCCGGGGTCGACCTGGTCTCGGAGGTCACCACCGCCGAGCCCTACGAGGTCGCGGCGACCGGGCCGGGCACCTTCCGCATCGTGGCCTACGACTTCGGCATCAAGGCGACGATCCTGACCAACCTGGCCCGCCTGGGGCCCGTCGAGGTCGTGCCCGCCCACACTCCGGCCGCCGACGTGCTCGAGCGGCGACCCGACGGGGTGTTCCTCTCCAACGGCCCGGGGGACCCGGCCCAGGCCGGGCTGGTCGACACGGTCGCCGCGCTCATGGGAGAGGTTCCGGTGTTCGGCATCTGCCTGGGTCACCAGCTCATGGGTCTGGCCCTGGGCGGGTCGGTGACCAAGCTGCCCTTCGGGCACCACGGCGGCAACCATCCGGTCCAGAACCTCCAGACCCGGACCATCGAGATCACCAGCCAGAACCACAGCTTCGCCATCGCCGAGGGGTCCCTGGAACGGGCGGCGGTGACCCACGTGAACCTCAACGACGGGGTGATCGAGGGGATCCGCAGCACCGAGGTGCCCGCCTTCGGGGTGCAGCACCATCCCGAGGCCGGCCCCGGGCCCCGCGACTCCGCCTACCTGTTCGAGAACTTCGCCGCGCTGATGAAGGAGCACCATCGCTGATGCCCCGCCGGGACGACCTGTCATCGATCCTGCTCATCGGATCCGGCCCGATCGTGATCGGCCAGGCCTGTGAGTTCGACTACTCGGGCACCCAGGCCTGCCGGGTGCTCCGCGAAGAGGGCTACCGCGTGATCCTGGCCAACTCGAATCCGGCGACGATCATGACCGACCCGGACTTCGCGGACGCCACCTACGTGGAACCCCTCGACGTGGCCACCCTGACGCGCATCATCGAACGCGAACGACCCGATGCGCTGCTGCCGACCCTGGGCGGCCAGACGGCGCTGAACCTGGCGATGGAGCTGGTCGAGGCGGGGGTGCTCGACACCTACGGGGTCGAGCTGATCGGTGCCAACGCCGAGTCGATCGCCACCGCCGAGGACCGGGCGCGGTTCAAGGACGCGATGGTCGAGATCGGCCTGAAGGTCCCCGCCTCGGGCACGGCCGGCTCGATGGAGGAGGCCCGCGGCATCCTCGCCGAGGTCGGGCTGCCGGTGGTGATCCGACCCGCCTACATCCTGGGCGGCAAGGGCACCGGCATCGCCGAGACCCCCGAAGACTTCGAGCGCCTCGCCGGCGCGGGTCTCGACGCCAGCCCGATCGGCGAGATCCTCATCGAATCCTCGATCGCCGGCTGGAAGGAGTACGAGGTCGAGGTCATGCGCGACGCCGCGGACAACTGCGTGATCGTGTGTTCGATCGAGAATCTGGACCCCATGGGGGTGCACACCGGCGACTCGGTCACGGTCGCTCCGATCCAGACCCTCACCGACGTCGAGTACCAGCAGATGCGCAACGCCGCGTTCGCCTGCATCCGCCGGGTCGGGGTGGAGACCGGCGGCTCGAATGTCCAGTTCGCGATCGATCCCGACGACGGCGAGATGGTCATCATCGAGATGAACCCGCGGGTGTCGCGCTCCAGTGCACTGGCCTCCAAGGCCACCGGGTTCCCAATCGCCAAGATCGCCGCGAAACTCGCGGTGGGCTACACCCTCGACGAGATCCCCAACGACATCACCAAGGCCACCCCGGCGTCCTTCGAGCCCACGATCGACTACGTGGTCACCAAGGTGCCCCGCTGGGCCTTCGAGAAGTTTCCCGAGATCCCCAGCCTGCTGGGCACCCAGATGCAGGCGGTCGGCGAGGTCATGGCGATCGGTCGGACCTTCTGCGAATCGGTGCAGAAGGCGCTGCGCTCCCTGGAGACGGGCCGGCTGGGTCTGAACGCCGACCCCGGCGAGACCGCCACCGACCATCTCGACGACGCCGAGCTGCTGGCCGCCGCGGCGATCGCCACCCCCGACCGGCTGTTCCAACTCGAAGCGCTGTTGCGGCGGGGCATGAGCGTCGACGAGATCGCCGCGGCCACCCGGGTGGACCCCTGGTTCCTCGACCAGATCGCCCAGATCACCGCCGAACGGGCACGCCTGGCGGACCTCGACGTGGACACGATGACCCGCCGGGACTGGCGGCGAGCCAAACGGTTGGGCTTCGCCGACGCCCAGCTCGCGTACCTGTGGGACGTCGCCGAGACCCGGGTCCGCCAGGCCCGGCTGGCGGCCGGCGTGGTGCCGACGTTCAAGACCGTGGACACCTGCGCGGCCGAGTTCGCCGCTGACACGCCCTACCACTACTCCACCTATGAGGACTCCACCGAGGTCGCCGCCGACCCCCGCGGCAAGGTCGTCATCCTG
>CAYVAS010000011.1:0-55901 GCA_964449375.1 uncultured Iamiaceae bacterium | reverse complement strand
GTCTCGGCGAGGACCTGTTCGAAGAAGTCGATGTAGCTGGGGTGGTGGATCGGGTGGAAGTCCCACGGGGTGGGGTGGGTCATGATCAGCACGCCGCCCTCGCGCACCAGCGGCTTGTTGCGGTACATGTTGAAGAAGTAGCCCAGCCCCAGGCACATCACCAGGATCGGGTTCATCACCGAGTTGACGTTGTAGGGGCCCACATAGGGCAGGCCCATGGTCAGGATGTCGGTCTGGCCCTCGACGGGCACGAGCTGTTCGGCGAAGACCTGGGCCAGGGTCGCCTCGTGCACCGCGTCGACCTCACCGGCCTGCACCGAGGTGACCGCGTAGGGGGCACGCCAGGACTGGAAGATCCTCCGGGCCGCCGACGGTGGCATCCGGTCGAGGCCCGCCTTCATGGCGATGAACGCGGCCCGGTCCCGGAAGGTCCACTCCCATTCGCGGCGTGCCAGCACCGCCTGTGGGCCGGTGGTGCCGAAGGTGTCGTTGTTGACGGTCGACTCGATCTGGAAGATCTTCACGCCCGCGGCGCGGATCACGTCGCCCATCCGCCAGTTGGATGAGTGCAGTTCCGAGGCGTGGCGGTCCATGAACGACCGGGAGTGCTCCATGGTGCGCACGTTGTGGTGGTGACGGATGCTGCGGTACGAGGCCAGGCCGGTGGCGGTCGACTTGTGACCGCCGTCCATGGCCACCAGGTTGAGGTTGACGTACACCAGCAGGTCGCTCTCGGCGGCCCGCCGGTTGATCTCGACGACCTCTCCGGTGTCGGTGCTGCCCAGATCGACCAGGTTGTCGGGATCTTCGGCGTCGTGGTTGTAGAGGCGGCCCAGCGGCGCGAACGCGTCGAAGACCCGGTCGCCCACGGCGTGGCGCAACTCGTCCTCGGTCATGCGTCGATGCAGGGCCAGCGCAGCGATCAGGTGCACGTCGTCGACGCCCTTGGCGGCGGCCACGTCGAGGACGGCCTCGATGATCCGTTGGCGGATGTCGGGGCGGCGCATCGGTGGCAGCGGCAGGGACACGTCGTCGAAGGCGATCGTGAGCTTCATGCCGGGGAACAACAGCGCCTCGAGCGGTTCGGAATCGCCGAGGGGATTGGCCAGGGCGTGGCGGATCGCCGCATCCGGGTCACGAAGTCCTTCGAAGGGTTCTGCCGGGTAGACGACGCGGGAGCGTCCCGCGGGCAGCTTCTCGAGCCGGAACCCTTCGCCGTGGTGGAACAGGATCGGCGGGGTCGATCGGTCGACGTCGAGCACGAAACCGGGACGGGGCATCAGCGAATGTCCTTGACGAGGGAGACGTTCATCGGGTGCGTTCCTTTTCTCCGCGCAGGTCGAAGGCGATCTTCACCGCGCCGCGCCGACCCGCCTCGGCGGCGTGCTCGATCGCTTCGGTGTGACGTGCCAGGGGATAGGTGGCCGACACCAGTCGTTCCAGACCGGCGTCGGCGACCACGTCGAGAGCGTCGACGAAATCGGCCCGGGTGTAGGCGTAGCAGCCCCGCAGCGCGGTCTCACGGTGCCAAAGCGGGGTCAGGTCGAGGTCCACCCGGCCCGGCATCCCCACCTGGATCACGGTGCCTCCCGGCGCGACGATGGCGAGCGCTTCGGCGATCGAATCGGCCGAACCCACACAGTCCACGACCACGTCGATGCCTCCGGTGAGCTGGCGGGCTCCCACCATGAACGACCCGGTCGTGGCGCGCACCGCCCGGGTCAACTCACTGGGAGCCACCACCCGCTTTGCTCCCAGGGAGCGGGCGAAGTCGCGCTGAACCGGGTGCTTGGCGGTGGCGATGACTCCCTCGGGGGCCACCTCCAGGTGGGTGAGGGCGGCGAGGAGGGCCAGGCCGAGCGTGCCCGAGCCGATGACCGCGACGCGTTCGGGTTCGAGCGCGGCGACGCTGCGGGCGGCGTGGACCGCACATGCGGTGGGCTCCATCATCACCGCCGCCTCGTCCGACAGCGCGTCGGGAACGTCGATGAGCTGGCTGGGATGGGCGAGCATGCGGGTCGACCAGCCGCCACCGGTGTCGGTGCAGTAGCCCGACTGCAGCCCCGGTTCCAGGTGTCCGAAGGCGATGCGTTCGCAGTGGTTGGTGCGACCCGCGGCGCACGAGGCACAGGGCGGGTCGATGCCGCGCACGGCGCAGTCCAGCACGGGGATGAGCACCACCCGGGAGTCGTCGGGACGGTCCGCGACGACCTCGTGGCCGGGGACGAAGGGAAACGACACGATGGGTTCGAAGTACCGCGACGCCCGGCCGTCGATGGTGGCCAGATCCGACCCGCAGATTCCGGCCAGGCGCGGCCGCAGTTCGATCCAGTCGTCACCGGGCGGGGTCGGCGGATCGGTGTCGACCAGCGACAGAGGTCCGGTGCGGGCGCCCGCCCCGGGGCGCAGGCCCGAGGTGAGGCGGGCCGCGGCGAAACGGGGCACGTCCCGGGAGAAGCGCAGCGCCTTCATCGCCGACTCGTCCCTCGACGGCTCGCAGCCGACCTGGTGGCGGACCGGGTCGGCTCGGAGATCGCGGGCTCCCCCAGCCGCCCGGCGATGCGGGTGAGCAGATCGTCGCGACGCCGTCCCCGGCGGGTCGCCAGGGGCACCAGTGGAGCCGGTGAACCCGAGGCAGGTTCCCAGTGCTCGACGAGCCAACCGCGTTTGCGGGCCAGTGCAGCCAGACGGATCTCGGGGTTGACCGCCACGGGGAAGCCGACGGCCTCGAGCATGGCCAGGTCGGAGGTCGAATCGGCGTAGGCCACCGCCTGGCGCACGTCGAAGTCGTGGGCGGCGGCGTAGTCGAACAACGCCTGGGCACGGCTTTCGCCGGTGGGGGGCACCTCGGTGAGTCGGCCCGTGTAGCGCTCCACGCCGTCGCGGTCGACCTGGGTGGACATCCGGGTGCACACCACGTCGTCGAAGAGCGGCACCAGCGGGGCGACCACGAAGTCCATGGCGCCGGTGATCAGCACGGTGCGGTGTCCGGCCCGGCGGTGGGCGCGAACCCGCCGGATCGCCTCGGGGTAGGCGTTCGCAAGCAGGAGCTGGTTGAAGTGCTCCACCGCGTCGGTGTCGAGTTGGTCCACCGGCGCGTCGGTGTACCGGCGGTAGAAGCTGCGCAGGAAGTCCGAACGGTCCCGTCGGTCCATCCGCAACAGCCCGGGCGCGTCGGCGAGCAGCCGTGCCGCGAAGCGGGCCTTCTCGGCCGCGGGCAGCCGCCGGGAGGCCAGCCACGCGTACGAGGTGACCACGTTGGACGACAGGATCGTGTGTTCCAGATCGAAGGCCGCGAAGTGACGGTCGCCCGAGAGCACCTGGCCACGGAGCCGCTTGGCACGGGCGTCGGGGTCCTTGCGCTTGCCGGTGGTGTTGACCCGCGCGTGTTCGATGATCGATGGCAGGTGGATCTCGGTGGCGTAGGTGTCCCAGTCCACCGCGCGCGGGTCGAAGGCGAAGCGCTCCTTGTCGGTGGCGTCCAGACGTTCCCACAGCCCGAGCAGTCGGTCCACGCCGTAGACGGCTTCGCATTCGGTGTACGCGCCGTAGAGCTCCACGTAGGTGGCGGCCCGTTCCACGTCGTCCTGCTTGGCCGAGATCTGGTCGGCCACCTCGACTTGGCGGCCGCGCAAGGGCAGGGCACCGAGGGTGCGCCCGGCGACCTGGAGGGTCTTCCGGGCCCTGGTGAGTTGGCTCTGGACCCGTCCCCGGCCCGGAAAGGACCATTCGGGCACCTGGATCGGTTGGCCCCTGGTGTCGTAGAGGGGGTTGCGGGTGAACCAGTCCTGGACCAGGTCGACCAGCCGTTGGTAGCCCAGCGGGTTCACCGAACCCGAGGCGACCTGGTAGATGGCGGGCTCGTCGCGGTCGGTCTCGGGGCCGTGCGCGGCGACCGCGCAGATCGCCGCGACGACCAGGTCGACGGGGATGACGTCGACGGTACCTTCGGGAATCCCGGGAAACTCGTGGAGCAGCCCGCGGGCGTAGGAGATGATGATCGGCTCGGCCATACGGAACCCGCGGATCCAGCCCGGGCGCGGTTCGGCCCAGGCCGATTCGATGATCGAGGGTCGCACGATGGACACCGGAACCTCGCCGCGGTTCTGGGCGAGGGCCTGTTCCGCGAGGGCCTTGGTATAGGCGTAGGCGTCGGGCCATCCCAGGGACGCCGCCCGGACCCGGCCGGCCTCGACGAGTTGGGACCGGATCCAGTCACGGCGTCGGGTCTCGGTCTTGGCGGCCAGCAGCGGGGTGCCGGCAGCGCCGAGCTCCTCGCGGGCCTCGGCGCGGAACCGTTCCAGCATCTCGGTGCTGCGGCTGGCCATCTCGGCGTCGCCCCGGAGGCGGCGGGCCGCGTCGACCTCGGCCCGCCAGTCGACCTCGTCGAGCCAGAACGGGCTGGCGTCCACGGGCTCCTCGGGGGCGTCGCCGCGACGGTTGCCGGCCACGTAGCAGGTCGACACGGCGACCAGATGAGGGGTGACCCCCAATTCCGCGCAGGTTCGAGCGATCCGGGTGGGGCCCAGCAGGTTGACCTCGATGGCCAGGTCCAGTGGGGCGTCGAAAGACACCGTCGCCGCGGAGTGGATCACGGTGTCGCACTCGGCGAGCGCCTGGCGACCCGATTCGTCGAGGCCCAGCCCGTCGGAGCCCACGTCGCCGGCGACGACCCGGACGCGTTCGGCGACCATGGTCTCGAAGGCATCGCGCCCGCCGAGCTGGTCGCGCAGGGTGTCGAAACAGTCGTTGCGGAAGATCTCCCGGGTCGCCCGTTGTTCCACGGTGCGGCGGCGCCCCGGGCGGACCAGAAGGGTCAGCGAACACTCCGGTGCGCTGCGCAGGAGTCGCTCCACGAGCGCGGTGCCCACGAATCCGGTCGCGCCGGTGATGAAGATGCGCCGACCGGCGAGGGCTTCGGGGATCACGACGGCCGATGGTAGCCGATCGGTCTCTACCGATTGGTAGACGAGCGCAGGGTAGGCTTGCGCCCATGGCGGTGGTGACGACTCCCACGAGCACGGCCCAGCGGCTGCTGGAGGCAGCGTTGGCGGCGTTCGCCGAACGCGGTTACGAGGCCACCTCGCTCGACGACATCGCCAACGAATGTGGCGTGCGCAAGCAGACACTGCTCTACCACTTCTCCTCCAAGGAGGAGTTGCTGGGTGCGGTGATCGACCACACCGTGGCCACACTCGCCGGGCAGGTCCAGGCGGCGATCCACCGCAGCCCGGAACCGCGGCGGGCCGGGGTCGACGCGCTGTTCCGGATCGGCGCACTCCGGCCCGAGCTGCTCGAGTTGATTCGCGAGGTGCTCCGACTGGGTCCGCCCCGGTCGGACCGGCTGCTGGCCGCAGCCGAACCGTTCCTGGATCGACTGGCCACCCAGATGCCCCGGTCCAAGGTGCTGGGTGCCGGGGCCATCATCCTGGGGATGGCCACCGAGGTCGACATGCTCGAATCGGTCGGCGTGGAACCGGGCCTGGCCCAGCTGCGGCGGCGCAGACGATGGCTGTTGGAGTACCTGGCCGACTGAGGTTCACACGTCGGTGCGAAACCGGGTCCGACGCCCGTGGCGTTCGAGGGCGAGGGCCACCAGCTCGTCGATGAGCGCCCCGTAGGACAGGCCCGATGCCTCCCAGAGCTTGGGGTACATCGACTGAGGTGTGAATCCGGGAATGGTGTTGATCTCGTTGAGCAGGAATCCCCGGCCGGTGGGCTCGTAGAAGAAGTCGACCCGGGCCATGCCGTCGCAGCGCAACGCGGCGTAGGCCTCCAGAGCGAGCTCGCGGACCGCGGCGGATTCGGTCTCGTCCAGCTCGGCGGGAATCAGCAGCGTCGCCGAGCCGTCCCGGTACTTGTCGGCGTAGTCGTAGAACTCGGCGCCGGCCACGATCTCTCCTGGGATCGACGCCCGGGGCGCCCGGTCGCCGATGCTGTTGCCGAGCACCGCGATCTCGATCTCGCGCCCGACCACGGTCTCTTCGACCACCAGCCGTTCGTCGTAGGACAGTGCCAGTTCCAGCGCGGCCACGAGCTGGGCGTGGTCCCGGGCCTTGGTGATTCCCACCGACGAGCCCAGGTTCGCGGGCTTGACGAAGACGGGGTAGTCGATGTCGCCCATGGCCATGAGGGTTTCGGCCCGGTTGGCCAACGCGGTCGGCCCACCGCTGCCCGGGGTCAGGGCGAAGGCCCGGGCCTGGGGCAGACCGTTCGCGCCCGCGATCGTCTTGGCCATGGTCTTGTCCATGCAGATCGCCGATCCGAGCACGCCACTGCCCACGTAGGGCACGTCCGCCAGCTCCAGCAGCCCCTGCAGGGTGCCGTCCTCACCGTGGGGACCGTGGACCAGGGGGAGTACCACGGTGGGTCGGTCCGGGTCGGGGCTGGCCAGCGCGATCGGCGGTTCGATGACCGCGCCGGTGATCGTGACCGACGGCAGCTCCCCGGGAGTGGCGGCGTTGGTCGAAACTGCACCGGCGGCGGATTCGTTGAGGAGCCAGCGGCCGTGCCGGTCGATGGCCACCGGCACCAGGTCGTACCGGTCCGGGTCGGCGGCGGCCAGCACGTGGGTGGCCGACACGCACGACACCTCGTGCTCGGCGGAGCGTCCGCCGTAGAGGACCACCAACCGGGCGCGGGGACCGGAATCCGTCGCCTTTGCCACCGCGCCAAGTGTAGGACCGAGGTGGCGGGCGCTCAGACCACCGCGCGCGGGGGCGCCGACGCCACCACGGACTCCAAGCTGATCACACCGTCAGCCCGTGTAGGCGGGCCGGGCGGGAACGGCGGTTGCTGCCGCTGCCTGACCGGCGCCACTGTCGACGGGCGGTTCCACGTCGGTGGCTCCGACCGCGGGATCATCAGGCGGCGTGGTGGGCGGGGTCACGGTGGTCGCCGGTGCGGTGGTGTCCGGTGCGGTGGTGTCTGGAACCGTGGTGTCCGGGACCGTGGTGCTGCCCGGGATCGTCACCGGCGTGGTGGGGTCCGGTGCGGTGGTGGTCGTGGTCGGGCAGTCGCCGTCCGGTGCGATCACCACGATGCCCGGTCCCTGGTGACCCTCGGGGTGGACCTCGCCGTCGATCGTCACCGCTTCGCCGCCGGCGAAGGTCACGTCGCCCAGACTCGACCCGCCGCCGCCGCCCCCGCCGATTCCGGCAGCTGCGGCCCCACCGCCGCCCCCGCCGTAGAGTCCGGCGCCACCGCCGCCGCCGCCGGCCCGAGGAGCGTTCTCGACGGATCCCACGGTGCCGCCGTCACCACCGATGCCCGCGGCCCCGGTGGCGCCGGGGAACGGTGTCGTGCTGTCGGAGGGACCGGCCCGAAGCTGACTCGACGCCGCGGGGGCAGCCGAGGAATAGGCACCGCCGACGCCACCCACACCGGGCTCGTCGACGGTCGCGGCCCCGCCGCCTCCGGCGATCACCAAGAAAGAAGGTCCGTGGGAAGCTCCATCGCCCCCGGCGGTGGCCGGGTTGCCCCCGACGCCGCCCTTTCCTGCCGCCAGGTCGGAGGGGTCGCTGTAGGCGCCGCCGCCGCCACCACCCGCGCCGACCACGACGCGGTCGTCGAGCGAGTCGCCGCCCAGACGGACATCGGATGCGCCGCCGCCCCCGCCACCACCGCCACCTCCGAGGGGACCGCCGTCGCCGCCGGCGCCGCCGCCGTTCCAGCCGCCGTCGCCCCCTTCTTGGACCACCGCCCGGATCGTGGGCTGGTTGGACTTCCAGGTGCCGCTTTCGCCGGCACCGCCGACGTACACGCCGAGTTCCTCACCCGGGGTCACGCTGACCGACGCCTGCGCGACGCCGCCGAGCCCGCCGGGAAGGACCTCGCCCAGGCCCTCCGGCGATCGGTTGGATCCGGCGCCACCCTGGCCTCCGACCGCGGTGATCGCGACCGAGCAGGTGTTCTCGGGTACCACGTAGGTCTGCGGCGCCCCGGTGGCGACGAACGTCGTCGAACCGGGAAGTTCCATCCCAGAGGCGCCGGTAGCGCCGAAGAGGGTCGAAGCGCCGAGCAGGCCGAGGGTGGCGAGGCCCACCGAGGCCGATCGACGACGGGATCCGGAACGGGTGACAGGTCGCATGGCGGCGACCATAGTCAAGTTCTATCGTGCGGTGTTGCCAGGGGCGGTGCGGCCCACCACACCCAGACGGGTGCGCAGTTCCTTCTTGACGCGGGCGAGCTCGCGCCGCTCGGGTCGTTGCTTGTAGAAGTCGTCGAGGGGATAGCAGCCCGACACCATGCCGTGGCGCGGGGCAGTGGTGCAGTCCGAGAAGGTACGGCACACCAGCCGCCGGTCGCTGGGCGCACCGCGCAGGATGTCGTGGGGCAGCTCAGGGTACGACAGCATCATCCGGCCCAGCCCGATCGCGGTGGCGTCACCGGCCGCGATCACGGCCCGGGCCACCGGAGCCACGAAGTCCTGCAGGTACGAATAACCGCTGCCCACGAAGGCGACGCCGGGATGGGACCGCGTCAGCTCGGCGGTCACGGCCAGGTGGCGGGCCACGTCGACCAGCGGGTCGTTGGGCGGGGCGTACCCGTCGGACGGGGGAAAATAGGCCGGCCGTTGGATGTGGGGGTTGTAGTACGGGCTGCCGCCGGTCACACACACCAGCCCGATGCCCAGGTCCACGAGTCGGTCGATGAACGCGTGGACCTCGGTCAGGTCGAACGTGGTGCCCTCGGGTGTGCCCCCGAAGGGAACCGGTGCGTCGTCGGCGACCACCGCGACTCCGCGGTTGTCGTCGCCGGGAGCGAAGGGCGCGAAGTCGAATGCGGACAGCCGCACGCCGATGGCCAGACCGGGGCGCCGCCGGCGGATGCCCTCCACGACCTGTTCGAGCAGATGCGCCCGGCCGGCGAGGTCCCCGCCATAGGGCCCCGGACGTCCCCGGGCGGCGAGCAGCTCGTGGAGCAGGTATCCGTGGCAGTGTTTGACGTCCACGAAATCGAACCCGGCGTCGGCCGCGAGCGCGGCGGCGTCCACGAACCGGGTCACCAGCGTGTCCAGATCGGAATCGGTGAGCACCGAAGTGGCGTCCGCGCCGACCTTGGCGTCGAGGACCGGATGGGTGTGCGCGGTCACCGGAGCCGGCTCGCCTCCGGGCCGGCTCCAACGGCCCGAGTGGGTGAGCTGCAGTCCGACGACCAGATCGTCGGTGGAACCGTGCATCGCCGCGTGGGTGGCCACCAGGTGCGCGCGCAGCTCGCCGATCGCGTCGACCGTGTCGGGCCCGATCACGAGCTGGTTCGGGTTGGCCCGGCCCGCCGGGTCCACCGCCACCGCCTCGCCACCCCATACGAGTTTTGCGCCGCTGCGCCCGAAGCGTTCCCAGCGGCGGCGGACCAGATCGGTGGGCGCGCCGTCGCCGGTGCCGTCCCAACCCTCCATGGGCAGCACACAAAAGCGGTTGCCCACGGCCCGCCGGCCTGCGCCTGCGTCGGTGAACGTGAAGGGGGTGGCCAACGGGTCGGTCGCGCCAGGCGGGACCGACCCCTCGGATGCCACCGGGATCGTGGCCCCCACACGCTCGCAGTGGTCGACGAAGGATTCGACGTCGGCGATCTTCTTGACCTGGGCGATGCGGGTCACTCGAGAGCCTCGAGTCGCTCGGCGAACGCGGCGAGCACGGCGCGGTCGGCCTCGGGTCGGCGCGGGCACCCCTCGGGGACCGAGTCGTGGTCGATGATCCCGCGCAGCGCCAGGAACATCGCGGCGTCGTGCCGGTACGCGGGGACCGGACCCCGGAAGGCGAAGGCCCCGATCGCCTGGAGGACGTCGTTCAACTCGAAGAAGCGGTCGTCGCCGGCGGCCCAGTGGGCGTCGCGCCGCGCGAAGGCCTCCGGGGCGAACGTGGCCAGCCCCAGCAGGTAGTCGCTGCCCCAGCACACCAGGTCGATGGCCAGATCGTTGCCGGTGAGGACCCGGAACTCGGGCCGGACCTCGTCGCGCACCGCCAGGCGGTCCCACTCGGCCTGCCGCGACAGCGACGAGTGCTTGGCGCCGGTGCACGCGGAGATCCCGAGCAGTTCCCGGTAGGCCTCGAGGGGGTAGATGCGTCCGTAGTCCACGAACATCTCACCCAGTTCGAAGGCGACGAAGGCATCGGCGGCCTCCGCGAAGCACCGGTGCGCCGCCACCCACCCGTCGGGGTCCAGCGAGTTGAGCCCGTGGGAGGGAAACACCACGGGCACTCCACCGGCATCGGCGATGCGCTCCATGGCAGCCAGGTACGCGTCGGGGTTGAAGCGGTCACCCGGCGTGTCGGCCACGAAGGCTCCGGCCAGAAACCCGTCTCCCACGACCTCTGCGGTGCGTTGCAGCACCTCGGCCCGGGTCGCTTCGTCGAGGAGCTGGGTGAACCCGGTGTCCATGTTCACCGCCGGAACCAGTCCGGCTGTACGGGTGGTCTCCACGAGGCGCGTGAACGATCCCCAGTCGACCGACCCGTCCGGGCCGTGGGGCAGAAGCAGGGCGGCGTGGCCCCGGATGGCTCGGCGCGGGCGCACCCGGTCGATGGCGGCAGCAGCGGCGGTCACCCGCCAAGTGTGGCCGACGACCGGGATCGCTGCAAGCGCTTGCGGAGCCCTGCTAGGTTCTGCGGATGGCCAGGCGCCCGGCATCTCCCACGCTTCAGGACGTGGCCCGGCGCGCCGGGGTGCACCCGGCCACGGTGTCTCGCGCTCTGGCCCGACCCGAGCTGGTGGCGGCCGCGACCCGAGAGCGGGTGCTCGCCGCGGTCGACGAGTTGGGCTTCGTTCCGAACCGTCATGCCCAGCGTCTCGCAGGCGGTGGCGCCGAAGCCGTGGGGGTCGTCGTTCCCGACGTGGCCAACCCGTACTTCGCGACCCTCCTGCGCGCGGTTCAGGCCGAGGCGGCTGACCGCGACCTGGAGGTGCTGCTCGCCGACTCCAACGGCGACCCGGCCACCGAGGCACGCATCCTGCGGGCCCTGAGCCACCGCGTCGACGGCCTCGTGGTCGCCACGCCGGTGTCGGACCTGTCCGAAGCCGAGGTCCCCGTGGTCCAGGTGAACCGCCAGTCCAGAGGGATTCCCAGCGTCGTCGTCGACCAGCGGGCCATCGTGGCTCTGGCGCTCGGCCACCTGACGGACCTGGGACACCGGCACGTCGCGATGGTCACCGGTCCGTCCCGGTACTGGTCGGCCCGGCAGCGGGCCCGGGCGCTGAAAGCACGCGCCGGGGACCGGGTCGGGGCCGGACCCCACGGCCTGGAGGTGACGACCGTCCAGGCCCGTGCCGGGACCTTCGAGGCCGGCCGTGACGCGATCGACGCGGTGCTGACCACCGGGGCCACCGCGGCGGTCACGTTCAACGACGTCCAGGCGGCCGGGCTTCTGGTGGGCGCCCACGAGGCGGGGGTGGAGGTGCCGGGCGACCTGTCGGTGGTGGGGTCCGACGGCCTCGAGTTGGCCGCGATGACCATGCCCACGCTCACCACCGTCGCGGCTCCCCACGACGCCATCGGCCGCCGGGCCCTCGCCCGGCTCATGGACGACGCAGGACCTTCCCAGACGGTGCTGGAGCCCCACCTGTCGATCGGCGGTTCCACCGGTCGACCCCGCCGCATCTCGACCTCGACCCACGAATTCAGGAGACCCCATGCCGACGTCAGCTGACGACCAGGAGCCCCGCCCGAACCCGTCCGCCACCGAGTCGAATGACCCCGCGCCAGGCGCGCGGTTCGACCTGTCGCGCTTCCGCCTGGACCGTCGCCACTTCCTGATGGGTTCCTCCGCACTGGTGCTCGCCGGGGCGGTGGACCGCTGCACTCCCGACGTGCCCCGACCTCCGGGAGCCCAGTCGGCCAACACCGGCGCCGCCAACGCGGCGCTGGCCCCACCCGGCTCCCCGGGACTCGTCGACGAGGCGTACTGGAACGCGCGGGTCGAGGACTTCCTCTCCGTGGCCACCGCGAACCCCTCGTCCTCCAACGTCGTGGGGGTGGGGGCACGGCTGCTCCGGGCCACACGCGACCCCGACTACGTGTGGAACATCCACGAGGTCACCCCGGCCACGTTCGCCTCGGTGTGGGACAAGATCGACTCCTGGGCCGACACCCGTGACTTCGATCTGATGTATCTGCACTGGCTGCTCGAGCTCGGGCAGGGGTCCACCGAGATGACCCGGTTGGATCCCGGGGTCATCGATGCGATCCGCCAACGCATGGTGAACAACCGTTACCGCTACGACGACCCGCTGCCCGCGGACCGGCTCGACCACGAATGGTTCTGGTCCGAGAACCACCGGATCATCGGCCACGCCAACGAGTACCTGGCCGGGCAGCGCTTCCCCGACGACATCTTCACCGTGACCGGCCTGACCGGCGCCGAGTCGCGGGACCGCACCAAGCCCGAGATCCTGGGCTGGATCTCCGAGCGGGTCGACTTCGGATTCTTCGAGTGGCACTCCAACGTCTACATGCTCAAGGACGTGGTGCCGTTGCTGATGCTGGTGGAGCAGGCCGACGACCCCGAGGTGGTCGCCGCTGCGGCCATCGCGCTGGACATGTGCGTGCTGGACCAGGCGGCGCACCTGCAGAACGGCTGCTACACCGCGCCCCGGGGACGGACCTACGAGAAGGACAAGATGAACTCGTTGGACGAGGACACCTTCGGCACGACCAAGTTCCTCTTCGACGACACCACCGCCGGTTACCCCGCACTCAACGACTCGGGCGCGACCTACTTCAGCGCCGCGAAGCGGTACCGGCCACCCCAGGTGATGCTGGACATCGCCACCTCGGACCGGACCCACGTGGTGCGGGAACGTCACGGGGTGTACTTCGACGGGTCCCGGCCGATCCAGTCCTACGTGTGGGCGCCCTACGGCCGCGACTTCACCAACAAGGAGAACCTGCCGTTCTGGTGGAGCCTGGGCGCGGTGGGCATGTGGCCGATGGCCCAGGTCGGGGTTGCCGAGGCCAACAAGTTCCGTCTCTGGGACACCGAGGGCTTCGAACAGATCCGCCTGCTGGCGCTGTTGAACGACTTCGATCCGGTCAAGATCCGCGACTGGATGCAGCCCCGCAGCGCGGTGATCAACTTCGGGTTCCTCTCCGAGGCCAACACCTACGCCTGGCGTCACCCCAGGGTCTCGCTGGCCTCGGTGCTGGACCACCGCAAGGGGGAGATGCGCGACCAGGCCCACGCCTGGCAGGCGGCGATCGACGAACGGGCGATGGTGTTCACCACCCACCCGGTGACCGAACCCGCGGACAGCATCGAGTGGTCTCGATCGAACGCTTCGGCGTACTGGACCGGGACCGGGTCGATGCCCCGTTCGGCCCAGCATGAGCGCACCGCCGTCCACCTGTACGAGCCCGCCTGGGACGCCTCCACCGACCCGCTGGTGTGGGCGGTACTGGGCTACCGCGACTACACCCACGCGTACTTCCCCAAGGACCACTTCGACCGCGTCGTGCAGTCCGGCCACTGGACGATCGGTGAGCGTGCCGGGGGCTACATCGCCCTGTGGTCGTGGCGGCCACCCGCCTGGCGGGACTACCCCGAAGCGGTCTACCAGGCCCGTGGATTCACCAGCTCCTTCGACCTGGTCGCCCATGGCGGCGCCGACAACGTGTGGATCGTCGAGTGCGGCGCGGCCGACCTGGACGGGTCCCTCGACGCCTTCGCGGCGGCCCTGACCGCCCAGGACCCGGTCGTGACCAAGGGACCCGAGGGCTTCTCGGTCCAGTGGAACTCGCCAGCGGCGGGTGCGATCGGATTCGGGTGGAACGATCCCTTCACCGTGAACGGTGCCGAGGTGCCCCTCGGTGGATTCCCCCGGCACGAGTCGCCCTGGGGCCGGATCGAACGCGAATCCCAGGTGTACCAGCTCTCCTCGGGCGCGGCGTCCTGGAGGTGTGACTTCCGAACCCGGACCCGGCAGGTTTCGTGACCGGAACCGCTCCGGTGCGCTTCGCCGTGGCGGGCGCGGACCATCTGCATCTGTTCACGATCGTCGATGGTCTCGTGGGAGCCGGCGCCGAAGCCGCCGCTCACGTGCCCGAGGGCGATCTCATCGAGGCGTACGCGTCCTGGCAGTCCGGATCGGTTGCCCGACCCCTGGACCAGATCCTGGCGGACGACTCCATCGGCGTGGTGGTCACCGTCGGGATCCCCGCGACCCGGGCCGAGGTTGCCGTGGCGGCGTTGGAGGCGGGCCGGTCGGTGGTGTCGGCCAAGCCGGGACTGACCAGCCGGGCCCAGCTCGCCGCGGTGCGCGCGGCGGTGGGGGACCGTCCGGGGCGCCCCTGGACGGTGTTGTTCACCGAACGCTTCGACAACCGGGCGGTGGTCGCAGCGATCGACCTGGCCCGTTCGGGCGCGGTGGGTTCGCTGGTGCGGATTCGTGGGGTGGGACCCCACACCCTCGCCGCGGAGTCGCGCCCGGACTGGTTCTTCGACCCGGCGCGTTCCGGTGGGATCCTGGTGGATCTGGCCTCACACCAGGTGGATGAGTTCCTGGCCCTCACCGGCGACCCCGAGGACGCCGCGGTGGTCGACGCATCCGCCGGCAACGCGGCGAACCCGACGCGGGGCGGGTTCCAGGACGTGGGCACCCTGACGCTGGTCGGCGCCGGGGTCGAGGGCCACCACACGGTGGACCTGCTCTCGCCGGCGGGGCTGGACACCTGGGGCGATGTCCGTCTCGAGGTGGTGGGCACCACCGGTACCCTCGAGGTGCGCGCCAACATCGACGTCGAGGGCCGGCCAGGCCCCGAACACCTGATCCATGTCGATGCCGAGGGGTCCCGCCGGGTGGACGTGACGGACGCTCCGGTGGGCTGGGCTCCGACCCTGCTGGCGGACCTCCGTGACGGCACCGACACGTTGATGACCCAGGATCACGTGTTCGCGGTGTCCCAGCTCTGCCTGGACGCGCGCGACCAGGCACGGGTCTGGGGGACCGGACGGTGAGCGGGCTGCGCGTCGGGGTGGTGGGCACCGGGGTCGGGCAGCTGCACCTGCTGTCGTGGATCGACGTGGCCGGCGCCGATGCGGTCGCGGTGGTCGAACCCGACGGTCGACGCCGCGCCGAGGTTGCCGCGGCCTGGGGACTTCCCGGGTACGCCTCTCTGGACGAGCTCCTGGAGGCCGGAGTCGACGTGGTGGACCTGTGCACGCCTCCGGCGTTGCACGAGACGCAGATCACCCGGTGTCTCGCCGCCGGAGTGCACGTGATCTGTGAGAAGCCGCTGGTGGATTCGCTGGCGGCTTGCGACCGGATCGCCGAGGCGGTTGCGGCCGCGCCGGGCGGCGCGCGGCTCATGCCGGTGCTGCAGTACCGGTTCGGTCGGGGAGCCGCCCAGGCTCGTGCGCTGGTGGAGGCGGGTCTGACCGGACGGCTGTTCATCGCGCACGCCTCGACGTGGTGGCGTCGGGACGCCGACTACTACGACGAGGCCGCATGGCGGTCGACCTGGCAGGGAGCGCTGGGGGGGACCGTGGTGAACCATGCGGTGCACCTCCACGACCTGCTCACCTGGATCGGCGGGCCCCTGGCCGAGATCCACGCCATGACCACCACCCGGGTCAACGAGGTGGCCACCGAGGACTGTGCGGTCGCGATCGGCCGCACGACCGACGGCGCACTGGTGACGATGAACGCCACGACCGGCGCCGCGATCGAGACCTCACGACTGGTGTGGTGTTTCGAAGGAGTCCAGATCGAATCCGCGACCGACCCCTACCATCCGGCCGGCAGACCGTGGGCCTTCGAGTGGCGGGACGACGTGACACGTCGCGCGGGAGAGGAGGTGCTGGCGGCGGTGCCAAGCCGCCCGGACGCGTTCACCGGCCAGTTCCAGGCCTTCGTCGACGCTCTTGCAGCCGATGCTCCCAACCCGGTGTCGCTCGACGACGCCCGTGCGGCGCTCGGAATCGTGACCGCCTGGTATCACTCGGCCCGCCACGACACCACCGAGCGCCTGCCGATCGGAAGCGACCACCCCGCGTACGCGTCGTGGCTACCGGAACCAATCGACGGACCGGCAGAGGCGAGCACTTGTCCGACCCCCCCGTCGTCCTGAGGGCAGGTGCCTGCACCAAGGAGCCAGGTGGCCGGAAAGGGTGGTGCGTCTCGCGGTTTCGACGTACGGTTGGTGGCCCGCCCGGTTGTTCCGACCGACGAGTGATGTACGCTGATGTTCATGGTCGGGGAACACGCTCCCGACCGGTATCCACGGAGCTGCCCATGAAGACCTTCACCCACGATGGCACCACCGTCGCCTACCGGGACGAGGGCTCCGGACCCGTCATCCTGTTCCTCCACAACGGGGGGACCTCGTCGACGATCTGGCGGGAACAGATCGCTGCGTTGTCCGCCACGCACCGCTGCATCGCGGTGGACCTGCCCGGGTTCGGCGCCTCGCCCCGCCCGGAACCCCCGGCGACCCTGGGTGACATGATCGACCTGATCATCGCCCTGATCGAGGAGAACAATCTTGCACCGGTGACCCTCGTGGGCAACTGCATGGGCTCGAACATCGCGGTCCAGGTGTCCCGGAAGCGCCCGGATCTGATCACCAGTGTCCTGGCCGTCAACCCGCTGACCGAAGCCAGCTTCGGTGGCGGCGGCATCGGCTTCGTCCACAACATGAAGAAGCTGGGCGCCGGGCCCACTCGGGCCGCCCGGTCGGTCTCCCGCAAGATCGGGATCCCCTCGGTGGCCGGATCGCCCACCCTGCGCTTCCAGCTCGGCCGCCAAGGCGTCGCCAGGGGACTGCACCGTGACCCCGAGCTGCTGGCGTGCCAGATGCGGGCCGACCAGATGCCCGCACTGGTGGACGTGCTCGACGACATGGACGCCTACGGCGAGCTGGACACCGTCGACGTCGACCGGGACGTGCCCATCTGGGTGGTCTGGGGCGCACAGAACCGGGTGCTGTCCCGCAGGAAGGCCGCCGGGCTCGAGGACCGCCTCCACGCCGAACGGGTCGAGGTCATCGACGACGCCGGCCACCTGGCGATGCTGGAGGACCCCGACGCGGTGACCGCGCTCGTCACCGAGCTGATCGACACGACCACCGAGGCAAAGCAGGCTTCATGAGCACCTCCACCCCAGCTCCCGAGACCACCGGCCGGATCATGGACCTGCCCGACCGGGTGGCCGAGATCGCCCGGACCGACCCGACGCGCCTGGCGTTGATCCACGAGCACCCCGGCCTGGGTTCACGGCCCCGGACCACGACCACCACCTACGCCGAGTTGAGCCGCCGGGCCGAGGCCGTCGCCGCCGGCCTCCGGGACTTCGGGGTGGGCGAGGGCACGCTGTGTTCCTTCATGATCCCTCCCTGTGAGGACGCGATGGTCACCGCCCTGGCGCTGTGGCGGGTCGGCGCGGTCATGGTCGGTATCGAGCCCCACAGCCACGGGCTTCGCAGCGTGGGCAAGTCGATCGCCAGGGTCGGCCCCGAGGTGTTCTTCGGCACCCCCGAAGCCCAGATCGGCCGGGCGGTGTTCGGTTGGGGCAAGGGCACGATCTCCAAGAACGTGCTGGTCGGTCCCTCCCGGTTCCCCGGCGTGACCACCCTGGCCTCCCTGGAACGCTCCTGGGTCGGTGACCCCGAACTTCCCGACGTCGCCGTGGACGATCCCTGCGTGATCGCGTTCACCACGGGCAGTACCGGCAACCCCAAGCCCACCGTGATGACCCACCGGAACCTCACCTCGATGATCGACGGAGTCGCCGCCCAGTGGCGCCTCGCCGACCACGGCGACGTCGTCGACATGCCGACGTTCCCGATCTTCTGGATCATCGGACTGTTCCACGGCGGCACGGTGGTGGTGCCGCCGATGAACTTCGCCACCAAGGGCCCCGGCGCCGCCGACCCGGCCAAGCTGGTCGACACGATCAAACGCCACCAGGTCGCGTCGTTCTTCGGATCACCGGCGGTGCTGACCAACCTCGCCCGTCACTGCGCCGAGAACGGCCTGAAGCTGCCGAGCATCAAACGAATCGTCGCGGGCGGCGCCGAGGTGTACGGGCCGTTGTACGCGGCGGTCAAGGACATGCTCGTCGACGGTGAGATCTACTCGAACTACGGCGCGACCGAGGCGCTCCCGGTCGCCGAGATCGCCGGCGCAACGGTGCTGGACGAGACCTGGGCACGCACCGAGGCCGGCGAGGGACTGTGCGTTGGCGACCCGCTGGCGCACGTGGAGGTGAAGATCGTCGACGTCGTCGACGGACCGATCCCGACCATGGCCGACGCCACGGTCCTGGGCTCCGGCGAGATCGGCGAGGTCGTGGCCCGCAGCCCGCACATCAGCGATCACTACTACGACGCCCCCGAAGAGATGGCCGACAACAAGATCGCCGACGGCGACACCAACTGGCACCGCTTGGGGGATCTCGGCTGGTTGGACGAGCAGGGCCGCCTGTGGGTGTGCGGTCGTCGCTCCCACCGGGTCGTCACCGATGAGAAGACCTACTACCCGTTGTGTGTGGAACCGGTCATCAACACCCACCCCGACGTGGTCAAAAGCGCGTTGATCGCGCCGAAGGCGCTGGGCAGTGGCGTGGCGGCGGTCTGTGTGGAACTGCGACCCGAGGCACGCCCCCAGCAGGTCCGCATCGAGAACGAACTGCGCGACCTGGCCGAGGCTCATGCCTCCACCCGGGGACTGACCCGCTTCTTCTTCATCGACCACCTGCCCGTCGACAAACGGCACAACGCCAAGATCGACCGCCCGGGGTTGGCTGCCAGCCTGAGCTGACCGCGCCGGGCCGACGTTGCACCGTCGACCCGCACCCGCCCGGACCGAGGAGCGCGTCCACGAGGGCCGCTACGTTCGAAGGTATGCGCCTGACCACCACCGACATCGCAGCGGCGACCGACGGGGTCCGGCTCGGTGAACCCGTCGAGGCCGACGGCGCGACGATCGACTCCCGCGGCGACGTCGCCGGGCGTCTGTTCGTGCCGATCGTCGCCGAACGCGACGGCCACGACTTCATCGACGACGCGATCGAACGCGGTGCGACCGCCTATCTGACGAGCCGTGGCGACGACTCGGGCCGGCCGGCGGTCGCGGTCCACGACACCCTGGTCGCACTCGGAGCACTCGGCGCGCTGGCACGTTCCCGGCTCGACACGCAGCTCGCGGGACGGGTCGTGGGGATCACCGGATCGGTGGCCAAGACCTCGACCAAGGACCTGCTCGCCGCGGTGCTGGCCACCACGCATCGGACCGTCGCCAGCCGGGCCTCGTTCAACAACGAGCTCGGCGTGCCCCTCACCCTGCTGACGGCCGACGAGTCCACCGAGGCGGTCGCGTGTGAGATGGGCGCCCGGGGGATCGGCCACATCGCCGGGTTGTGTGCCATCGCGGCACCCACGGTGGGGATCGTCACCGCGATCGCGGGTGCGCACCTGGAACAGTTCGGTTCCCTCGACGAGGTCGCCGCCGCCAAGGGTGAACTGGTCGAGGCGCTGCCCTCCGAGGGCACCGCGGTGCTCAACGCCGACGACGCCCGGGTCGCGGCGCTCGCAGATCGAACCGACGCCTCGGTGCTGCGGTTCGGTGTCGACGCCGGCGGGGTCGACGTGCACGCCGACCGGATCGAGGTCGACACGGACCTGCGCGCGTCCTTCACGCTGGAGACCCCCTGGGGTTCGGGCCGGGTCCGCCTGGCGGCCCACGGCGCTCATCAGGTGCCCAACGCGCTGGCGGCTGCCGCGGCCGGGTTGCGTCTCGGCATCCCCTTCGAAGCCGTCGTCGAGGCGCTCGGCGCAGCCCGCCTCTCGCCGATGCGCATGGACGTGCGGCGCCGGAGCGACGGCCTGGTGGTCATCGACGATTCCTACAACGCCAATCCCACCTCGATGGCGGCTGCGCTGCGGGCGCTGGCCGACCTCGATGTCGATCGCCGGGTAGCGATCCTGGGTCGGATGGCCGAACTGGGTCCGACCTCGGCCGAGGATCACCGCGCGATGGGGGACCTGGCCGCGTCGCTCGGCATCGCGGTCATCGCGGTGGGCACCAGCGCGTACGGACCGAAAGCCCACGTGGTTGGCGACGCCGGGGAGGTCGTGATCCTGTTGGGCGGAGCCGGGTTGGGCGAGGGAGACGCGGTCCTGGTCAAGGGTTCCCGGGTCGCCGGACTGGACCGCCTGGCAGCGCGGCTCGCATGACACGACCGGGGCGGAACGTCTGAGACGCCGACCCGGGACCCGGTTGCCGGTCCGGGACAAAAGCGCAAGCCTGGAACGGTGAGCCGAAGGCGAACCCACTACGAGTTGCTGGGGGTGGCCGACGACGCGACGACCGACCAGATCCGTCGCGCCTACCGGGGCCTGGTTCGTCGCTACCACCCGGACCGCCTCGGCGACCGCGCCGCCGATCCGCGTTCCCGGGCCGAGGCCGAGGTGTGGATCCGGGAGCTGAACGCGGCCTGGGACGTCCTTGGTGACCCTGAGCGCCGAGCCCGCTACGACCAGACGATCACCGTCGCCCGTCCCCGGACGCCCTACAGCCCGTTTCCTCCGGGCACCGAACCCGAGCCGCCCGGCGGGTTCGCGGAATGGCACGCCGACACCGACCAGCGTCGACGCGAGGCGCGGGCGGTCCACCGGCCCAGCGTCCCGGCCCGCCCGTTCCGGGTCCGGCTGCTGTTCGGGTTCGGCCTGATCGTGCTGGCGGGCATCATGTTGATCGTGCTGCTCACCGGGACCAGCGAGGATCCGGCTGCGCCGGGTTCCCTGCAGAACCGTTGCGTGCGGGTCGACGCGGGGCCGCGCACCACCGTGGTGCCCTGCGACGAGCCCAACGACGGTCAGGTGGTCGGCCGGGCCGGCGTGCCCGAGGACTGTCCCGAGGGCACCACTGCGCGCCGTCTGGCTCCCGGCGACATCCAGGTCGCCTGCCTCGATTCGAGCGGCTGATCCGGGGCCGGTCGATCCGGGCGGGGCGGGCACGGTCCGGCGGCAGACCCTGCTGATCGGGGGTACCCTCTAGTCATGGACTTCCGTACGCATGGTCCCGTCCGCATCGCCCAAATGGTCAAGGCACGCCAGGTCAGCGCCCGGGAAGTCGTGACCCACGCGCTGGAACGCATCGAGGCCCGCAGCGACCTGGGCGCCTTCGTCGCCGTCGACGGCGAACGTGCCCTCGCGGACGCCGAGGAGATCGACGCAGCCGCCGCCCGGGGCGAGGAGGTCGGAGCCTTCGCCGGGGTGCCACTGGGGGTCAAGGACATGGAGGACGCCGAAGGCTTCGTCACCACCTACGGCTCCCACCTGCACGCCGGCGATCCGCCGGCGACCCGGGACTCGCTGCTGGTCGAACGGTTGCGGGCGGCGGGCTGCATCGTCGTGGGCAAGACCAACACGCCCGAGTACGCCTGGAAGGGCGACACCCACAACAACCTGTTCGGTGGGACATCCAACCCGTGGCACACCGGCTATTCGGCAGGCGGGTCCTCCGGAGGCAGCGCGGCCGCGGTCGCCGCCGGCCTGGTGCCACTGGCCACCGCCTCGGACGGGGGCGGGTCGATCCGGATTCCCGCCGCGCTGTGCGGCCTTCCCGGCATGAAACCCTCCATGGGTCGGATCCCCAACGGGGGCCCCGAGCCCGCAGGTTGGCCGGAGCTGTCGGTCAAGGGTGTGTTCACCACCACGATGGACGACACCGTCGCCGTGCTCGACGCGGTCGTGGGTCCGGACCCCTCGGACCGTCAGTCGCTTCCCATCCCCGAACGATCCTGGGTCGACGCCATGGACGACCTGCACGTCCCTCGTCAGGTGGTGTGGTCTCCCAATCTGGGCTACGCCCGGGTCGATCCGGAGATCGTGGACGCCTGCGCGGCCGCGGTGGCCAAGATCGCGGACGCGGGCGTCGAGGTCATCCAGATCGACGACATCTTCGACGAGGACCCGATCGGTTCGTTCCTGGTGCTCTCCGGAGTGGGCAACCTGCGGGCGATGCGCCGTTTCCGGGACCACCCGGACTGGGACAAGGTCGACCCGGTGCTGCGGGACATCATGGCCTTCGCAGAGAATCTCAGTGCCGTCGACTACCTGGAACACACCGACGTGGGACACCGGCTCAACCTGCGCCTGATCGAGGTGCTGCGCCAGGGACGGGTCCTTCTCACCCCCACCGTGGCCGGGCTCGCCGGGCCGCCCGGGGGGCTCGGCACCGTCGAGGGGGAAGCGCTCGACAACTGGGTGCAGCTCACCTACCCGTTCAACCTGACCCGATCGCCGGCCGGGTCGATCCCCGTCGGGCTGGACTCGAGGGGCGTGCCCATCGGCATGCAGATCGTGGGTCCCCAACGGGGCGACATGGTGGTGCTGCGGACCATGTGCACCTTCACCGAACTGCTCGGCTTCGATGCCTCACCGCTCTCCTGAGCCCCAGGTCCGCACGGTGTCGCCGGCCACCCACGGTCGGTAGCGTGGAATCATGAAGCGCGCGTCGGTCACCGGTTGGCAGGCCGTGGAGCGCATCGACGTGGGAATGGTCCACCGGTTGCGGCCTACGCTGCTGTGCGCGGACCGGTGGATCTCTCCGACCGGCGTCGAGGCGACGATCGTGACGTCGGGGACCTTCCGCGGCGCCGACCCCGTGCCTCGGGTGGTGAGTGCTCCCGCGGTGGCACGTGATGCCGAGATGCCGGTGGGGCGGTACCTGGTGGACCCCCAACTGCGCTGGCACACCTTCGACGACCGCCACTACCTGGTCAGCCCCGCCCTCGGACTCCGACTGTCGATCCGGGCCGCGTCCGGCGGGTTCCGCAAGAACCTCGCGCGCTTCCGGCGCCGCCCCTGCCTGGCGGTGATCGAGGAGCTCGAGGCCGGCGCGTGCCCTTTTCCGGCCCCGGATGCCGAACTCCCGGCGGCGATGACCGGCACGTTTCCCGCGCTGGTGACCCGGTGGCCGGTCCCGGTGACCGCCGCCCCCGAGGCCCACCTGGCCCCCGCGCCGCGTCCGGCCCGGATCGTCACGGGCCCGGCGTCGTTCCTACGCGAAGACCACGACGAACGTTTCGAGCCCGTCGAGCCGGTCGCGGGCTGAACCGCCAGCCGTCGCCGGGTCGGGTCCGTGCTGGTGCGGGCCGCGAGACTGGCGCCATGGACGAACCCGACATCCTGGTGGACACCAGCCCGACGGTGGACACCATCGACCCGACCCTGACCCACTCGGTCATCACCGACGCCTGGGGACTGTTCTACGCCCAGGGCGGCGTGGTCATGGCTGCAGCATTGCGGGCGATGACCGCCGTGCTGGATCGTGACGACTTCTCCCTGGTGAGCGCGAGTGCCACGTTCTGTCGCCCGGTGGCCTGCGGCCCGGTCCAGACCCGTGTCGAGGTGCTCCACGACGGACGCCGTGGCGCGCAGGTCCTGGGATCGCTCCGGGACCAGTCGGCCGCGGCCGGCAAGGTGAGTGTGGCGGTCTCGGCCGTGTTCTGTGATCCGGAGCTTCCCGGGCCGAGCCTCAGCCCCCTGAACCCACCGGCGGAGCTGACCGACCCACCGGCGCCGGACACGGCGTTCGAACGCATCGACCACTCCTTCCCCCTGGGGTTCCTGGACAACACCCAGTGGCAGGTGGCCGCCCCGCCCGAACCACTGGACGCCGACGCCGACGCCGGCGTACCACCCCGGCTGGCGTTGTGGTTCCGGTTCAAGAATCCCCCGGCCGCCGGCGATGCCGCCTGGGAGCCCGCGTTGCTCCCCATCCCGGGCGATGCGCTGGGCTCGGCGTTGATCGTGGCGGTGGGCGACGGCAGTCCGGTCGGCAGTGTGTCGCTGCAGATCGACCTGCAGGTCCATGCGCGGGCACAGGGCACCTGGATCGGAATCGACTCGCACTGCACCCATGTGGGCAACGGCCTGGCCTCAGGCGTGCTGCACCTGTGGAGTGAAGCGGGCACGCATGTGGCCACCCTCACCCAGACCGCCATGCTGCGCAGTTTCGGCGACTGAATGGTCCGGTGCCCCTGACCGGACCGCCCCGGACATGGCGGCGGCTCGCAGCCGGATCTGACTGTCACAGGGCCTGAGTAGGGTCCGGACATGCTCGAGATCGTGCGCGCCGCGACCATGGACCAGCTCGCCCGGCGCTGCGCGGCCGCGCTCGCCGAGCCGCCGGCAGATCCCTTCGAGCCGGAATGGATCGCGACGCCGTCGCCGGGGGTCGCCCGGTGGCTCTCGTTGGAACTGGCGAGGGACCTCGGCGCGACCGGCGCCGACGACGGCATCACCGCCAACATCACCTTCGCCCGGTCCGGGGACCTGCGCCGGGCGCTGCTCGATGCCGGGGCGGGCGACGCGGGCATCGACGACCCGTGGTACCCCGAACGGATTCTGTGGACCCTGGCGCGCCTGCTCGCCGACCGCGGCGCGGACCTCGGCCTGCCACCTCTGGGTGCCGGTGCGACCCTGACCGGTCGGGCCCGGCGGATCACCGGACTCTTCGCCCGGTACGACACCCACCGACCGGCCATGCTGCGCGCCTGGGCGGCGGGTCGGGACGAGAGCGGCGACGGCCACCCCCTGGCCGCCGAGCACCGCTGGCAACCCCGGCTGTTCCGGGCCCTGCGGGAACATCTGGGCGTACCCAGTCCCGCCGAACGCCTGCCCGATCTGATCGGCCAGCTCGAATCGGGGGCCTCGACCCTGGCGTTGCCTCGACGGTTCGCGTTCTTCGGCTTCACCTCGATGCCCGGTGGAGCAGACTTCGCCGCCCTCGTCGACGCGGCCGCCACCTCCCACGACGTGCGCTGCTACCTGCTGGACCCGGCCCCCACCACCGACGCGGCCGACTGGGACGGTCTGTTGCGGAGCTGGGGCGCCGCGGCCGCCGCCAACCGCCAGGTCCTGACCCCGGTCCAGGAGCGGGTCGTGACCCTGGCCCCGAGCGACCCGGAGCCCACGCATTCGACGCTGGCGAAGCTGCAGGGCGCCCTGCGGGGACAGACGGTGGAGCGAACCCCGCCCGATCCCGGCGACGATTCGATCCGGATCCACGGGGCCCAGGGCGCCCGCCGCCAGGTCGAGGTGTTGCGCGATGCGCTGTGCGCCCGGCTGCGTTCGGATCAGGACCTGGACGAGGACGACATCGTGGTGTGGTGTGGCGACCTCGAGCGATTCACGCCGCTGATCCACACCGTGTTCGGCCGGGACGGGGCGTCGACCCGGTCCGACGCCGGCGGCGTGCCCGCGGGCACGCCCGCACTCCGGTACCGGATCGAGGGGGCACCGGGCGGACCGGAGAACCCGGTGGTCGTCGCCGTGCGTGCCGCGCTCGAGGCGATCTCCGGGCGGTTCAGCGCCTTGGACGTGATCGAGTTCTGTGGACTGGAGGCGGTCCGGCGCCGGTGGGGGTTCGACGACGACTCTCTGGCGGTGATCCGCCGTTGGATCACCGACCTGGACGTGCGCTGGGGGTTCGACACCGACCAGCGGGAGCACCACGGTGTGCCCGCGGGCATCGTCGCGGGGACGTGGCACCGGGCCCTGGACCGCCTGGCTCTCGGGGTGGCCTTCGCTCGGGACGATCTGATCGTCGGCGACGCCCTGGTGCCGGCCGCGGTCGAGGGCGATCGGATCCACCTGCTGGGGCGCCTGGTCGACCTGGTAGGACGCCTCGCCGAACTCGCCCGGCAGGCCACGGTCGCGATGCCGGTGGCCGACCGTCTCCGAAGTCTGGAGATCCAACTCGAGGCACTCGTCGCCGCGGAGGACGACGCCGACTGGCAGCTCGACGCGTTGCGCCGCATGTGCCGGGTGGACTACGAGGACGGATCACTCCGGGACTGGGTGGGAGGCCTGGAGACGACGCTGGCCCAACTTCGTCCAGAGCTGCTCCGCCGGTTGCAGAGCGGTAGTGGACGGAGTGGCGCGTTCCGGGGCGGCATCACCTTCACCACACCCTCCGGGCTCGCCGGGGTGCCCTTCGATCTGGTGTGTCTGCTCGGTCTCGACGACGGTGCGGTCCCCACCCCGGTACGCGACGGCGACGACCTGCTGGCTCTGGCACCCCGCCCGGGCGACCCCGACCCCCGCGCGGCGACCCTGGCAGCCACGCTGGCCACCGTCGGGGCCGCCGGCGCCGCCTTGGAGGTCGTCCACGACGTGCGCGACCTCGCCACCAACCAGGACCTACCCGACAGCGTGGCGCTGGCCGAGCTGTGGACCGAGATCCTGGGCATCCTGCCCGCCGGGGACGACGCGGTCTCCCGTGTGCGCATCACGCACCCCCGACATGGTTCGGACCCGGCGTGTTTCCGGCCCGGGGCGCTGGTGGCCGACCGGCCCTGGAGTTTCGACCAGCTCGCGCTCACCGGTGCCCGAGCCCGGCTCGCCCGGGGCGGGCCCTCGGATCCGGGCGGGGCCGGACCCGACCGGGTGAGCGTCGATGCCGAGGCCCCCCTCGTGGACCTCGCCGATCTCGCATCGTTCTTCGAGAACCCGGCCCGGTTCCTCTGCCGGAAGGTCCTGGACGTGCGGCTGCCCTCGACCGAAGACGACCTCGAAGGCCACCTGCGGACCGGGCTGTCGCCGCTGGAGTCCTACGAGGTGTTGCGGGACCTGTTCGAGCGCCGGCTGGCCGAGGGGGAGGATTTCGATTCCGAGGCGCTCCTGCGGCTGTTCGTCGCCGGTGACCGGCTGCCCGTGGGTGTGACCGCCTCCCGGGAGTTCGACAGATTGAACGCCGAGGCAGCGCTGATGGCCGAGGCCGTGCGGGAGGCCGGTGTCGGTCCCACCGAGCAGATTCCGGTGCGCGTCGAGCTGCCCGACGGGCGGACCGTCGCCGGCGAGGTGACCGGACACCGGCACGGGTCGGGTTGGCGGATCGTCGACGTGTCGCCCAGTCGGGAGAAGATCGGCCACCGTCTGCGCGCCTGGGTCGAGCTGCTCGCTCTGTCAGTGGCTCACCCCGACACGGTCTGTACATCGGTGATGGTGCGAAGAAGCCCCTCGACGGGTTCGAACCGATCCAAGAAGGCGCAGCCCCCCGCGCTCGTCGACCTCGCGCTCGAAGGAGGCGGGATCCCGGAGTGGACCGCGGCCCTGGCCCGCATGGTCGAGTGGTTCGAGGCGTTCTGTCGCTGGCCCGAGGCGATCTCGTTCCAGGCCTACGCCGGCCGTCTCTCCGCAGACGGCGGCGGCACGTGGACCGACGCGGATCCCGACGCCCAGGTCGACAGGGCCTGGGACGGGGATCGTCGGTACTCGGGGGAGTTGACGTTCCTGGCCGCGGGGCGCTCCCTGGCGGCGATCGCCCAGGCCCCGCCCAGACCGGAAGACCCGGTGGTCGACCCCGACGACAGTCGCCTCGGCGCGTTCCTGGCAGATCTGGACGCCCACTGGCGGGCCACAGTGCTCGCCGCCGACGACGGCGAGGACGAGACATGATCGCCGACTTCGACCCCGCGGAACTGCCGGCGGGCCGGATGCTGATCGAGGCCAGCGCGGGCACGGGCAAGACCCATGCGCTCACCGGGCTCGCGGTGCACCTGTTGGGCCGGGGCGAGGTGCGGGTCGACGAGCTGCTGGTGGTCACCTACACGCGGCTGGCCACCGCTGAACTTCGAGGCCGGATCCGGGCGACCATCGCGGGGGTCCTGGCCGAGTTCGACCAGGACGCGCCCGATCCGGGTCTTGCACCGGTGGTGGATGCGCTGCGCGGGTGGAATCCCGAGGTCGCGCGCTCCAATCTGCGCGATGCTCTGGCCGTCTACGACGCGTTGACCGTCACGACCATCCACGGCTTCGCGCAACGGGCGCTGCTCGCGCACGGCGCGCTCGCCGGGCTCGACCCGGACTTCGACGTACTGGCCGACTCGTCACGGCTGGTGACCGAGACCGGCCACGACGAACTCGCGATGGCCGCCCAGCAGGCGCACGATCTGATCCGCGGCGGCGCTCTGGACGCCGACGCTGTCGCGGAGCTTGCCGGCCTGCTGCCGGCCAGCCCGACGCCCGTCATCGAGACGGCCAACATGGTGGATGAGACCTTGGACCTGCTGGTGTTGCCGGAGATCTCCGACACCGACCCCTCCACCCTTGCAGCGATCTTGGGTGACGACGAACCCGACACAGCTCTCGTGACGTCGTTTCTGGTGCACCGGGTCGCCAGGACCGTGGCCGGCCGCCGCCTGCAGGCCGGCTTGCGCAGCTACGGCGAGTTGCTCACCGGGCTGCACGGCGCCTTGGACGGCACGGCAGGGCCGGCGTTGCAGAAGCGGCTCGGCGAACAGTTCCGGGTCGCGCTGATCGACGAGTTCCAGGACACCGACCGCGTCCAGTGGGAGATCTTCGACCGGTGCTTCGGCCACGACGGCGGACGTCTGATCCTGGTGGGTGACCCCAAACAGGCGATCTACGGGTTTCGCGGCGCGAACATCCACACCTACACCAGCGCCGCTGCAGGTGCGGGCATGGAGCGACGCAAGCTGCCCACGAACTGGCGCTCCGATCATGCGGTCCTCGAAGGGCTGGCCACGCTGTGGAACGGCGCGGTGTTCGGTGAGGGGATCGCCTTCGTCCCGGTCCAGGCCGCCCCGGATCACGGCGGGAGCCGACTGCGCCGCGACGACGGGGCGGTGACCGCCCCCGTCGAGATCGCGGTGGCCGACACGGACCGCTTCGACGAGGGCACCTCCGACGGCAAGAAGCCCTTGAAGGCCGACTTCGCGACCAAGGTGATCGCGCACTACGTGGTGGATCACGTCGTGGACCTGCTCGACCATGTCCAGCTCGCCGAGGGCGTCGATGAACCCGGGAGCCGCGCGATCGAACCCGGTGACATCGCACTGCTGGTGCGTTCCCGGGCCGAAGGCCACGTCCTGGCCGAGGCGTTGGTGGCGGCCAACGTGCCCGTGGTGGTGCACGACAGTGGTGATGTCCGGGTGGCCACCGGACCGGGCTGGCGGAGCAGCGCCGAACCGAGCCGTGCCGCCGACGAGTGGCGCCTGGTGCTCGAAGCGGTGGCGGACCCGGCCGATCCGCGACGAGCGCGAGCCGCCGCGACCGGGCTGTTCGGGCCCCTTGACGCCCCGACGGACCTGGTCGACGCGAACGAAGAGAAGGTCGCCGCCTTTCAGGCGCAGCTCGGAGACTGGGCAGCGACGCTGGCGGCTTCGGGACCGGCGGTGTTCTGCGGGCGGTTGTGGGCCGAGTCGACGGTGGTCGCCCGGGTGCTCGGCGAACTTGACGGGGACCGGCTCATGACCGACCTGGAGCACCTGGGGGAGCTGTTCGTCACCGAACTTGGCACCGGCCCGGTGGCCCCGGAACGGTTGCTGGGCCTGCTCGAGCCGCCTGCCGACGATCAGGAGGACGGCGCCGACAGGATCACCCAGCGTCGGATCCCAACCGGCGAACCGGCGGTCACGATCATGACCGTGCACAAGTCCAAGGGTCTGCAGTTCCCGATCGTCGGTTGCATCGGCCTGCACAAGCTGTCCCCCCAGGGAGCGGACCGTTCCTTCGATCCCGACTCGGGTCGCCAGGTGATCGACCTCGCACGGGGCGACGAGTTCAAGGACGGCGCCAAGCGGGAACAGCGGGAGGAGAACCTGCGACTGCTCTATGTGGGTCTCACCCGGGCCCGTCATCACGTGTTCACCTGCTGGGCCCGTGAACAGAACTCTCCGAGGGCCGCCCTGACCCGGGTGCTGTACGCGCGGAACGACCACGGAGACATCGAACCCGACGCGTTCCTCGCCGAGACCGTGACGATCCCCGGACCCGGGGCCGCCGGGAAACGGGTCGAGGACTTGGCGGGCCGCTCGGAAGGCTCGCTCGGCGTCCGGATCCTCGACCAGGATCTGCTCGACGCGTCCCCGAGTCGCTGGGCCGGCCCGTCCGGCGCGGCGCGTCGCGAAGAAGACGACCGGAACGAGGATCCGACCCCGGCATTGGAGGCCGCCCGCCTGGAACGGCGGCTCGACCGTCGCCGTGGTCGCTGGTCGTTCACCGCGATCACCTCCCAGGGCGATCCCGGTCGAGCCGATGCCGACCCGGTGGTGCAGGGCGGCGACGACGAAGCTCAGTCCACGGCGCCGCCCCCTGCTCCGCCACTCGACGAGGCGGAGCGTGCCTCCTCCGTCGCGGTGTCGCCGCTGGCGTGGCTGCCCGCGGGCCCCGCGTTCGGCACGCTGGTGCACGCGGTGCTCGAAGACGTCGACTTCACCAGCGGCACCGTCGAGGACGACCTGCGCCGCGCCCTGGTGGCCCAACAGACCGTCCGTCGGATCCCGTTGCGGCCCACCGGAGCCGACGAGGCCGTGACGGCAAGCGGGGAGGACCTGTGCGTCGCAGGCCTGGCCGAGGCGCTCCGGGCGCCCCTGGGTCCCTTGTGGAACGGTCGACGCCTCGCCGATCTGGGCCCCGAGGACCGACTGAACGAGTGCACCTTCGATCTGCGCCTCGACGCTCCGGTGACGCGGCCGGTGACCCCCACGGGAATCAGCGAGCTGGTTCTGGAACACCTGGAGCCGGACGATCCCTACCGGGACTGGGCCGAACGGCTGGCCGGTGGGCGCTACCGGGTCGACCTCGCCGGCCATCTGACCGGCTCGATCGACCTGGTCGCCCGGATCCGGGAGGGTGACGGCGACCGATTCGTGATCTCGGACTACAAGACCAACCGGTTGCACACCCCCGGGACGCCGCCCGCCGACGACGACTACGGCCCGGACGCGTTGGTGCGGGCCATGGAGGCCCACGAGTACCCGCTCCAGGCGCTGCTGTACTCGGTCGCGCTGCACCGGTACCTGCGCTGGCGCCTACCCGGCTACGACCCGGCACACCATCTGGGCGGGGTGACCTACCTGTTCCTACGCGGCATGACCGCGTCGGCGACGGACGGCGGAGCTTCCGGGGTGGCGTCCTGGAAGCTGCCACCCTCCCTGATCGAGGCCCTCGACGCCCGCTTCGGCGGCCGGGAGGCGGGCTGATGGCTGCGCTGACCCGTCCGTTGGTGCCCGAGTCGGTCCGGGTGCTCGACCCCCTGGTGACCGCAGGCGTCCTGTCGGCTGGCGAGATCGCCGTGGCCGACGCGGTGGGCCGGCTCGGCGGCCCCCACTCCCGGACGGTGCCGTCGGATCCTGTGGTGTTGGGCACCGCGATCGTGGCGTTGGGCCGCCGCCTGGGTCACTCGTGTGTCGACCTGGCCCGGGCAGGTGCACTGTGTCGCGCCGCCGCCCCCGACCCCGACACCACGGCCGAACTCGACCTTCCCGAGGCCGAGGCCTGGGTCGACGCGCTCTCCCGGAGCGGACTGGTCCAGATCGGCGACGGGCCCGACGCCGCCTGGGATCGGCCGCTGGTGCTGGACCCGGACCGGGGCCGGCTCTGGCTCGCCCGGTACGCGCACTACGAACGGACCCTGCGGGACCGCCTGGTCGCCGCGGCCGCTCCCGGTTCGGGCTTCGCCGACGACGCAGACGTCGCGGCCGCGGTGGACGCCGCATTCGCCGCCGTGGACGGCTCCGGCGGCCGACAGCGCGACGCCGTGACCGCGGCGCTGCGGCGGCGTCTCAGCTTCGTCGTGGGCGGCCCGGGTACGGGCAAGACCTGGACGGTGGGTCGACTGCTCGACGCGTACCGTCGACTTGCCGGCGCCGATTCCGACGCCGAGGTGGCTCTGGCCGCACCCACCGGCAAGGCAGCGGAACGCTTGACCGAGGCGGTCGGGGGAGCGGTCCAGGCCACGACCATCCACCGTCTGCTCGGACTCCACCCGGACTCCGCTCCGGGGGTCGACCCGCCCCGGATCCTGCCGCACCGGCTGGTGGTGGTCGACGAGGCCTCGATGATCGACCTGGCGATGATGACCCGTCTGGTGGGTGCGCTGGCCGCGGACGCCCATCTGGTGTTCGTGGGCGACCCCGACCAGCTCCTCAGCGTGGAGGTCGGGTCGGTGCTGCGCGACGTCGTCGACGCCGCCGCCGACCCGGAATCGCCGTTGTCGGGTTCGGTGACCGAATTGGACGAGAGCCACCGTTTCGGCGGCCAGCTCGCGGAGTTGGCCACCGCGATCCGTGCCGGTGACGGCGCGGGCGCGCTGGACCTGCTGCTCGATGAGACCCGACCCGCCCTCCGCCTGGTCGACCCGGGGGACACCGCCGCCGTCGGCGCGCTCGTGCAGGACTCGGTCATCGCGGCCCGAAGGATGCTGGAGGCGGCCCAGGCCGGCGATGGTGCCGAGGCGCTGCGCATCGGACGGTCCCACAAGGTCCTGGCGGCCGTCCGCGCCCACAGATTCGGGCTGGGTTGGTGGAACACCCGCATCGCTTCCGAGGTGGGCCTGGCGCCGGGGGTGTGGTTGGTGGGCCGACCGGTGATCGTCACCCGCAACGACCCTGCAAACGGCGTGTTCAACGGTGACGTGGGCGTCACCGTTCCCGACCCGGACGATCCCCTCGGAATGCAGGTCGCCCTGGCCGGTCCCGATGGTCCCCGGCTCATCGCGCCCTCGCGTCTGCGGAGCCACGAGGACTGGTGGGCGATGACGATCCACAAGAGCCAGGGTTCCGAGTTCGAACGGGTCGTGGTGGCCCTGCCCGAGGTCGAGTCGCCGATCGTGTCCCGGGAGCTGCTCTACACCGCGGTGACCCGTGCCAAGGCCGAGGTCACCGTCGTGGCCACGCCCACCGCCTTGACCGCGGCCGCGACCCGTCGCATCGACCGGGCATCAGGGCTACGGGACCGACTCGGCAGCGAAGCCTGACCTCGAGGTGTAAGGTCGAGACGGTGCACCTCGCCGCAGGACCGGTCCGGGTGGGTCGCCGTCGGCTCGCCCTGGTGATTGCCATGGTCGCCGTCGGCTGCCTGGTCGCATGCGGTGAGGAGACCGGATCCGTCGCGACGCCCACGACCCTTCCCGACCGGGTCGCGGCCATGTGGGCCGAGGAGAGCCCCTGGGTGGCGGTGGCTCCAGCCGAAGACCTCTATGTGCCCGGTCCCGACCTGCCGGCCCGGGTGCGGGTCGAGGCCCTGACGCAACGCGGAGCGGTGCCCCCGGACGCCGAGATCCAGCCCGTCCCCGGCCCGGAGGACGCTGCCCAGACGCTCTATGCGGACCCGACCCTGGCCGAACCCTGGGCCGAGCGGGCCGTGATGGTCGGCCGCGTGGCCGGATCCGACATCGAGGGGTCGTTCGCTCCGCGTGAGGCCACCACGGCGGTGACGATCCAGGGGACCGAGGGTCGGGTGGGTCGCCACGGAGACCTGTGGTACGCGGCGTGGCCCATCCCGACCTGTGACGTGTGTACCCAGGAGGCCTTTGTCATCGGTTACGGGCTGACCAGGGAGGGCGTGCTGGCCATCGCCGAGACCGTTCGCCAGCACCCTGTGCCACAGGCCGACCCAGCCACGTTGCCTGATGGGTTGGAGGCGCTGGGAAGCGCGCCTGGCACGCAGGGGTCGCCGACGGTCGACGTCTGGCCCCAGGCGGTGGTGATGCGCGCCGGTCAGGCGGTGGCACAGTTCCAGATCTGGTCGGGTGATCGCCGTCTGTACGCGCATCTGGCGTTCTGGTCACCGGACGGTGAACCGATCCAGACATGGCGACGGGGCTGGATGGACGTCGTCGAACACGGCGAGGTTACGATCGCGATCTCCAGCACCCTCGAGAGTCCGGATCCCCCGGAAGGTGACGTGGAAACCCTGTTGGAGGCGGCCGCGGCGCTGGTTCCGGGCGATGCTGCCGCGGTGGACGCCGCCCTGGCTGCGGCGGCCGAGAACCTCGCACCGCTGGACGGTGACCGGAACTTGTGTGAAGGAGTGCGTGGCGTCGAGGGTCGGTGGGCCACGCTGTCGGGTGTGGTCGACCACCTCCGGTGGGGCCTGACGCTCCAGGTCGTCGACGGAACCTTCGCCTATTGCAACGATCTGTGGTTCACCACCTCGGGGGGCGGTCCCGCCAGCGCGGGTGGCGGTCCGCTGGGACCGGTGCCCGCCGAAGGTGTGCGGTTCGCCGACGTCGGGACCACGGTGCATGCCGAGGGGTCCTCGGCCACCCTCGTGGCGGGTGACGTGCCCGACTCGGCGGTCCGGGTCGTGGCCACGATGAACGGAATATCGACCGAGGCGGAGCTCGCCGAGGTGGGGCCCGAACCGGGCCGCCACTGGTTCGCCGCGGCCTTCCCGTCCGGGCGAACGTCGGGCACCATCGAGGTGGTGGCCCACGACCAGGCCGGCGCCCCGGTCGCCTCGGGCACTGCGGGCTGATCAGCCCTGCCCAGGAGGTCCCGAGCGGACCGCCGACGTACCCCGCCTCAGGTCGGATCGAGTCCTTCGCGGTCGAGGAGTCGGCGCATGCGCTCGGCCTCGGCGGGATCGACGTTGGGGTCGGTGAGCTTCCAGGCGGCTGCGGCGTCGAGGTGCCGGCGCACCGCATCGAGGTCGAACCCGCGCAGCAGCCGGGAGAGAAGCCGCTGACGCAGCACCCGGGCCAGCGCCCCGAGGAGGCGGCCGTCGGGCGGATTCGACGCGTGCAGGACCAGCCAGGTGACCGCGACGTCGGCCTCGGCCTCGCCCGCGCCGGCGTTGGTCCAGTCGATCACCACGGGCCCGCGGGCCGAGGCCAGCACGTTCAGCGGATGCAGGTCCAGGTGCACCAGGGAGTCGCCCGCCCCGGTCCTGGCCGGCGTGAGCGTGCGGCTCCCGTGGTCCGACGGCCCGGACGCCGGGGTTACGGTGATCGTGTGCAGGTCGCGCAGCAATTCGGCGAGCAGGTCCGCGACACGATGGACCCGCCAGGGGTGGGCGACGAGGTCGGCGAGCAGCGTGGGGCCCTCGATGCGCTCCAGGATCAGGTCCCGCCCGTCGTCGCGCAGGTCGAGCACGGCGGGAACGGGGTAGCCCGCGGCGCGGGCGAGGCGCATGACGTCGGCTTCGTGCTGTTGGGAACGCCGGCCACGGCTACGACGCAGGACCGCGTGATCGCCGAGCGCGTACACGTCGGCGTCCCGTCCCGAGGCGAGCAGTGGGCCGGGGTCGGACATCGCCGTACGCTACCGTTCGCCGGGGCCCCCTGATCGGTGGCATCTCCAGCGCGTGCGCTATCGTCGGAGTCCCGCGGGCGTATGGCTCAGATGGTTAGAGCGCTGCCTTCACACGGCAGAGGTCCCAGGTTCGAGTCCTGGTACGCCCACCACGAAAACCCCAGGTCAGAGCCGGTTTCTGGGGATCAGCAGCAGGCGAGAACGGCGGTTGTCGGGGGTACACAGTTCAGTCGGTGCCCGTCGATGACGCGACGCCGGTTCTGAACCGCTCGACGATCGTGACGTTGAAGGCATCCAGGTCGTCGGGACCGCGGCTGGAGATCAGCAGTCCCGGACCGTTGTCGTCCACGACGACCTCGGCGTCCACCCAGTCGGCCCCCGCGTTGACCAGATCGTCACGCAGGCTCGGCCACGACGTCATCTGGCGTCCCCTCACCACGCCGGCGCTGATCAGCGTCCAGGGACCGTGGCAGATCACGGCCACGGGTGTGCCCTGCTCGGTGGCCTGCCGCACGAAGTCCAGCACGTGTTCGTCGGTCCTGAGCCGGTCGGGATTGGCGACGCCGCCGGGCAGGACGACCGCGTCGTGGTCCTGGGCGTGGGTGTGCAGGACGGTCGCGTCGACCTCGAAGGCCTCACCGGGTTCGTGGCCGTCGTAGCCCTGGATCCGACCGGCCTCGACCGAGATCAGCGTCGGGATGGCACCGGCCTCGGTGAGGGCTTTCCACGGTTCGGTCAGCTCGACCGCCTCGACGCCGTCGGTGGCGACGAAGGCGATGCGCTTGCCGTCGAGCGGCTTGCTGTCGGCGTTCTGGGACATGGCTCTCCTGCTCCGGATCCGGGGGGCCGCCTCGGGGGTCTGCGGCGGTCTCGACGGGAACTTCCCGGCCCCGAAGCTCGCAAACGCTGGCGCATCGCACTTCGAGCCGGTCGATTGAAGGACCCGGAGCCCGGGTAGTCGCGCGAACGACGTCCGCCGACGGCGAGACGTGTCCTGATCGACTCGAGATGGGAGCAGCCCATGCCAGGTAGCAAGCACGGACCCGGGGTGAAGGACCCCGAACAGTACGAAGCGCTCCGCGACGAAGGAGCGAGCAAGGAGAAGGCCGCGCGGATCGCCAACCAGTCGGCCAGCGAGGGTCGCTCCGAGGTGGGACGCCGGGGCGGCAAGGGCGAGGCCTACGAGGACCGGACCAAGGAGGAACTTCTCGACCGGGCCCGAGAGGTCGGCATCGAGGGTCGTTCGAAGATGAACAAGTCCGAACTGGTGGACGCCCTCAGAAATCACTGACGCGGCGGGTCCGGGATCGGCGGCCCGGACCGCCTCGACCCGGCATCGGGACAGGCCGCCGTCAGACCAGCTCAGGCTGCAGCTCCTTCTGCCAGAAGTCCAGAAAGCCCCGCTGGTCCGGCCCCACCTGGTGGAAGTAGATGTGGTCGTAGCCCGCGTCCTGGGCGGCCCGGGCGGCCTCCAGGTAGGGGGCCGGATCGGGACCGGTGGGGACTTCGGAGGCGTCACCGGCTTCACGGGCGACCGACGCGAGCTGCTCGAAATGCACCCAGGTGGGCAGGTCCTGGCTGAGCTGACCGGGCATCGCCCCGTTGGGCCATTGCTGCTGCAGGGTCTGGCGGGATCGGTCCGCATCGGTGTCCCAGCACACGGTGAGTTGGGTGTAGCGCGGACCAGATCCCCCCGCGGCGAGGAAGTCCTCGACGGCTGCCTCCTCGGCGGAGGTGGTCCACAGGCCGTCGCCCATGCGTGCCGCGAGCTTGGCCGCACGAGTACCGAAGGCGGATACCACGATGGGGACCGGACCGTCCGGGCGGTCGAAGAGGTGCGCGTTCTCGACCGTGAAGTGGGTTCCGTGATGGTCCACGGTCTCGCCGCCGAGCAGGCGCCTGATGATCACGGTCGCCTCCCGCAGCATGTCCAGACGGACCGGCGCAGGTGGCCACCGCTCCCCGGTGATGTGCTCGTTGAGCGCTTCACCGGTGCCGATCCCCAGCGTGAAGCGCCCCTCGGCCAGCACCGCCGGGGTCGCCGCGGCGTGGGCGATCACCGCAGGGTGGATCCGCATGATGGGACAGGTCACGCCCACGGCCAGTCCCAGCTTCTCGGTGCTGGTCGCCAGGCCGCCCAGCACCGACCAGACGAACGGACTGTGGCCCTGGTCCGAGATCCACGGGTGGTAGTGGTCCGACACCGACACGAACGAGAATCCCGCCTCCTCGGCCCAGCGGCCATGACGGACCAGATCGGCGGGCCCGTGTTCTTCGCTGGAGAGGGTGTATCCGAACCTGATCATGTCAGTGCGTCCTCCGGGGTTCGATGCTCGGGATCTTCTGGCTCGCCACTGCCCGCCCCGGTCACAGCACCAAACGATCACCTCACGAGGCGAACACCTCGGCGAGATACCGGACCGAGTCCCGGGGGCCCAACACCCGGAGGCGCTCATGCACCGGCGAGGCCATCAGCGCCCGGGTGCGATCGAGCAAGCCGCTCGGGCCGTCTTCGAGCCGGTCGACCAGTGCGGTGAGCACCTCGCGCACCGACCGACACCGACCACCCGCGTCCCGAAAGGGCGCATCGAGCCCGCCGCGGGCGGCGCTCCTCCGGTTCTCGTCGATGTGCCACGACGGCGCAGGCGGACCCAGATCCCCGTGACGCGCGCTGAGGCCCAGGTGCCGAACGAGCGCGACCACGAACTCGACGACCCCCATGGCGTCGCCGACGCTGGGCTGGGCATCGGCGACCCGTACCTCGAGCGTGCCGTGGTGCGGGTGGATCCGCAGATCCCACCACCATTCGGTGGGGTCGGCGGCAGCGCCGGACGCGACGAGCCACTCCAGATCCGCCACGTAGGCCTCCAGCGTGCCGAACGCGGGTGGGATGCCCTGGCGGGGCAGCAGCACCGACACGAAAGGTCGAACCGTGGCCAAGCCGAGGTCCCGGCCGCCGTGGAACGGTGCCGCGGCGGCCAGGGCGGTGATGAGCGGCAGGTGCGCGCGCATCTCGTCGTGGACGGCCACGGTCACTTGGGGATCTCCCAACGCAACGTGGACCTGGACCGAGGCGAGCAGCTGCGATCGGGCCAACCAGCCGAATCGCCCCACCAGGTCCTGGGCCCGGGCCGAGGCGACCCCCGTCTCCACCGCTTGCGGATGCACCGCTGCCGAGATCGGCCGGGTCTCCGGGGGGCACCATGCCTGCACCGCGGAACGGCCCCGTCGCAGATCCGCCTCGATCGCGTCGAGCGATGCACGCGGCGGGGTCGCCACCTCCACCTGGCAGTCGGGAAGCTCGACGCGGAGACAGGGGTCCTCCCCGGCGTGCCGGGCGACGTCACGGGCCGCGGCCACGGGCATGGCGGCCCGATCGACCAGGATGAACTCCTCCTCGACGCCGATCGTCGCATCACCCGCCGCTCGGATGCGCGCCGCCAGGTCAGCACCATCCCCGGTTTCACATCGGCCCGTCCGGGTCAGTGACTCAGACATGACGACCTTCGTTCCTCCCGGCGTGTTCCGTCCCCGATCCGACACCCGGATGCTGTGCGACCTGCTCGTGGATGAGGAACTCGGAGGTAGGCGGGTCCTGGAGCTGTGCGTGGGGTCGGGGTTCATCTCGGTGGCCGCGGCCCGCGCTGGAGCACGCACCACCGCCATCGACATCAGCCGGCTGGCGGCACGGACCACGCAGTTCAACGCCTGGCGGGCCGGCGTTCCCGTCGAAGTCCACCGAGGCGACCTGTACGAGCCGGTCCAGGGACGCCGCTTCGACCTGATCGTCGCGAACCCGCCCTATGTGCCCACCACGAACCGCCGCCTGCCCCGCTTCGCGCCGTCGAAGGCCTGGGACGGCGGACCGGGTGGGCGCGCCGTGCTCGATCGCATCATCGACGGGCTGCCCTACCACCTTCGTCCGGGCGGACGCGCGTTGCTGTTGCACTCGTCGCTCAACGACGACGGTCTCACCATCGAGGCGCTGGAGGCGAACAGCCTGCGGGTCGCCGACGCCCACCGTCACACCGGACCTCTCGGCCCGCTCATGACCCGGCAGGTCGCGAGGGGCACGGTGTCTGCGGACCACGAGGACGTCGTGGTGATCGACGCGATCTGGGACGGTCCGGGACGCTGAACAGCCTGGCGGCACGGCGAAGGTCGACACCCCGGAAGGCTTCCCGGGGCGACCCGGGCCAATCGCCGTGCCCGGATCGTCGGATGGTTCTAGGTCCGATACCGGGGAAGTGTCCGGTCGCCGTCCGATCCCAGGACGTCCAACGACCGTTCGGGGAGCTATGGCCGTGGCCGACCACGACGACCCAGACGAGTACCGGTCCGGGACATTGCATGGCCTCGAAGTGGACCTGCGCAGCGAGCGGCGCGGCAGGCAGCTTCGGGCGGCGGGGTTGTGGCTGTTGGTGGGCTTCGTCGCGGCGGGTCTGTTCGGCTTCTTCGGGGTGCGCTCGGACCGGTCCAAGCGGCGTCGGCGACCAGGGACTGCAGGTGGAGGTCGAGTATCCGCTGATCGTCCGACCGGGGCTCGCCGCGCCGCTCACCGTCGAGATCCGTGACCCCCAGGGGTTCTCCGGGCTCATCGACGTGTCGCTACCGACCGCATACCTGCAGGCCTACGACGAGAACGAAATCCACCCCGCCCCCGACACGGCGACCGTGGATGCCGAACGGACCCGTTGGCGATTCGCTCCACCCGAGGGTGACACCTTCCAGGTCTGGTTCGATCAGCGGGTCGAGCCGGGTGCCCAGTGGCGCCACGAAGGTGACGTCGTGGTCGAGGCCGCCGGTCGGCAGGTTCGGACATCGTTCACCACATGGATCCTTCCCTGAGAGGAGATCGACATGGAGATCGTCGTACGCGCAGGGGTGATCTACCTCTTCCTCTGGTTCGTGCTCCGGGTGATGGGCAAGCGGGAGCTGGCCGAGATGACCGCGTTCGAACTGGTGGTCCTGGTCATGGTGGGCGACCTGGCCCAGCAGGGCGTGACCCAGGAGAACATGTCGGTGACAGGCACCGCGTTGGCGGTGTCGACCTTCGGGCTCCTGGCCGTGGGCGCGTCGCTGCTGTCACGCCGGCTCCCTGCGGCACCTCGGATTCTGGACGGGCGACCGTCGGTGATCCTTCGCCGGGGAACGCTGATTCCCGAGACCCTGGCCGCGATGCGCATGTCGGTCGAGGACGTCCGTGAGGCCGCCCGTCAGCACGGCTACCGGAGCCTGGCGGACCTGGACTGGATCATCGTCGAAGACGACGGACGCTTCTCGTTCATCGAGCCGCGCCGAGAGCCCGACTGAGGCTCAGCCCACGGGTAGTGGGACCGTGGACGGCACCCGCAGTGAGGTCGACCCTCGCGCCCAGCAGTCGAGCATCGCCGAGCCGAACCGAGCCTCGACCCGGTGGAGGGCGGCCGCGCCGAAGACCACCTCGTCGGCGAGGCCCGGCTCGTCGGCCAAGAAGCCCTCCACCATGTCGGTGATCGCGAGCCTGCCGTGATGGGCGTCTGCCTCGACGTGCACGGCGTAGAACCGCTCCAGGCTGGGCGCATCGCCGAGGTGCCGTGCCGCTTCCAGATACCGCGACATCGGCACCACCGAGGTGGTCTCGAAGACCGCGAGATGTCCGATGAGCGCGCCGCGCAGTCGGCGGTGCAGACCGAACAGCTCGACCAGGTTGTCGGTCGCCAGCGTGGTGCCGGGAAAGAGGTCGACATAGGCACCGAGACGGTCGTCGAGGCCGAGCTCGCGCATCGCGGCGGCGAAGATCTCCGCGTGGGCCGCACCGGGCACCCCGCCGCCGTACTCGTCCATCTGGATCTCGATCATGGCGGCCCGACCGCGGCCGGCGAGCCGGGGGAGGCCGAAGGTGTGGGCGTCGGCCTCCTTGAGCTGGTAGGCGGATCGATGGATGACGAACTCGCAGATCCGTTGGCGGTCAGGGGCCTCGGCGACCGTGGAGGACAGGGGCGGTCCCGCCCAGTCGCCGATCGCGACCAGCGCCTCGACCGGGTCCACGGGCAGCACGCCACGGTCGTGTTCGAGACGCAGCGCCGCTTCGAAGACACCCTCGAGCCGTCGACGGAACGTCAGAACCTGTGCGTCCCATTCGACGGCGTCGTCGACCCCGGCGAAACCGTGATGGTGGAGCTCGTTGCAGATCCACAGGGCCAGGTGTAGGTCGTCGTCGGTCAGCGCGGCCTCACCTGTCGGGACCGGGGTCGCCGTCTCGAGGGCTGTCTCACCGGCGAGGTAGGAGATGATCGTCTCCGAGAGGGGACCTCGGGGCCGGGGCAGCTCGGGAGTCCGATCCCGACCGCCGGTGTCGGCCCGCGGCCGGGCGCCGACCGTGGACACGACCGGATCGGCCGCCAAGACGCGTCGGAACATTGGGTGCGGGCGGATCGTGGTCATTGCACCTCCTCAGGCGTTCCGTGACTTCCCCGCACGCGGGTCGCGAAACGGCGGCGGCGGGTGGTGTGACCCGGGTCAGGAGGAGCGACGCAGGGCGACGAGCGCGATGTCGTCGGTGCGCTTGTCCAGCGACAGCAACGCATCGGCCTCGGCCAGGACCCGGTCCAGGAGCACCTCTGCCGAGGGACATCCCTGCCAGGCCCGTTCGACCAGGCCATGCAGACGGCGCTGGGAGAGTTGATTGGGCGGGGGCGCGTCGGTGATGCCGTCGGTGTAGAAGAGCACCGCGTCGCCGGGCCCCAGGTCGGTGGAGACCGGCTCGACGATCAGGTCCAGGTCGGTGCCCAACATCATCCCGTGCTTTCCGAAGAACTCCACGGTGCCGTCGGCACGGCACACCAGCGGCTGGGGGTGGCCGCCCAGCGCGCAGGTCAGGGTGCAACTCCCGTCGGCGACGCTCCGTTCGAGCGACGCGACCGCCGCGGTGCTGAGGACGCCGTCTGCCGCCGTGCGCAAGGCGCGGTCCAGCCAGTGCAGGATCTCCGGTGGGGTGTCCGCATGCCACGCACTCATTCGGAAGCTGTGGCGGAGCCGCCCGGTCTGGGCCGCGGCCGCTGGTCCGCGGCCGCACACGTCGCCGATCAGCAGGGCCCAACAATCTTCGGCGGTGGTGACGACGTCGTAGAAGTCCCCGCCCAAGTCGACCTCGAAGGTGCCGGTCCGGTGGCGCGCGGCGACCTCGAAACCGGGAATCGCCGGAAAGTCGTCGGGGAGGAGCGATTCCTGGAAGATCACCGCGAGGTCCTGGTTGCGGTCGCTCTCGCGCAGTGGCCCCAGGAGCGCCGCGATCCGCACCGCGATCTGCCAGTGCCAGCTCGTCTCCTCGCTGATGGGCCCGGACCGTTCACCCAGCAGCAGATGGAGGGCGCCGAAGGGACGCCCGCCACTGGAAAGCGGAATCACCACCGAATGGCGGACCCCGCAGCTTCGCAGCACCGTGACCGTGGGAGGATCGAATCCGTGGGCGGCACCGGCGTCGGGCTCGGTCAGGTCGACCTGGACGAAGCGGCCGTCGCGTACCAACGACAGCACGGCCCGGGGCACGGACCCGGCGGCGTCGGAATACAGCGAGTGGGCAAGGTGCCCAATGGTCGACTCGGTCGGTCCGGGGGAACCCTGGAAGGTCGATTCGATGTCGTCGGCGTCGGCGTCGGTGTCCGCGGTCAGGAACACTCCGCACCAGGCGGCCACCCGGGGAACCAGCGCAGCCGGCACGGTCTGGAGCACATCGGCGGTGGTCCGGCAGGACGCGAGCGCCCGGTCCAGGTCGATCAGCACGTCGCGGTGGTCGTCTCTGGCGGCCCGTCGCTCGGACAGGCCCGGGTCCCGTGGTAAGGGAATGTGGTGCACCGGGGGCAGGTCCAGGTCGACCTCGGTGACGGTCCACACCGTCAGCATTCCCCGGGGTTCCTGGATCTCGGAGCGTTCGACGACGTAGTGGGCCACCGAACCGTCGGGGAAGGCGAGCGGTACGACGCGGGCCGAGCCCTGTTTCCGGCTTCGGTCGGGGCGCCCGCTCGCCCTGGAGGCGAGCAGTCCCTGGACGAGGCGACGGGGGCCTTCCTCGCCCAACCATCCGAACATCCGGGTGGTGGCCGAGTTCCACTGCACGATCCGACCGCTGCCGTCGGTCACGATCACCGCGGCTCCGACCGCATCGAGGACCTCGTGGTCCGCGAGCTCGGATTCGGTTGCTGGAGTGGGAGAGATGTGCGACATGGTGACCGGAAGTGCCGGTGCCCAATCGGCTCGACGCGAGACTACCGGATGGACCGCCCGCGTGTCGGATGAACGAATCGGCTCCCGATCCGTTCGGCCTGCACGGCGCCCGTCGGCGGACGCGTTCCGTTCAGCTCTGTTCGGCGGCCTCGGTCGTCACGTGCTCGCTCAGCCCGGACACCTCCAACAGGTGCACCAACCGGTCGGAGGCCCCCCGGATCGTGAGCGGCGCATCGTCCAGTTCACGGAGCATCCGTGCCAGCACGCTGAGGCCCCGTGAATCCACGAAGGTGACTCCCGTCATGTCGAGCACGATGCCCTGGCGCGACGGCGCGAGAACCCGTTCGATGGTCTGCCAGGCCTGTTCACTGACGGAGAGATCGAACTCACCGGAGAGCTCGACGACAGGAATGGGTCCATCATCGGCGACGTGGATCTGGAAGGGGTTCGGCATCGACATCTTGATCAACCTCCGGATCCATCGGACACCGAAGGGACACTAGCTCCCGTTGGCCGGCTCCGGCGCGGCGACATGGGTCGTGAGGATTCGACCGCGCAGGCTCTGATTGAAGGGTCTGGCGTCGGGGAAGTCGGATCCCATGCGACCGACCGCTGTCTCATGGGACTGGACGTGAACGTGGAGGTGGAACGATTCGGCCACAGTGGGCCGTCCCGTAGGATCCGCTCGATGCCCCGGCCCCGAGTCGAACCCGAACGGACCGAGGTCTCGGTTCCCGCCGAAGCCCGACAGGTCCGGATTTTGCGGCTGGTGACCGCGGGAACCATGTCGCTGCACGGTTTCGGCGCGAACGCGGTGGAGGACGTGCGCTCCGCGGTGTCCGAAGCCTGCGCGCTCGTGCTCGGCAACCGGGGCGCGGTCGGGCGCCTCAATCTGCTCGTCGTCTGCGGCGAGCGCGGGGTCCAGGTGACGATCCGGGGCGACTTCGACATCGCGCCAGAGCATGGCCGTGAAGACGACCTGCGAGCCCAGCAGCTGTTCATGCCATTCGTCGACCACTGCGAGATCGACCTGGACCATCACCGCGTCTCGTTCGAGGTCAACCTGTGAAGCAGCGGGCAGCCAGCCCGGTTTCTCCCTCCCGAGATCACCAGTTCAGGCCCTGATTTCGATCGATTCTGTTTGTGATGCCGTGCATCGGGGGAGTCGAACCCTTACGCTCTGGTGAAGGAGTTGTCCATGTCAACGACCACCGCACGAACGCTTCGAGGGTCGACCGACGAGGGAGCGACCCGGGAGGAACGAGAACTGGCAGCGGAGACGTTGCCTCGCAGCGGCGACGCGCCGGGTGTCGACCCGGATCTGTGGCTCCTGCACGTGCAGTACTGGACACGGTCCACCCCCGAACTGCGGAACCGGCTCGTCGAGGAGTACCAGGGCTACGCCCTGGCCATGGCCCGGCGCATGCACCGCGACGGCGAACCGATCGAGGACCTGCGTCAGGTCGCGTTCGAAGCGCTCCTGTTGGCCCTGGAACGCTTCGACCCCCGCCGTGGGTGCCCGTTCCTCGGGTTTGCGTCGCTCACGATCAACGGTGCGCTCAAGCGGCACTACCGGGACCACGGTTGGTTGCTTCGGGTTCCGCGGCGGGTCCACGAGCTGGCGGCACCGATTCGCCGAGCCACCGAACGGCTGACCGGCGAACTCGGCCGCTCTCCGACGCTGGAGGAGATCGCCGCCGAACTGGAGATCGACGTCGAGCTGCTCTTGGAGGCCCAGGAGGCCGAACGCGCCCGGTCCGTCGGGCCCCTGTCGGTGCTGACTCCCACCGACACCGGCTATGAACGCGAGACCGTCGGCAGGCAGGACCCCGGCTTCGATCGGTGCATCGACCGCGTCGACCTGCGCCGTGCCTTGGCCGACCTCGACGATGACGAACGGGAACTGGTTCACAAGTACTTCTTCGAGGACCTCACCCAGACCGAGATCGCCGACCAGCTCGGCGTCAGCCAGATGCAGGTGTCGCGCCTGCTCGCCTCGATCACGCGTCGTCTCGCCGGCAAGATCGACGCTCTGACCTGAGCCGGGTGACCCCGGCGACTCAATCCGGGTCGCCGGGGTCCTCCTTTTCCTCGAAGGCGATGGCGGCCTGTTCGGCCTCTGCGTCGCGTTCGAGTCGACGGTCGTCGTTCCAGTAGCCGAGCTGGCGTCTGGTCCAGGCGATCAGATGTCGAAACGTGCTTGCCATCGGTGGGAATGCACCTCCACGAGTGGGCCGGCGAGCCGGCGTCGTATCGGGCGTTCTTCCCGATGGGCGGGCGCTCAAACCGCCCGTGGGTTCAGGTCACTGATCCAACGGGCTGCACGACAGCGTGCCGTCGCCGCACACGTTGTCGACGGTGAACTCCTTGGGTTCGAAGGGCACGACCGGTTCGCCGACGTTGAGCTGGAGGACGAGTCCGTCGGTGAGCCGGATGTCGCGGGGGTCACCCTCGAACTCCTCGCCGTCGACGAACGCGACGACCGGCCCGGTCGCCGGTCCCAGTCGGGTGGGCGACAACGGCTGGTCCCAGATGTCGAAGAAGTCGCCCAGGGTGAACACCCGCTTCTCGGGCGACTCGACGTGCAGGACCCCGTCGTCGGCGTGGGTGTGCAGCCAGTAGACGCAACCCTTGGCAGAGTTGTTGATGAACCGGCCACCTTCGAGCTCCTGCTCCCAGAGCGGACCGGTGATGCCCACCCCGGCGGGAATGCGGAGCTGCTCCCCGTCGACGTAGATGGTCACGAGCTGGTGGGTGTGGTACTCGATGTCCAGACCCATCGAAGGGGCACAGGCGATGCCGTTGACGGTTTCACCGTCGACCGTGGTGTCCCGGGGAGCCAGGTCCGGCACGTCCTGGATCGGGACCCCCTCCGGGCCCACCGCGCTGGAGGTCGGACCGCGTAGGACCAGGTAGGTCGCGATCCCGAACCCCACCACGACCAGCGCGGCGATCACCGGAAACATCCACATCGCGGAGGAGACCTGCCCCTCCTCTTCGTCGGTCGCCTCGTCGACGTCGTCGAAGTCCTCGGTCGGGGCGTCCTGGTCGGTCACGGCACGAAAGCCTACCGGCGCCCCCACCGGGTTGGACCTCCCCGGACCCGATCGAATTCACGGGAGCGCAGCCGCGACCTCGTGGTGTTGGCTGCGTGGCTCAGGTCTCCGAGGCGGACTCGGGTGGCGGTTGTTCGGCGCCGATTTCGTCGGCCTCTCCGGTGGCCCGCCGATGCTCGGCGATCAACGCGGTGACGTACTCCACCGCCGCACGGTCCTGGAGCTCCACGCCGTAGTACTGCTGCCCGGGGATCGTGCCCGGCCGGATCGAACGGACCGCGCCCAGGTAGGTGGCCTCCCCGAACGAGATGTGGATCGGGGCGCCGCGGAACACGTCGACCTCGATGGACTCGAACCCGATCCCCGTGAGGGAAACGTTCGCGGTCGTCGCTGAAATCGGTTTCGGACGTCGGTGCAGACGCTTGGTCCGGTCGAGTGACCAGGTGATCGGCACGCGGATGGGGTGACGGTGTCCGATGCGACGCTGGTAGTGCTCCGGAACCGTGCTCTCGGCGAGCATGGGCATGGCTCTGACCTCCTGACCCCTCTGAGCGCGACAGGTTATCCGATCCGTGGCGACCGTGAGCGGTATTCTCAGGCTCCGATGGTGACCCCTTCGTACGCCGCCCACAGGCGTGCGTAGCGTCCGTCGGCGGCCAGCAGTTCGCCCTGGGTGCCGTCCTCGACGATCCGGCCTTGGTCCATCACCAGGATCCGATCGGCGCGGGCCGCGGTGGCGAGGCGGTGGGCGATCACCACGGTGGTCCGGCCGGTGCTCAACACGTCCATGGCCCGTTCGATCCGGGCCTCCGATGCCAGATCCAGGTTCGAGGTGGCCTCGTCGAGCAGCAGCAGCACCGGATCGGCGATCAGCGCCCGGGCCAGGCAGATGAGCTGGCGTTGACCGGTCGACAGGGAACGCCCCCGCTCCACCAGCCAGTGGTCCATCCCGTCGGGCAGGCTCTCGATCAGGTCGTCGAGGCCGACCGCGGCCACGGCGTCGGCGACCGTGGTGTCGTCGGCGTCGGGGCGCCCGTAGACCAGGTTCTCGCGGATGGTGCCGGCGAACAGGTACGGCTCCTGGGGGACATAGCCCAGGCGACGTCGGTAGGCGCTCGGGTCGAGGTCGCGCAGGTCCGCGCCGTCGACACGTACCGTCCCGGCGGTGGGGTCGTAGAACCTGGCGAGCAACTTGATCATGGTCGACTTCCCCGAGCCGGTCTCTCCCACGAGCGCGACCCGCTGGCCGGCCGGTACCGCCAGGTCGATCCCGTCGACCGCGGGTTCCTGCTGTCCTGGATAGGAGAATTCGACACGTACCAGCTCGATCGCGCCGCGGCCTTCGGGCAGCGGTGCGGGGCGCTCCGGCGCGGTCAGGTTCGGTCGTTCGGCGAGCAGCCCGTCGAGCTTTCGGACCCCGGCGGCGGCCTTCTGCCAGGTGTCGAACACGTTGGAGAACTGCTGGATCGGCGAGAAGAACTGTGTCAGATACAGCAGGAACGCGGTCAACACCCCGACGCTGATCGCACCCCGGTCGTGCAGCACGGTGCCATAGCCGAGTACCACGATGATCCCGACGGTCGAAAGCAGTTCGACGAACGCGAAATAGCCGATCTGGATCCGCAGCGCAGCCATCCCGGACTGACGGAACTCCTCGTCGAGCGCGTGGAAGCGCTTGCGGTTGTGGCGTTCGCGCACGAAGGCCTGGATCACCCGGACCCCGGCGAGGTTCTCGGCCAGCTCGGCGAGCACCTGGGCGATCGCTTCGCGCTGGCGGTCGTAGGCGGGACGCGACAGCCGTTGGTAGATCAGTGTCGCCAGGATCACCGGCAGCGTCACCGCGAACACGCACAACGCCAGGGTCGCGTCGAGCGCCAGCAACACGATCGCGATGCCCACGAACGTGGCCAGCGCGACCGCGGCGTTCACCAGTCCGTTGGACAGCAGTTGCTGCAGCGTCTCGATGTCGGAGGTCAACCGCGTCAGCAGCCGCCCGGAGCGTTCGCGTTCGTAGAAGTCCAGCCCCAGTCGTTGCAGGTGCGCGAACACCCGGGTCCGTAGCGCGAACAGGATCCGCTCGGTCGCCCGGCCCGTGACGAGATTCTCGTACCACATGACCCAGGCGTCGAACAGCGCGACCGAACCGGCGACCAGCGCGACGGTCAGGACCACACCCAGAGACCCCACGGCGACCCCGTTGTCGATACCCGAGCGGATCAACATGGGGATCGCCACGGTCATCGCCGCATCCAGCATCACCAGACCGGCGCCAAGGGCCAGTTCGCGCTGCCAGTTCCGGACGAACCGGAGGATCCTGAGCCCACCTCGGTCCGGGATGTGTTCCTCGATGTCGACGTCGGGGGAGTCGCGGATCTCGGGAAGCGCGTCGACCGCTTCGAGCAGCTCGGGCGTGGCCGGCCCGATCAGGCCGCCGCCAGGGGGCCCGTGCATGCCGCCCCGGCCGGGTCCGCCCATGCGGCGCACGTTGGCGTCGATACGGGTGGTCGGGGTGATCATCGGTGCCGTGGTCTCTGTGGTGGTCCTCGCAGCCCGTGGCCGCGCCCGGACGATGCCGTGCTCGGGTTCGTCGGGAGGCTGCTCCATGCTCGTGAGCAGCTCACGGAACCGCGTACTGTTCGCTTCGAGTTCGGCCTGGGTGCCCGACGCGGTGATGCGACCTTCGTCGAGGACCACGATCCGGTCGGCGAGCGCGAGCGTGGACCGTCGGTGCGCGATCAACAGCGTGGTCCTGTCGGCCAAGCGTTCGGTCAACGCATCGTGGATCGCCTGTTCCACCGTCGCGTCGACCGCGGAGGTGGCGTCGTCGAGCACGACCACCGCCGGGTCGACCAGCAGCACGCGGGCCAGGCCGATCCGCTGGCGTTGACCACCCGACAGGGTGACGCCCGCCTCGCCCACGAGCTGGTCATAACCGTTGGGGAGGGCGGTGATGAATTCGTGGGCCTGCGCGGCACGGGCGGCCGACTCGATCTCGGCGTCGGTGGCGTCGGGCCGCCCGTAGGAGATGTTGTCGCGGATCGTGCCGCTGAACAGGAAGGCCTCTTCGAACGCGATCCCGACCTGCCGCCGCAGGGTCGCGAGCGTGATCGTGCGCAGGTCGCGGCCGTCGAAGCGGACCGAACCGGAGTCGGGGTCGTGAAAACGGGCCAGGAGCATGGCCAGGGTCGTCTTGCCGCTGCCGGTCGCGCCCACCACCGCGACCCGCTCGCCGGGAGCGAGGGTCAGCGAACACTCCTGGAGCAGCGGTGGCCCACCCGGGTAGGCGAAGGTGACCGCGTCGAAACTCACGGCACCTTCGGGGTCCACCAACGGGGAGGCCGAAGGCGCATCGACGATGGTCGGCTGGGTGTGGAACAGATCCCGGAGCCGATCCGCGCCGGAGCGGGCGAGCTGGGTCGCTGCCAGAAACATCGCCAGCATCCGAGCTGGCGCCGCCAACTGGGTGAGGTAGGAGAAGAAGGCGACCAACGTCCCCACGGTGATCTGGCCGTTCACGGACATCCATCCGCCGATGCCGAGCACGACGGCCTGACCGGCCAGCGGGATCACCTGCAGCGTCGAGGTGAACAGCGCGCTGATCCGGACCATGCGGACCCGCCCGCCGAACAGTCGGCGCAACGCTGCCACGTAGCGGTTCAGCTCGCGACGTTCCTGGCCGAACCCCTTGACCACGCGTACCCCGGAGATCGCCTCCTCGGCCGCAGCGGTCATCTCGGCTTCGCGTTGGGACGCGTCCCAGGACGACACGTAGACCGAAGCCCGCATCCGCCAGGCCACCGCGAAGGTCAGACCAAGCACGGTGACCGCGACGACCGCCAACAGCGGCGAGAACGAGAACATGAACCCGACGGCCAGCACCAGCATGACCAGGTTCCCGGCGATCAACGCCGCCATCTGGAGCACCTGGAACACCAGGTTCACATCGGTGTTGGCCCGCGAGACCAACTGGCCGGCGGGCAGCTCGTCGTGGCGTTGCAGGTCGAGGGTGACCAGGTGGTCGAAGACCGCGTCGCGCAGGTCGGCCTGGACGCCGTAAGCCAGTCGACCCCCGGCGTAGCGCCGCACCACGGTGGTGACGAAGCGCACCCCGCCCAGGCCGACCAACGCCCACAGCAGGGGTGCCAGCGCACGGTCGTTCGCGGTGATCACGTCGTCGATGACCGCCCGCTGGATCACCGGGATCAGCGCGAACGCCGACATCCCGACGATCGCCGCGGTCAGCGACGCGAACGCCGCCCAGCGGTGCCGCAGTACCCAGGGCACGAGCCACCGCACCCAACCCTCCGGGTTGGGTTGCTCCGAATCGACGGATTCGGCTTCTGGCTGCGCGACGACCGACACGCCTGCCGAGGGTACCGACGCTGGCCCGGCACCGGACCACCGCTATCGTGCGAGGGCATGCGCATCGGCATGGTGAGTCCCTACAGCCTGTCGGTGCCCGGCGGAGTCCAGGGCCAAGTTCTCGGGCTCGCCCGCGCGCTGCGGAACAAGGGACACTTCGTGCAGGTGCTCGGTCCCTGCGACGGTCCACCTCCCGAACCGGGCATCACCCCGTTGGGCAAGTCGATCCCCACGCCGGCCAACGGTTCGATCGCCCCCATCGCCCCCGACGTGCCCGCGCAGTTGCGGTTCATCCGCTCCCTGCGCGACGAGGATTTCGACGTGCTGCACCTGCACGAGCCGATCTCCCCGGGTCCGAACACCACTGCGGCGATCCTCAAACACACCCCGCTGGTGGGCACCTTTCACGCCGCAGGTGAGTCGTTGGCCTACGAATATCTGGGCTTTCTGGCCCGGTGGGTCAACCGCCGCCTCGACGTGCGCTGTGCCGTGTCCGAAGACGCCCGGGAACTCGCCCAGCGTCATCTGGGGGGTGAATTCACGATCCTGTTCAACGGCATCGAGATCGACCGGTTCGCCGACGCCGACCCCGAACCGACCGAGGCGCCCACCGTGTTCTTCCTGGGCCGCCACGAAGAGCGCAAGGGCCTCCAGGTGTTGCTGGCGGCGTCGCGGTACCTGCCACCGGAGCTGCGCATCTGGGTCGGGGGCGACGGTCCGCTCACCCAGTCCTTGCGCGAGCAGTACGCCGGTGACCCACGGATCCAGTGGCTGGGCCGGATCAGCGACGCGGAGCGGTCCCGTCGTCTCCGCGGCGCGCACCTCTATTGTGCGCCCAGCATCAGCGGGGAGTCCTTCGGGATCGTGTTGCTCGAGGCGATGGCCGCCGGGGCGCCGATCGTTGCCTCCAACCTGGACGGCTATGCCAACGTCGCCCGCGACGGCGTGGAGGCGGTCCTGGTGGAACCGGGTCGGCCCGAGGAGCTCGCCGCCGCCATCTGTCGGGTCCTGGAGGACCAGAACCTCGCGGAGGGCCTGGTGGCCGCGGGCCGGGCGCGCGCCGAGGAGTTCTCGATGGATCATCTCGCCGACCGCTACCTGGAGCTTTACGAACCTCTGCTGGCCAGAGTCTGACCCCACCCCGAGAGCCCGGTGGCGGCCGGCGCTAGTCTGGCTCCGTTCGATCCAGCGCCCGACCCAGGAGCAGACCGATGATCCTGATCGCCATCGTCGTCGTGGTCCTGGTGCTGGTCGGGATCTTCGTGGTCGTGCAGTACAACGCCCTGGTCCGGCTGCGGAACCTGGTCGACAACGCCTGGGCGCAGATCGAGGTACAGCTCCAGCGTCGGGTCGACCTGATCCCGAACCTGGTCGAGACCGTCAAGGGCTATGCCGCGCACGAACGGGCCGCGCTGGACGAGGTCACCCGGGCGCGGGGAGCCGTCATGAACGCGGACGGTCCCGAAGCCAAGGCCGAAGCCGACGATCTGCTCACCGGTGCGCTCAAGTCGCTGTTCGCGGTGGCCGAGGCGTACCCGGATCTGAAGGCGAACCAGAACTACCTGCAACTCCAGGAGGAACTGGCGCTCACCGAGGACAAGGTGGCCTATTCCCGCCAGTACTACAACGACAGTGTCACGCGGTTGAACACTCGGATCGAGACCTTCCCCGCGATGCTCTTCGCCGGGCTCGCCAAGGCCACCCATCGTGAGTACTTCGAGGCTGCTCCCGGCGACCGCCGCGCACCCCAGGTCAGGTTCTGACCGACGATGACCGTAGTGCAGACCCGTCCGGACAGGCCCTCCCCCCGACATCGACCCGGTGGCACCGGCCCGGTCACACGGTCGGTCGCGCTCCTGGTGGCGCTCGCCGTCGGCCCACCCGCGCTCGTGCTGGTGCTGCTGGTCTTGGCCGTCGGGGGTGGTCTGATCGGTGTCGGGCTCGTCGCGCTGGTCGCGTGCCTGGCTGCCTGGTGGTTGGTGACGCGGTCCGACGACGTCGCATTGGGCCTGCACCGGGCCCGCCCCGCGGGTGAGGAGGGCGACGCCCGGTTCCGGAACCTGGCCGCCGGGCTGTGTGTGAGCGCCGGGCTCGCCGAACCACGGTTGTACGTGATCGACGACGAGGCCCCGAACGCGCTGGTCGTGGGGAGGAGCGCGGAAGGTGCCGCCATCGCGGTGACCACCGGGTTGTTGGCCGGAACCGACCGGGTCGGGTTGGAGGGCGTACTGGCGCACGCCCTGAGCCGGATCGCACTGCACGACCTGCGGGCCGAGACCGTCGCAGTGGTCGTGATCGGGTTGCCGGTCCGCTGGATGACCGCTGCAGCGGAGCGGCGGGACCGGGCCGTGGCCTCCGGGGACCGGCCCGGGGCGCTCGGACGGGCCGCCGGGTTGGTGCTGTTGCCGTTCGCAGGTCTCTTCGCCCGGGTCTCGAGGTCGGTCACGCCCGGGGCCGCCCATCAGGAGGCCGACCTGGCGGCGGTGCGCCTCACCCGCTATCCACCGGGACTGCTGAGCGCCCTGGAGATGATCGAGGACGACCCGACCACCACCGGCGACACCGCCCGAGCGACCGCGCCCCTGTGGTTTGCGCGCCCCCGGCTGTCCGAGCCGGGCTCCGAGCGCGCCGCGGCGCTGCAACGCCGCTTCGAGGTCCATCCGCCCCTGTCCGGGCGCATCGAGATCCTGCGGGAGCTCTGAGCGGGGGAGCCGCAGTGTCGGGATCGGCCGGGTCCGCCCTTTCCGCTTCGGGTCGGACGGATCCAGGTCGTAGAGTGGACTGCATGTCCGACGATGCCACGACCGCGCCGACCAACCGTGCCACCGGTACCGCCCGGGTCAAGCGCGGTCTGGCCGAGATGCTGGCAGGCGGCGTCATCATGGACGTCGTCGATCCGGATCAGGCCCGTATCGCCGAGGATGCCGGTGCGGTGGCCGTGATGGCCCTGGAACGGGTGCCCTCGGACATCCGTCGCGACGGTGGGGTGGCACGCATGTCCGACCCCGAGATGATCGACGGGATCAAGGAAGCCGTGACGATCCCGGTCATGGCCAAGGCTCGGATCGGTCACTTCGCCGAAGCCCAGGTACTCGAGGCCCTCGGGGTCGACTACGTGGACGAGTCCGAGGTGCTCACGCCCGCCGACGAAGCCCACCACATCGACAAGTGGGCCTTCACCGTGCCCTTCGTGTGCGGCGCCACCAACCTGGGAGAGGCGCTGCGGCGGATCTCCGAGGGTGCCTGCATGATCCGCTCCAAGGGTGAGGCCGGCACCGGCAACATCGTCGAGGCCGTGCGGCACCTGCGGTCGATCCTGGGCGACATCGCCAAGATCACCCAGGCGGACTCGGCGGAGCTGTACGACTGGGCCAAACAGCTCCGTGCCCCCATCGACCTGATCACCGAGGTGCACGACACCGGTCGCCTTCCCGTGCCCCTGTTCTGCGCAGGCGGCATCGCCACACCGGCGGACGCATCGCTGGTCATGCAGCTCGGCGCCGAAGCCGTGTTCGTCGGGTCCGGGATCTTCAAGTCCGACAACCCCGCGGTCCGGGCCAAGGCGATCGTCGAGGCGACGCTGCATCACCGCGACCCGGCCATGATCGCCAAGGTCAGCCGCGGGCTGGGCGGCGCGATGCCCGGTCTGGAGATCGGCGGGCTGGAGACCACCTTCGCGGAGCGGGGCTGGTGACGGCCGGGCGTGCTGCGACCTCCGGGGAGCCTCCAGGATGGCGACCCGAGTGGGAGTGCTCGCGCTCCAGGGAGCCACAGAGCCGCATCTGAGGACCCTCGCGTCGATGGGCGTACCGGCAGTGGCGGTCCGCACTGCCGAGGCGTTGGACGACCTCGACGGGCTGGTGATTCCCGGCGGCGAGTCGACCACGTTGTCGATGCTGCTGCAACGCACCGGGCTGGACACCGAGGTGCGTCGGCGCTTCGCGTCCGGCATGGGACTGTTCGGGACGTGCGCGGGAATGATCCTGTGCGCGGCCGCGGTGCGCGACGGCCGGGCCGACCAGCTCGCCCTCGGCGCGATCGACCTCACGGTGCGGCGCAACGCCTTCGGCCGGCAGGTCGATTCCTTCGAAGCCGACCTCACCGTCGCCGGGTTGGCCGCGCCGTTCCATGCGGTGTTCATCCGGGCTCCGGTGGTGGAGGGGCGGGGAGGGGCCGTCGAGATCCTCGCCCGCGTGGACGACGAACCGGTGCTGTGCCGACAGGAAAGGGTGCTGGTGTCGTCGTTCCATCCCGAACTCACCGACGACGACCGTATCCACCGACTCTTCCTGGATCTCGTGGCCTGAGCCGAGTCACGCCGATCCGTCCCGACCCGTCACGACGAGAGGAGCCTCCATGGCCGGACATTCCAAGTGGTCCACGATCAAGCACCAGAAGGGTGCCAAGGACAAGGCGCGGGGCAAGCTGTTCGCCAAGCTGCTGCGCCAGGTCGAGGTCGCGGCCCGTGAGGGCGGCGGGGACCTGGACGCCAACCCGACCCTGCGCACCATGTACCAGAAGGCGCGCGACAACTCGGTGCCGCTGGACACGATCGAGCGGGCCATCAAGCGGGGCACCGGTGAGCTCGAGGGCGTCACCTATGACACCGTGACCTACGAGGGGTACGCCCCCGGAGGTGTGGCGGTGCTGGTCGAGGCGTTGACCGACAACCGCAACCGGACCGGCCCCGAAGTGCGGACCCTGTTCGCCCGCAACGGCGGCAACATGGCCGAGCCGGGCGCCGTGGCGTGGCAGTTCGCGCGCATCGGCCTGCTCGTGGTTCCCGGTTCGGCCGACGAGGACGAGCTGATGCTGGCCGCGATCGAAGCCGGGGCGACCGACGTGTCCGCGGACGGGGACACCTGGCAGGTCACCACCGACCCGGCCGAGCTGCACGTGGTGCAGGACGCCTTGGCCGCGGCGGGTTTCGAGGTGACCTCTGCGGACCTGACGATGGTGCCGACCTCCACGATCGAGATCGCCGACGCCGAGGCGGCCCGGCCCGTGGTCCGGGTGCTCGAAGCCCTCGACGACCATGACGATGTCCAGGCGGTGCATGCGAACGCCGAGATCGACGAAGAGGTGCTCGCGGCGCTCCACGCCTGAGCGTGACCCAACGTTTCGGTACGTGGTGGTGTGACCGATGGCACCTTGCTGTGGTAGTGTCCGGGCATCGTGCCCAGGGTGGGTCGATGGCGGTGTGTGAGAAAGAGGGAGCGGGATGTCGACGGAGACGGTGTCGGTGGTGTTCACCGATTTGGTGGGTTCGACTGAGTT
>CAYVAS010000010.1:18275-58906 GCA_964449375.1 uncultured Iamiaceae bacterium | reverse complement strand
TGTCGGACCGGGTGGGACCCATGGCCTGGGGGTCGGACCGTGAGGTCTTCCTGGGAGAGGATCTGGGCCAGCAACGCAAGTACTCCGACGAGACCGCCCGGGTGATCGACGAGGAGGTCGAACGCATCCTGCGCGAGGCGGAAGCCCGGAGCGTGGAGATCCTGACCGAGTACCGGCACAGCCTCGATCTGATCGCCCGCGCGCTGCTCGAACACGAGACGATCGACGGCGCCGAGGTCGAACGCCTGACCGAACTGGGCCGGCCCGGTGGCGGAGGCGGCGGCACGCCGCCGACCCCGTCGACGGACCCGGGTTCCAGTGGGGGCACCGCCCCCGGCGACAACGGCGCCACCGACGCCGCGGAGGACCGCCAGGAGGCGAGCGACGCGCCGGCTCGGGCGACCGCTGCCGACGACGCGGAGGACGCGGCGCCCGCCGAGGGCGACCAGCAGCCCGCCTGGGCCCGTCGCCGTGGCGTGGCCGATCCCGGCCCCGCCTGAGGTCCGTCGACCCGCCCGGGGCGGGACCGACCGCCCGAGGCGGGGTCAGTCGACGGTGCGCAGCGCCTCGGTGAGTTCGGTGTCCTCTGGTGGTCCCACGAAGGATCGTTCGACCACGCCCTCGTGGTCGGCGACCACCAGGGTGGGCACCGCGTCGATCCCGTACCGGTCGTGCAGGTCGCCCCGGGTCTGGTACGAGACCAGTTCCACCGCGGTGTCCTCGGCGTCGCCGACCAGGTCACGCACCCGGTCCCAGGTGCGGGCGCACACCTCACAGGTCTCCGAGGAGAACACGACCACCAGGCGCGGCGCGGCCGGGTCGGCGAAGTCCTGACGTTCCAGTTGGGCGGGCACACTCCAGCGTCGACCCTGGGCCAGTCGGCCCGTGTCCCGACGACGGATCACCGCGGCGACCGCGACGCCGGCGACCACGATGGCTGCGGCGACGGCGATCTCGATCACGTCGCGCAGTCTGTCCGCGGGTGTCGGCGGCGCGCCAACCAGCACCTGCGACCCCTCGGGCCGCCGGTGGTCACCACGACCGTCACGGTGCGGCGAGTCCGCCGGCGATCGGGACCGCCGGGGTGGACACCAGGCCGCGGGCGTCGGGACCGGCCTGCAGCCTCGAGATCGTCACCGGGCTCGACGCGGTCACCTCGACCGCGGCACCCGGGTGCGCTTCGAGCAGCACGGAAAGGTCGATGGTGATCCGCCCCGACGCGGGCACCCGCATCGGTTGGTCACCGAGGGCCAGACGCCGACGTTCGCCGTCCACGACCGACCACAGGCGCACCTCGGCGGCCTCACCGGCGGAGGTGATGCCGAGCTGGTCGAGCTCGGGAAGCTCCAGACCCACCGGGGACACCCACGCCAGTGCGGAAAGGCCGTAGCCGGTGGTGGCGAAGGCCCCATGGCCGGCGGCGGGTTCGGCGCCGTCGAAGTGCAGCTCGGTGACGATCGCGCCGCCCTCGGTCACCCGCCCCGACACGCTGAAGGGCACGCCGGCAGCGACCTGGCGCAGCTCCTCGGCGCCGAGCACCTCCACCGCTCCGGGCAGCAGCTCCAGGCTGGTGGGAGGCGGCTGACCGTTCTGGGCGGGGTTGTCGACGGCGAACTCGAGCTCGACGGTCGCGGAGGTCACCCCCGGGTTGGCCAGCACCAGGCGCGGCGCGACCCCCTCTCCGGTCACCGCGGTGGGCAACGCGAACCGCTTCAGCGGCGTGGGCGCGCCCAGCGCGACCGACACGCCCCGGGGCGGAGCGCCGGTGGCGATGTCCTCGCCGGAGCCGTCGTGGGTCTGGTGCCGCCAGGTCACCAATTGCCCGGCGCGGGTGGTGACCGCGGCGCCCAGATCGCTGCGGCGATCCTGGACCGAACCCACGTCGACGGCGACGACCGAACGGCTCGGCACGGCGAGTCCCTGGGTGGCCTGGGGCCGACGGAACCCGTCGGGGGTCAGGAAGGTGACGTCCGCGGTGGCGAGCTCGTCGAAGGGGTTGAACAGCACCAGGGTCTCGGTCGAGCCCCGCAGGGTGTCGCCTCCGGCGAAGAACCACGAGTCCGACGTCGACGACGCACACGCCGCGGTCGTGGCGCTCTCCTCACCGGTGATGCGCTGGGTGGTCACGATGCCGCCGTGACGCGACTCGACGATCGCGGCGAAGGTGCCCTCGCCGGCGAAGTCGCCGGCCAGGTTCCGGGTGGAATGCCCGGGAACGACGACGCGTTCATCCACCGGCGATCCGGAATCGGTGAAACCGGTGATCATGACGGTGCGGCCCGTCGCGGCCCGGTTGGTCAGCACCAGGGTGGTCGCCGTGGTCGGCGAACCGCCACAGAACCAGGTGGTCGAGGCGGCCCCCAGGCCGGCGGCGACCGGTATCGACTGGTTGCGTTCGGCGAGACTCGGCGTTCCGAAGGTCGCGGCGCCCACCTGGGCGATCTCGTCCCGGTCGGGGATCCGACCCGGGGCGCGGGTGTCCGCGGGCCGGTCGAAGACCGCCGCAGCAACCACCAGGCCGACGAGCACCACCAGCACACCGATCCGGTGCAGCCTGCCCGGAACGGTCCCGGCGGCGCGTCCGGAGCGGTCGGACCCGGGCCTCACGAGTCGGCCCCGTCGTCGGTCCGGTTCGCGTCGCCGGAGGTGTCGCCGTCCTCGTCGACCGCGCCCGCCGGGCCGTGGGTCTCGGGCCCGTCCGCCGCGGGGTCGTCCGAGTCCTCGGCCTCGCCCACCCGCACCTCGGCGACCTCCTCGGCTGCCGCCGCGGGCGCCCCTTCGGGGCCCAGACGCACCAGCGAACCGGCGTCGTCGCCGACGTCCTCGGCAGCCACCTCGACCAGCAGATCTTCGGCGCGGCCCCGCCGGCCCGCCACCCAGGCGGCGACCGCTCCCAACCACAGCAACGCGATCACCGCGAGCACCACGGGCCGCTGCCAGCCATCGGTCCGGGTCAGCTCGGCCCGACCCGGCCCGGTCACCTCGAAGCCCTGCTCCCAGCCCCACAGGGTCACCGGCTCGACCCGCTCACCGTCGACGCGCAGGCGCCACGAGGAGTCCACGGGCTGGCCGGTGGCCAGGATGCCCGCCTCGGGGATGGTGAAGCGGCTGGTGCCGTCGGCGTCGACGCTGCCCTCGACCCGCTGGCTGTCGGGCGCGTCCAACGCGTCGCCGACGCTGACGCCGGGCTCCAGGTCGGGGGGAAAGAGCCGCCGGCCCCCGTCCCAGGCCTCGTTGCGGTAGACGACCACCGCGTCGTTGATCGACTCACGGGCCAGGTCAAGCTGGTCCTCCAGTCCGCGCAGCAGCTCCGGAGCGGGTTCGTGCGACCCGGTGCGGTACGGCAGCGGAACGAGCTGGCGGGGCAACACGATGTAGCGCACGTCCATGTCGGTGAGGATCCGGCCCAGGCGGGTGGTCTCGCCCGACGTCGCCATCTCCAGGGCGTCCAGGAGCGCCCCGGAACCTTCGGGATCGGCGGGCGCCCACAGCTCGTGCAGGCGGGGCATGCCGTGGTCGGTCACGCCCACCGCGGTGGCGTCGTCGAGGTGCCAACCGGCCACCGGCATCACCGCCGGGTCCCCCACCCACAACACCCGGAAGGGCGTCTCGGCGCGTTCGGTGCTGATGAACTCCAGGGCCTGATCGAGTCCCAGCGGCGCCATCCGCCACCGGCCGTCGGCCGCGTTGCCGATGGTGGGGAAGGTCCCCAGCACCAGCACGAGGGTCGCGACCACCGAGGCCACCTGGGCGCCGCCGAAACGGAACGTGGGCAGGTCGACCTCCACGGCGGCGGCACCACAGGCCACCGCCAGGCCCAACGCGGCGGCCGCCGGAGCCAGGAACACCGCGGGCGGAGGCAGGGGCACGTTGAACCACTCGGTCTGGCCCAGCCACACGACCCCGAAGCACGCCAGCGCCACCGCCCACGCACGCACCCCCCAGGCGAAGCGCCAGGACCGCCCGATGAGCAGCGGGAGCGTCGCGGCCACCACGAAGGCGAAGCCCAGGATCCCCGAGCCCATGGGCCCGGACTGGAACCGCAGGATCTCGTCGAGGCGCAGCCAGCCCTGGGTGCCACCGCCGATACCGGCCATCGTCCACGTCGAACGCCCCGGACCGACCAGGACCCAGGGGCCCAGCAGTACCGCGGCGACCAGGATCGCCCCGGCGGTGGTGAGCACCAGGCGCAGCGAGCCGGTGAACCGTCCGAGCAGAAGGTTCGCCACGACCAGGGAGAGGGCCACGACCACCGCGACGAGCGCGACCGCGGGCACCAACGCGCCCGTGACCGCCAGCAGCAGGCCCCACCCCAGCACCGGTGAGAACCAGCGCGGGTCGGGGGCATCGGCGTCCAGCCCAGACCCCCGGCTCCGCCCCGGACCGAAGGGTCGGGCTCGCAACGCCCGGAACGCGCAGCCCAGCAGCCAGGGCGCAACGGCGTAGACCAACAGACCCGACCAGTTGCCCCGCGACAGCGCGTTCCAGGGCACCGGCACCGCGGCGTACAGCACCAACGCCACCAACTGGGCGCGGCGGGAGCCCAGCGGTCGAGCGAGACGCCACATGCCGAACAGCCCGATGGGCACCGGCGCCAGGATCGCGACGCGGCGCAGAAAACCGAAAGCGCCGCCGAAGATCGAGCCGCCGATCGCGAGCAGACCGGTGCCCGACGAGGGCGACTGGGACGAGCCCAACCCCGCCGGATTCCACGTGCCGGTCCAGATCCGCCACAGATCACCGAGGCTGTCAGGCGGGTGGGCGAAGGACCCGATGGCGGGCAGCGGCCCGATGAACAGTTCGCGGGTACCGATGAGCACGACGGCGACCACGCCGACCACGCCCCAGGTGACGAGCGAGTACGCCCGTCGGGCCGCGCCGGTGCGCACGAAGCTGTCGCGTTCGGCGTCGTCGATGTCGCCGCCGAGCTGGGCATCCTCACCGGAGAGCGCATCGGCGTCGAGGACCTCCCCGGCCCGGGCCCGGCGGTGGGCCTGGATCAGCCCGTCGAGTCGGGCCCAGGTCTTGGTCTGGAGCTGGGCGATGCTGCGGTCGCTGCGTTCCCGGATCGCCCGCACCCGTCGGCGCGACCGCCAGATGGCCGGCGCCGACCGCAGGCTCGTACCCCACGCGGCGAGCTGGGCGCGGGCGTGGTCGCGCCGGCCGATCGCGGCCTCGATGATCGCCTCGATGATCGACACGACCACCAGCAGCGGCACCAGGCCCAGCAGGTGGGCGAAGCGGTAGTTGGTCAACACGGTGCGTTGGCGGTGCGCGGCCTCGACCCGGGCCAGACCGGTGGCGTCGATGCGCTCGCCCAGGTTCTGCCGGTGCCGGACCCTCGCCCGCGGGGCAACCACCACCCGGGCGCCGACCAGGTGCGCCCGCCAGCACAGGTCGAGGTCCTCGCCCAACAGGTCGATGCCCGGGTCGAACCCGTCCAGGTGGGCGAAGAGGTCGGCCCGCACCAGCGTGCAGCCGCCGTTGACCGCGAACACGTCGCGTACCGCGTCGTGCTGGCCCTGGTCGAGCTCGTGGTGTTCGGCGTAGGGGGCTCGCCCGCCGGAACGGTCGACGGTGAACCCGACGCTCAACAGCTTGTCGGGTTCGTCCCAGTCGACGAGTTTGGGGCCGACGATGCCGGCGTTGGAGCGGAAGGCCTCGGCGACCAGTTCGTGCACCGCGCCCGGATCGAGGGCGACGTCGTCGTGGCACAGACAGAAGAACGAGGCGCCGCTGACCAGCTCGAGGATCTCGTTGGTGGTGGGCCCGTAGCCGACGTTGGATTCCAGGCGCCGCACGAAGGCTCCGGGCAGGATCTCGGCCACGCGGGGGGTGGGGTCGATGGCGCTGGCCGCGTCGATGACCAGCACCGACAGGTTGGCGTAGGTCTGGTCGCCGAGGGACCGCAGCGTCTCGTCCAGCCAGTCGCCGGCGTCGTGGACGACCACGACGGCCACGACCGGAGGGGTGACGTCGACGTCGGCACCGGTGGTCTCGGGGGCCCCGTCCGGGTCGGGTGCGGACCCGGCGGCTTCGCCGGCGTCGGACTCGTCGTTCAGGTCCGCAAGTTCGGCGAACGCCTCGGCCCGGGAGGCCAGGCTGATGTGGTCGTCCGACTCGGGTGTCGGCGTGTCGTCGGCATCCACGATGGGTCAATCGTAGTGACGCACTCCCACGATTCGAGTGCTCCGCCCGCACGGTTCGATGGGCCGCGAGGCACTTTTCTCCGACGGAAGCGACGGATCGCCACCTAGCCTGAGACTTGTGGCACACCGGGCCACGACCCACACCGTCGACCACGCCGCCTGCGGAGGCCGGACCGCAGGGCACAGAAAGGACGATCATGCAGGTGCTCTCGGAGATCGTCGAGAAGATCGAGCAGACCGATGCGCTCGACCAGATCGGCGACGCGCTGTCTCAGGTGGTGAAGTCCGCCACCGAATCGGACGCGGTCAAACAGGCTCTGTCGGGCGGGTGGTTGGGTCACCAGCTCCATCCGATGCTGACCGACGTGCCCCTGGGGGCCTGGTTGAGCGCGACGGCGCTCGACGTGCTGGGCAACAAGCACGACGGGGTCGCGGCCCGCCGCCTGGTGGGCATCGGGATCCTGGCGTCGTTGCCCACCGCGGCGACCGGCGCCTCGGACTGGGTCGACACCTACGGCGGGGAGAAGCGCATCGGGGTGGCCCATGCGCTGGGCAACTCGGCCGCGCTGGTGCTGCAGTTCTGCTCCTACCGGGCCCGGCGCCGGGGCAAGCGTGGTCGGGGCGCCCTGTTGAGCATGGCGGGGTTGGGGGCGGCGTTGAGCTCGGCGTACCTGGGCGGCCACCTGTCCTTCGTGCTCGGGGTGGGCGTCAACCACACCGCGTTCCAGTACGGGACCTCCGAGTGGACCGACGCGGTGGCCGAGGCGGACCTGGTCGACGATCGGCCGGTGCGGGCCGAGGTCGACGGGGTCCCGGTGATGGTGGTGCGTCACCAGGGCGCCATCCGGGCATTGTCGGCGACGTGCAGCCACGCCGGTGGCCCACTGGACGAGGGCGACATCGAGGCCGGGTGCGTGGTGTGCCCGTGGCACCAGAGCAAGTTCGGCCTGCGCGACGGGCTGCCCCGGCGGGGGCCGGCGGCGGTGGGCCAGCCGGTGTGGCAGACCCGGGTGGTCGGTGGGCGCGTCGAGGTGCGCCTGGCTGCCTGAGTCGACCGGGCCGGGGTGGTGGGATCATCGGGACCGGTCGGGCCACGTGCCACGGGTCACAGCAAAAACCGGCGCCAGGTGCTTGCAACTGTTTAACAGTTGCGCTAATCTTGCTAGCAGACGCAAGCACCCTCACAGGAGCACCCACCGTGCCTGAACGTACCCTCCCCGACGTCGAGCTGCCCGAGATCGGCCTCGACGATGTCACCCGGACGCTCCGGGACGCCGCCTACATCGTGATCGGTTTCGGCGTGTTGACCGCCCAGAAGGTGCAGGTCCAGCGCCGGGAGCTGACCCAGCAGGCCGAGGAGCTCACCCGCGAGCTTCCCGAGCAGCTCAGCGCGCAGATCGACGAGGTGCGCACCAACGTCGAGAAGCTCACCGACGACGCGACCGCCCGTCTGGAGCAGCTCTCCGACACCGTCGACAGCCAGATCAAGGCCGCCGAGGACCGTCTCGGTGAGCTGGAGGCCCGCATCGACCAGATCCTCGACGACCTGGCCGAGCGCCTCCCCGACCAGGCCGCCGAGCTCGTGAGCCAGGCCCGTGACGCCGCCCGCGACGCCCGAGCCCAGGTCCGCAACCTCGTGGGGCGCGCCGCCTGACGCGTCCTGTCATCCTGCCGATGCCCGGGTCCCCCTTCCCGGAGTCGGCACGATCGGGTCGTACCGGGCTCCCCGCCCAGGTCCCCGATCACCGCTCGGCCGCCCGTCGACTCCCCCATCGACGGCCCGAGCACTTCTAGCGGAGGACCCTCGTCGAGGGTCCTCCGCTCCAGTTTTCCCGCGGGCGCGCCCAACGTCCCGGCCGACCCGGTGACCGGAGGTGCGCGGCGTGACGGTGAGGTCCGGCATCCGCTGTGGCGCGTCCGACGGGCTCTACCATGAGTCGACGATGCACTGCCCGAGGGACCGCGTCGACACTTCCCCGAAATTCGGAGCGAAAAGGTCGAATATCGACCTTTTCGCTCCGAATTTCGCCTGGGCGGTGGGGGCGACGGCGAGGGCGGGGGTGCCCGGGCGACCGGCGGGGGTGGCCCGACGACTGGCGGGACGATGAGGGTCGCCGTCGTCGCTCCCGAGCCCGTCCCGGCGATGTGGGGCGGAACCGAACGCGCCACCGCCGCCATGGTCCAGGCCATGAACGAGCTCGACGGCCACGACGCCGAGCTGATCAAGCTGCCGGTCAACGAGACGACGCTTCCCGGGCTCATCGACGGCTACCGCCGCTTCGCGCAGCTCGACCTGTCGGGCTTCGACCGGGTCGTGTCGGTCAAGTATCCCGCATGGATGATTCACCACCCCGACCACGTGGTCCACATGTTCCATCCCCTGCGCGGGCTCTACGACGCCTACGCGGCCTTCGGGCTGCCCCTGACCGCTCCGCCCCGGTCACCCCGCACCGCCGAGATCCTCGAGCTGATCGGAACCCGCCACGACCGTGCCGCGGTGGACGAGTTCTTCCTGCGCTTCGCCGCGCTCATCGCCGACGAGGGCGAGGACGCTCCCGACCTGGTCTTTCCCGGTCCATTCGCCCGAGCGGTGGTCCACTGGCTCGACCGGATCGCGCTGACCCCACCCCGGGTGCGGGCCCATTTCGCCATCTCGGCCACGGTCGCGGTGCGCCCCGAATACTTTCCCCGCGGGATCCAGGCCCGGGTGCTGCCCCTTCCCACCGACCTGCCACTGGAAGCGCCGCCGACCGAGCCGGGCACCGCGCTGTTCACCGCGTCACGTCTGGACGCCCCCAAACGCATCGGCCTGATCATCGACGCGATGGCCCACGTGCGTGCCCCGGTGAAGCTGCGCATCGCCGGCACCGGTCCCCTGGCCGACGAACTCAAGGAGCGGGCCGCCGGTGACGAGCGCATCGAGTTCCTGGGGTTCGTGCCCGACGACGAGCTCATCTCCCACTACCGCGCCGCCATCGCGGTGCCATTCGTGCCCCACGACGAGGACCAGGGCCTGATCTGTGGTGAAGCCGCCAGCCAGGGCACCCCGTCGATCACCTGCACCGACTCGGGCGGGCCGGCCGAGTTCGTCGCCGACGGGGTCAACGGGTTGATCACCGAACCCACCCCCGAGCACCTGGGCCGCGCCCTGGACCGGGTCACCGCGGATCCTGCCTGGGCCCGCCGTATGGGACACGCCGCGTACCGCCGGGCCGCGGGGCGCACCTGGCGCGACGCTGCGACCACACTGCTGGCCGGGCCGCGGACCCGCCGCCGCCCCGACACCAGGGTCCGGAACCTGGCCAGCGCCCGGGGTCCGGCGACCCCGTTCCGGAATCGGCGTCGGGCTGTGGTGCTGGCCACCTACGGCATCGACGACCCCGGCCACGGTGGCGAGCTGCGGGTGCACCACCTGTGCGCCGCGCTGGCCCCGTTCATGGACGTCGACGTGCTCGCCCTGGTGGCCACCCCGGGGGTGCAGCCGGCCACCACCCAGGTCGCCGCGGGGCTGACCAGCACGGTGGTGCCCCGTAGCGAACGCCAGGCCCGCGTCGAGGACGACCTGGGACTGCGCGCCGGCCAACCCCTCACCGACGTGCTCGCCGGGGTGGACGCCCACCTCACCCCGGCGTACCTGGAACGGCTCCGCCAGCTCGCCTCCCGGGCCGATCTGGTGATCCTGGCCCAACCCTTCCTGCATCCGGCCCTCGCCAAGGCCAAGGTCGACCTGCCCTTCATCGTCGACACCCAGAACGTCGAGTTGGACCTGCGCATCCAGAGTCTGGGTGACAGCCCGGTCGCGCCCCCGGTGCTCGACCTGTTGCGCCGGGTCGAACACGATGCCCTGACCGGTGCGGTGGCGGTGAGCGCCTGTTCGGCCTCCGACGCGGCGCGCCTGGCCGAGCTCTACGGGCTCGACGCCGATGCCATCGTGGAGATCCCCAACGGCACGGTGGTGCCCGACGAGCTGCGCGACCCCGCGGATCGGCGGGCCGCGGGGCGGCGCTGGTTCACCCGGCTGCACTGGAACTGGGGCTCGCAGGGGACCGAGCACCTGGGGGTGTTCTTCGGGTCCTGGCATCTGCCCAACCTGGACGCCGCCGACTTTCTGGTGACCTTGGCCGAGCAGTGCCCCGAGCTGTTCATCGTGTCCGCCGGCAACCACGGCGCGGTGTTCGCCGATCGGACCGTGCCCGACAACATCATCTTTCCGGGCACGGTGTCGGCCACGGTCAAGTCCACGCTGCTGGCGTGCGCGTCGGTGGCGCTCAACCCCATGCGCATCGGCTCGGGTACCAACCTCAAGCTCATCGAGTTTCTGGGTCAGGGCGTGCCCACGGTGTCGACCCCCTTCGGCGCCCGCGGTCTGAACCTGACCCACGACCGGGAACTGCTCCTGGCCGAACCCGACGACTTCGCCGCGGCGGTTCGGGCGGTGTTCGCCGATCCGGAGAGTGCCGACCGAAGGGCCCGGGCGGGCTGGGAGTTCGCCCAGGACTACCGCTGGGAGGTCATCGGCGCGACGTTCCGGTCGATGGTGAGCGGCATTCTGGGCGTCCCCCTCGCCGCGTGAGGCACCCCCCGGGCCGGGTCCGCGACCTTCGGCCCGGTGGGGGGCGGCAGTAGGATCTGCTGCGATGTCGCGCGAGCCATCGGTGCAGGAGATCCTCGACGAGCTGGCTCGTCGGGTCGATGCGCGCATCCCCACCGGTCTGGACGCCGACGACAGCGTCTACGCGCACCTCCGGCTCATGCTGGACGAGGCCGCGCAGCACGGTCACGTCGGCGAGGACATTCCCGCGGACGCTCGGGCCCGTCCGGTCAAGAAGGCGCTGCTCGACGGCCTGCGTCCGGTCACCTCGTACCAGCGGGTGTTCAACGAGCGGGTGCTCGAGGCGATCGAGACCCTCACCGGGCTGGTGCGGGCTCAGGCCAGCGATCTGCGCACCCTCGAACCGCGCCTGACCCGGATGAACGCGTCATTGGCGACGATCGACGTGGCCATCGACGAGATCGCCGAACAGCTCCGCATCGACGAGGAGCGCCTGGCCGCGGTGGAGGCGGTGTCGGAGGGCACCGACTGGGTCGACCCGATGGGGCGGCGGATCGAGCTACAGGCGCTGCTGAGCCGGATCCAGGTGCTGGAGGCGAAACTCAACCGGGTCCGCCGGGTGGCCGAACGTGCCGGCGACGCCGCCGGACCGGCAGCTTCGGAGCCGGCGGGCGTTCCGAAGTCCGGGTCGCCGGAGGCCACGACCTCGGCGATGCGCACCATCGACGTGGGCTTCGACCCCGACCGGGCCCGGCTGTACGCGGACCTGGAGGACACGTTCAGAGGTTCTCGGGCCGAGGTCCGGGCCCTGCTGGAGCCCTACGTGGCCGACATCGAGGCGATCGGTTCGGCGGCCACGGTGATCGACATCGGCTGTGGCCGTGGCGAATGGCTCGAGATCCTGCGGGACAACGGCATCGGAGCCTACGGACTCGACCTGAACCCGGTGTCGGTCGACGAGTGCGTCGCGCGCGGCCTGGACGCCCGGCGCGGCGAAGCCGTCGCCCACCTGGACGAGCTGCCCGACGCGTCGGTCGCCGCGGTGACCGGGTTCCACATCGCCGAACACCTGGCTCTGGAGGATCTGCTGGCGCTGATCGACGCGGCGCTGGTGGCGCTCGTGCCGGGAGGGGCGTTGATCCTGGAGACCCCCAACTGCACGAACCTGTCGGTTGGGGCGTCGTCGTTCTACCTGGACCCCACCCACGTCAAACCGTTGCACCCCCAGTTGCTGGAGTTCCTGTGCCGCCAGCGTGGGTTCGCGGATGTCGAGGTGCGCTACCTGCACCCGCGCAAGGCCACCACCGACGACCGGACCCTGGCCACCCAACGTGGGGCGCTGCCCCCGGGCATGCTCGAGGAGATCAACTGGGCCCTGTTCGGCCCCATGGACTACGCGGTGATCGCGACCAAGACCCCGGCGGCGGGTCGCGCCGCGGGCGTGGCCGCCGAATGATCAGGGTCGCGGTGCTCAAACCCGATCACGGTCCGGTGGGCGGCTTCGAACGGGTCGTCAACCGGGTCGAGGAGATCCTCATCGGCGCGGGTCACGCCGTGACCCGCCACACGGTGGACCTCACCGCGCCCCTCCCCACCGCGGCCACCACCTCCACGCTGCGCAGGCTCGTGGCGACCCAGCGCGAGTTCCTCACCTACCTGAGGGGCCGGGACCGCTTCGACGGCATCGCCACGGGCGCCTACGACCTGGTGATCTCCACCTCACCCCCCTCCTATGTGCACCGGCACCGGGCCCACCTGGCGCTGTTCTACCACCACCACCGGATCTTCTATGACCTCGAGGATCTCTACGTCGCGGCCGGGTTCGCCGCCGACCCCGACGACCACGCTCATGCCGCCGGCCTGGTCCGGAGCCTGGACCGGGAACGGCTGGCGGCGGTGACCACGTTCGCGACCCCGTCTGCCACCGTCGCCGGTCGCCTGGCCCACTTCAACGATCGGGACGCCACGATGCCCTTCGAGGCCGGCATCGGCGTGGCGGCCCGCAGCGCCGGCGGCGACGATCCGGGCGAGGCCGGGGTGCTGTGCGTGACCCGTCACGAGTTCCCCAAACGGGCTGAGCTGGTGGTTTCGGCGGCTCACCTGATCGACGAGCGCATCCGGGTGCGCTGCACCGGCTCCGGCGGCCGGCTGGCCTACGCCCGCTCCCTGGATGTGGCCCTTTCGCGCGGGGACGAGGCCGTCACCGACCTGGCCGCCCACGAGCCGACTGCACTGTGGTGCAACACCGGTGCCCTCGACCCCGACGCGCCCACCCGGGGTCTGGGTCGGGTGGAGTTCACCGGTCACCTGGACGACGTCGAACTCGACGCCGCCTACGCGGAGGTCCGCTGCGTGGTCGCGCCCGCCTACGACGAGGACTACGGGCTCACCGCGATCGAGGCGATGGCGCACGGCCGTCCGGTGATCGTGTGCGACGACGGCGGTGGACTGGCCGAGCTGGTGACCGACGGCGTCACCGGTCTGGTGGTCGAGCCCACCCCGGCCGCGATCGCCGAGGCGGTGGAGCGGCTCCATGCCGACCCCGAGCTGGCCCGGGATCTGGGCCGCAACGGCCGCGCCCGGGCTGCGGAGCTGACCTGGCGGCGCGCCGCGGACCAGCTCCTCGAAGCCGTGGAAGCCACCCTGGATCTGGCCGCATGAGCCCGTCGACGACGTCCTCGGACAAGCCGGTACGTCTGGTCATCGACGGCAAGCCGCTGGTCGCACCCCACTTCAGCGGCGTGGGCAACTACACCATGCAGCTCCTGCAGGCCCTGGACGCCCGCATCGGAGCCAAGGGCGACATCGACGCCCGCCTGGCGATTCCCCTGGGCACGGCGTCGATCGCCCGCGGCTACGGGTTCGAACGGATCCGCCCGCTGCGGATGCCCGCCACCTTCACCCAGTTCCAGCGCCTCCAGCAGGCCGGCAGGGTGCCGCCCATGGATCTGCTGCTCGGCCCGGCGGTGTACTTCTTTCCCGACTTCAGCCGCTGGCCGCTGGCGTTCTCGCGGTGCATCACCGCGGTGCACGATCTGTGCTTCGAGGCGGTGCCCCACATGGTGGACGAGGCCAACGGCGCGTACCTGCGGCGGGCGGTGCGCGCCTCGGCCACCACATCGGACGTCGTCACCGCCCTGACCGAGGGGATGCAGCGCGAGATCGTCGAGTTCTACGGCCTGGACCGGGACCGGGTGCGGGTGGTGAGCTGCGCCGCGGACGAGAAGCGCTTCTACCGGCGTTCCGCGGACGAGATCGACACGGTCAAGCACCAGCTCGGCATCTTCGGGGACTACCTGGTTGCGGTGGGGAACATCGAACCCCGCAAGAACCAGGCCCGGCTGGTGCGGGCGTTCACCCGTCTGGACGGGGCGATCGCGGACCGCTACACCCTGGTCATCGCCGGGGCGGGCACCTGGCGCGACGCGGAGACCCGCGACGCGGTGGACGCGGCGATCGCGGCGGGTCGCAAGGTCCGGTTGCTGATCGGTGACGTCCTCCCCCGGGACCTGCCCGCGCTCTACAGCGGCGCAACCGCATCGGTGTACGTGAGCTTCTACGAGGGTTTCGGAATGCCCCCGATCGAGTCGATGGCCACCGGCACCCCGGTGGTCGCCGGCAACCGTTCGGTGCTGCCCGAGGTGACCGGCGACGCGGCGTTGCTGGTCGACCCGGGTGACGAGACGGCCATCGCCGACGCGTTGGCCCGGATCTGCACCGACGCGGAATTGCGCGCCGAGCTGACCGAGGCGGGATACGCCAACATCACCCGCTACCGCTGGGAGTCCGCGGCCGACGTGTTGGCCGACATCGTGCACGAACTGGCAGGCCGATGACCACCTCCCCCGACCCGAACACCGCCGCGGCACTCGACGGCACCCACAGCGCCGCCGAAGGACCCACGACCACCGCCCCCGCCACCTCGGGCCGGTCCAGGGCACCGTTGCGGGTGGGTTTCGATCTGCGCGCGTTCCAGATCGGCCACCAGTTCCGGGGCATCGGCGCGGTGGGCCGGGCCATCGTCGCCGAACTGGACGCCCGCCTGGACCCGGACGCCGCCTTCGTGGCCTTCGCCGATCCGGTGGACGACGCCATCACCGAGTTGTTCACCGACCTGATCCCCTCGGCACGCACTCGTCGGATGGTCGACGTGAGCACCAGCGCCACGACCAGCACCGCCATCTCCAAGATCGACAAGGTCCGCAACGTGTGTGACCCGGCCTTCGAGACGGCGGTGGTCCGGGATGCCGACGTCCTGGTGCAGCTCGACCACCTGCTGGGCGTGCCCCAAGCGGTGCCCACGGTCAGCGTGGTGTTCGACCAGATCCCGCTCCAGCTGGGTGACCGGTATCCGATCTCCTACAAGCCCACGTTCGGCGGTGCCCGGCGTGCGGGCATTCCCCTGCCCACCGCGATCAACAAGGCGGCGGCCCGTTGGCGGCACGAACGCCAGCTCGACGCGGCGCTGCGCCGCTCGGCGGCGATCGTGGCCATCTCCGAACACACCCGGAACACCACCCTGGACTTCGCCCGCTCCCGGGGCATCGAGGGCGTGGCCGACCGCATCGAGGTGGCCCACCTGGGTCTGGCCACCGAGGCACCCGACGCCGCCGCGGCGCCGGATCTGATGGAACAGAGCCTGATCGACGGCTACGGCCTCGCCGAGACACCGTTCGTGTTCTTCATGGGCGGCACCGACGACCGCCGCCGCATCCAGGACCTGGTGGCCGCGTTCAACCGGCTGCGGGCCCGGGGCACCGAGCTCAAGTTGGTGCTCGCCGGCTACGACTTCGCCAACATCGCGAAGGTGATCTCCCCCGCCACCCGGGCCGCGATCATCGCGTCGTCCTACAACGACGACATCCACCTGCTGGGGTATGTGGGTGACGCGATGCGGCACTGGCTCTACCACCACGCGGCGGCCTACGTGTTCCCCTCGATCGCCGAGGGCTTCGGCATGCCGGTGCTCGAAGCCAACAGCCTGGGCTGCCCGGTCGTGGCCTATGAGAACCCGGCCGTGGCCGAGGTGGCCGGACCCAACACGCTGCTGGTGGAACCGCACTGGACCGACCTGACCAGAGGGATCGCCGCGGTTTTGGACCGAAGCGAGGACGAAGCCACCCGAGCCGCCGAGGACGGGCGTGCCTGGGCGGCCCGGTTCGACTGGGAGCCCATGGGGCGTGCAATGACCGCCGCGGTCCACCGGGCGGCCGGGGTCACCTGATCGGAGACGTCGGCCTCAGCCCATGCGTGCGGCGGTGCGGTACAGCTCGGCGACGCCCCGGGCGGTGGCGTCCCAGGTGTAGCGGCCCGCCCGGGCGTGGCCGAGCCCGACCAACCGGCGGCGGTACCCGTCGTCGTCGAGGACACGTTGGAGCGCCGTGGCAAGCTCTGCGATCCCGGCGGGACGGTCCTCGGCCAGGGCGCGGGCGCTGACGTAGGCGGCGGCGTCACCGAGCACTTCGGGCAGCGTGCCGGCATCGGTGCACACCACCGGCACGCCCAGGTCCATCGCCTCCAGGGGCGGCAGACCGAAGCCCTCGTAGCGTGACGGGTAGGCCAGCACGTCCGCGCCGCGCAGGAGCGCGGCCCGGGCGGCCTCGTCGACGTGGCCCAGGCGGACAATGCGTTCGTCGTGGCGGGCCCGGGCCACCGCGGCGTTCACGGCGTCGGCGCCCCAGCCGTCCTGGCCCGCGATGACCAGACGGACCTCGGGGTCTGTAGCGGCGAGCTGATCGAACGCGGCGACCAGGGCGGTGAGGTCCTTGCGGGGCTCCACGGTGCCCAGGGCCAGCACGTAGCGTTCCGCACCGGCGAGGCGTCGACCGGTGGCGGCGTCGGTGGTGGGGGTCTCGGGCAGCGGCGGGGTGACGCCGTAGGGCACGGCCACCACCCGGTCGGCGGCGACGTCGAAGGCGTCGAGGATCTCGGCGCGCACGAACTCGGTGGCGGTCTGCACCCAGGCACCCTCGGAGACGGCCCGGGCGATGAGACCGGGGTACGCGCGGGTGTCACGGTTGGACAGTTCGGGAAACCGCAGCGGGGTCAGGTCGTGAACGGTGACGATCCGGGCGGCGTCGCGCGCGGGGGGTACCACGTAGTTGGGGCCGTGGATGATCTCGACGGGTCCGGTCCAGGTCTCGATGCGGGGCCAGGAGAACCGCGACCAGGCCAGGCGCAGCGGCCGTGCGGCCATGGGACGGTCCACGGTCCGCACCCCGTCGGGCACCGCGCCGCGCAGCGCGGCACGGCCACGCCAGGACACCGCGAACGCGGTGAGCGCGAAGCCGTCGTCGGTGGCGAGCCGGTCGAGCACCTCGGCCACGAAGCGGCCGACCCCGGTGCGCACACCGAGACACGCGGTGGCGTCGTAGGCGACCCGGAGCCGCGCCGGCGCTTCGGGGCCCGCCGGGTCGGGCATGGTCAGGACGACAGGTGCTGGTAGCCCTCGTCGCTGGCGCCCAGCGACGCGTTCAGTCCGGCGACGCTGTGGCTCCGCAGATACTGGCTGCTCCAGTAGTCCCACCCCGCGGGGTCGGGCCAGCGGCCCAGGACCAGGGCATAGGACTTGCCGACCGCCCGGCGGGCGTACTCGCGGCTCTGGAGCAGGTTGTAGGCCACCTCGGCGCGGGTCAGGCTGCCGGCCTCCAGCTTGGCGCCCCAGGTCCCCAGGCCGGTCGGGTCCACCCCGCGGCCCAGGAAGTCCTGGTAGATCGCCTCGAGGAACGCCTCGTGCCCGTTGCCGGCCCGACGCCCGAAGTACTCGTCGGACCCGGCCAGGCCCGACAGCAGCGCGTCGTCACGGCCCGTGGCCATGAGCAGCCGGGTCCAGGCGGCCAGTCCCCCCTGGTCGGGGGCCCGGCGAAGCACCATGTGGTAGCCGTCGGTGACCAGGCTGCGGGCGTAGCCCTCCGAGGCCACGACGTGGTTCACGAACCCGGAACGGTGGCGCCCCTGGGCCAGGTAGGTGCCCCACAGGTGCTTTTCGCCGGCGGTCGCGGGACGACCCATGAACCGGCGGTGCACCCCGTCGACATAGGCGAGCATCTGCGGGGTGGGTCGGGGCGACGCGGTGGTCGGCGGCGGAGGTGGCGTGGAGGGGCCGGTCACCGAACCGAACCAGTTGGTGAACAGGTTGTAGAAGGCCTGGTTGGCGCTCAGGTGCGGGGTGTAGGTGTAGAGCGTGGCGGTGGCCCCGTTGGTCATGTAGACCCGCTGACCGTCGATCGTGGCCCAACCGTCGTGGTAGATGAGGGGTGCGTTCGCATGGTCGCGGCGCATGCCCTCGGTGTAGAAGCCGTAGTTGGGGACGTTGGAGGAGTTGTTCCAGTCCAGGTTGCCCTCGGCCCGCTGCCGGTTGAACTGCAGTTGCCAGGTTCCCCGGTTGACCTGGGCGGAGAACCCGGCCCAGTTGATGTTGCTCACACAGGTGCTGGTGATCCCCAGGGACGGGTAGGCGTACTGGGCGCCGCCGTCGGGGCAGCCGTATCCCATGGCCGACCAGTACCGCCAGGATGCACAGCCCGCCCCTCCGGTGACCAGGCTCTGTTCCTTCTCGAGGGTCACCAGGATCACCTGGGGGTTGACCTTCCACAGCGTGGCTGCGGCCCGGATCACGTCCGCGGCTCTTCCGGCGGGCCCGTACTCGGAGTAGGCCTGGGGCACCGGCGCGCGGTGGTTGCGCAGACACGAGTTCGGGTAGCGGTCGAGAAAGGCCTGGATCTGGTCGGCGTTCATGGTGTTCACCGAGTCGAACACCGAGTTGGCGAGCACCATGTTGCGGTCGAAGGCCCGTGGCGCGGCGGTGGCCTCGTGGGAACCCGTGGCGAACACGGCGGTGGCGAGCAGCAGCATCGCCGAGGCGATCACGAGGAACGATCGATGGGTTCGGTTCATGGCACCATTTCCAGGCCGATGGCGTCGGTGACGCTGCGTTCTTGCCCGTTCAGCGATGCGGTGACCTGCACGTCCCAGTGCCCCGGATCCAATCCGATCTCGGCGGGTCGCCAGTTCCAGGAGGCGCGCCCGGCGTCGTCGACGGTCTGTTCGGGGAGCGAACGGGTGGTGTCGCCTCGGGTGAAGGAGATCACGCAGGTGGCGCCGGGGCTGGTCTGACAGATCGAGCGGACCATCACCTCGGCGTCCCCGGCGGGGAGACGGTGCGCCGACAGGAAGGCCCCGGTCGGCTCCAGGGGTGCTTCGCCGCCGCCGCCGTTGTCCTCTGGGGGCACGGTGGGTTCGGCCGCGGGGGCCGTGGTGGTCGGTGTGGACGTGGGCGTGGACATGGTGGGCGCCGCCGTGGTCGTGCTTGCCACGGTCGTCGTGGTCGTCGTCGCAACCGCCCCCTCGTCGGTGTCGGCACTGCAGCCGCCGCCCACGAGTGCGGCGGTCACGATCAGTGCCCCGATCACGGGCCGCTGGGAGCGAGCGGTACGGAAGACCCCAAATGACATCGGTGGAAGTCTAGCGACCGCCCCTCGACTCGCAAGCGGGGTGGGATCGATCGCGTCGTGCCCGCCCGGACCGGGGAAGTTGCGCCGAAAACGCCGACTGCCCGGGGTCTCGGGGACCCCGGGCAGCCGGTTGCTTCTGTGCTGGGTGACCGCTCAGATCATCGTCGATCCGAGAAGTCGTTCAGCGTGAGGTTCAGCCCTGCAGTGAGGCGTACTCTTCGCTGTTGCGCACCGCACCCTGGATGATCCAGACGTTGAGAGCCTCGTTGGCGTTACCGCCGGGGCCCTGGTTCGCAATCTTGGCCCAGAAGGTGTTCTGAGCAAGCTCGCCCTGGGTGGGGGTACGGTCCAGAAGGCCGGCGTAGATGTTCACGATGGCGGTCTGGACCCGGGTGGCAACGATGTTCTCGTCCGACTGAGCGAACTGGTTCATCACACGACCCTTGCTGACGGCCGGTCCGGTGCCGTTGGCGCCGGAGAGCTGGGCGACCCAGAAGGCCATGCCAGAAGCGTCAGGAGCACGGTTCAGCACGTTGAAGTAGACCAGCGAGACGAAGTCGGCGTTGGTCACGATCGACGGGTAGGTCTGCTGGAACTCGGGGCTGGTGGCGAAGAAGTCCGCGATCCAGTCCAGCGAGCCGGTGCCGTCACGGAAACGGCCGGTCCAGTACTCGAAGCCCTCGGCGTCCGGTGCCCGGTCGAAGTAGGCCAGGTACAGACGGGTGATCGGGTTGGCGATCCCCTGGAAGGTGGTCGGGTTCTCGGCCCAGAAGTTCGCACTCCAGGGCTGGTTGATTCCGAGCCAACCGGGGCTGCCGGTCCGCAGGATGCTGATCATCATGTATTCGGTGCCGACGTTCGGGCAGTTCTGAGCGCCTTCCTGGCCGGTGACGACCGGGTTCGGGCCCCACTCGGGAGCGCCGTCCCAGAGGGCCGGCGGGTTGTCAGCGCCACGGCCGATTTCCACACCGACGCACCCGAGGTTCGGGCCCACGGCCTGGAAGGTGTCCTGCCAGAGGGTCCGCTCCACGAAGGTCGGGGCACGGTCGAGGAACTCCCAGTAGTGGGCGTCGATCATCGCGTCCACGGTCGGGAACTCGTACCGGTCGGCCGGCACGGGCGGCGTCACGGGCGGGACCACCGGGGGCACCGAGGCGAGCGACGTGTCCATCCAGATCGGAAGGGTGGTCAACGCGTCGTTGATGAACGTGTTGGACACCTCACCGTTGGTGGAGATGACCGTCACTCGGTAGGTGACTCCGTAGTCGAGGTAGTTGATGACCACGGAAAGGGTGGCGGGGTCGTTCACGTGGATGACACGGGTGCCATCGGTGAGGTCGAACGTCCCACCCGGGCCGAGCGGCGTGGCCGCGTCCTGGATGAGCACCAGGTAGCCGGCCACGAAGTCAGCCGGAACCGGAGTGTTCCAGGAGACCTTGATCGAGCCCCATGGTTCGCTGCTCGGCGCCGGGACGGCGACGACGTTGTCGGGGTTGGCGTACGGCGCCGGGTCTGCTGCTCCGGCAGTGGACGCCACGCCCACTCCTGCTGTGGTCAACAGCATGAGGCACGCTGCGAACAGCGCTGCCACACGGCGCTTGGGCACCGGGGCTGTTTCGCTCCCTGGGGAGCTAGTCGAGTAGCTCATTCATTCCATCCTTAGCTTGGTTAGCTTGCTGACTGGCTTCTAGTCGGGAGACTTTCCCGTAGCTCGAGTGGCCCGCCAGCACATATGGCATGGCTGGCCGTCCCTCACTGCCGTGAAGCGTGTTCATACTTACGGACCGGCCGCGGGCAAGTCAAGTATTTGGACGCCCCTGACCGGGCGGGACTCGCGGCTCCCCGCCGCTGCCACGTTCCGCGAGGCCGGCCGACGCCGACGGCGAATCCCACCGATGTGGTTTCACCCGCCTCCGGGGGCCACACCGGCGTGGTCCCGCGACGGCGCCGCTTCGAGTTCCGCCAACAGATCCGCGCCCACCAACGCGCGCGCTGCGGCGCGCCGCGCTGTGGAGTCCAGCCCTTCGCCGGGGGCCCGGCCGCCCAGGCTCCACACCCGCCAACGACCGCTCGGCGCGGTCACCACCGGAGGTCCCAACGCGTCGCTCAGCCGAGTGGCCACCGCGTCGCCGCGGTCCCGGTAGCCGAAGGTGTCGACCAGCACCCCGTCGAAGCCCAGACCCACCAGCCCGGGGAGGGCAGCCACCGGCTCGTCGCTGTCGACCCGCTGCTGCCAGTCCGCGTCGTCACGGCCCCGCGTCGCTCCGTAGGAGAAGCGCAACTCGTCCGCGTAGAGCGCGGGCAGCAGGTGTTCGTAGTCGGCCATGTCGGCCATCGGGGGATGCTCGGGAAAGGGCACGACCGGCAACTGGAACAGCATGGCGTCGTCGCCCAGCGCGTCGGCCACCTCGGCGTCGAAGGCGATCAGCTCACGGGCCTGGCGGTCCATCGCCGGATTGCCCGAACCGTCGGAGTACTCCGAGTCGGTGTCCCACAGCCCGAAGGCCACCACCGCGACGAGCAGCGCCGCGCCGAGCCCGGCCGACCAGCGGCGGGAGTGCGCCGGCGTGCCCTCGGCGCGGGTCTCCACGCGCTTCGTCGTCCACGCCGATGCGCGCTCCAGGCCCACCGCCACGACCAGGTACGCGCAGAACGCGATCAGGATCACCACCCGGTCCCACATCCGGATCTGTGACAGCCCCAGCGTGGACAGCACGAGCGCGAAGCCGCCCATCGTGCCGAACAGGATCAACACCATCGTCACCAGGCCGGACTGCACCCACAGCCGGTGTCGGGACGCCACCCCGTGACCCGCGCGGGTGTCGAGGCGGTTCACGATCACCCCGTAGAGGAGCACGAGCAACCCGACCGCACCCAGCAGGCCCAGGTTCTGTCCGTCCTCACCGAGCACGATGTGCCCGGTCTGGGACCGGTGCAGCAGCCGACCCAGGGGTTCGATGTGATGGAAGGGAACGGGCAGCACCATCTTGGCCAGCGACAACCCGTAGGCCACTTGTTCGGCCGGGTACCGCGCGGCGGCCTCAGCGTTGGGACCGTGGGTGGCCTTGTAGACGAAGTTCGGGATGAACAGCACCCCGAAGGTCCCCGCGATGATCACACCGTGGGCGAGGGCCACCCCCAGGTCCCCCACGTCGCGGTTGCGGATCGCAGCGACGAGTGCCGATCCCACCAGCGCGGTCAACACGAAGGCCATCACCATCGTCTCGAACCCACCGACGAACACCGCCAGGGCCGCCGCGCCCCACACCCGCGGCCAACGCAGGTTCCCGCTCAGGCGACCCAACCCCCACACCGGACCGTCGGGATCCACCAGAAAGCGGTCCTTCCACGACAGACACCAGAAGATCAGCAGCACCCCGATGGGCGCAGACAGATACGCCGAGCGGAACAGATGGAACTGCCCGTGCATGAAGTGGTACGGCAACCACGTGTAGAGCAGCGCCACCGCCGCGGCCACCCCGAACCGGAACCGTAGGTGCACCAGTACCAGATGGGTCACGAAGGCCACCGCGGCGAAGCCGAACAGGAAGTAGACGTTCATCACCCAGAAGGGCCGGTCCGAGAACAGCGTCAGCAGCCGCAGCACCAGAAGCTGGATCGACTCGCCGGTCTGGGGAAAGTCGTAGAGCTGTTGACCGAAGGGTGCACCCAGGTACGGATTGGTGAAGTACCAGCCGGTCTCGTCGACCGAACGCACCACCGACGCGATGTAGAGGTGGTCGGTGCCCGCGGTGGCCAGGGGCACGGTGAAGCTGCGGTCCCAGGCCCGGTAGCGGAACACCGCCAGCGCGCACGACGCCACCGCCACCACCGTCGCCTGACCCAGCGCGACGGCGGTGCCCACCCGGGCGCGGTCGGGGGTCACGTCCTGGGCAGCGCCGCCGGATGGTGCGAACAGTCCACCTCGACGTGGACCCGACCGAGCTTCTTGGTCGGGTTCATCACCTGGATCCGGTGCTCGTTCTCGAGGTGGTCGTACTCCTCGGCGCCGTCGTGGGTGTGGATGCCCAACGACACCTCGTAGTCCCCGTCCATCAGCGGAAGCGATGCGAAGTCGAACACGACCTCACCGGAGCCCTCCACCCGCTCGATGGGCTGGCCGATCACATCGGAGTTCACGCCCACCATCAGGTGGCCCTCCTGGTCGGTCACGTTCAGGGCGAACACCACGTCGTCCACCGGTTCGGGCGCGGTGTAGCCGCACCGGACCCGCACCCGTTCACCGGGCAGCGCGTACCCCCGGGTCGGATCCGCGTACTCGATCCGCACCTGGGAGAACTGCACCGCCCGCGACAGCATCCGTTGCTGCAGCACCTCTTCTTCTGCATCGGTGAGTTCCTCGGCGAGCATGATGCCCCGTCGGACCAGCGATTCGCGGAACACCCGGATCGCCGGTCCCGGCTCGTCGAAGGTGATCAGCTCGCCTCGGTCGAGCACCGCGGCCTGCTGGCAGATCTGGCGCACCATGTCGGGCACGTGGGTGACGACCAGGATCGTGCGGCCCTCGGCCTGCATCTCGTCGACACGTTCCAGACACTTGCGCTGGAACGACTCGTCGCCCACCGCCAACACCTCGTCGACCAGCACGATGTCCGGGTCCACGTGGATCGCCAGCGCGAAGCCCAGCCGGGCGGTCATCCCCGACGAGTAGTGCTTGACCTGCATGTCGATGAACGGGGCGATCTCGGCGAAGTCGACCACGTCGTCGAAGATGCGGTCCACGTCGGCCTTGGAGAACCCCAGGATCGACCCGTTCAGGTACATGTTCTCCCGGCCGGTCAGGTCTCCGTGGAATCCTGCGCCCAACTCCAGCAGCGCCGCCACCCGACCCCGGGTGCGGATCGTGCCCGAGGTGGGCCTCATCGTCCCGGCCACGCACTTGAGCAGCGTGGACTTGCCCGACCCGTTGTGGCCCAGCAGGCCGGTGGTCTGGCCCTCGGCGACGTCGAAGGACACGTCGTTCAGGGCGTAGAAGTCCTCGTAGGGCACTCGGCCGAAGCGGATGATCCGTTCCTTGGCCGATTGCAGCTTCTCCTTGTAGAGGCGGAAGCGCTTGGTGACGTGCTCGATCTCGATGGCGGTGGACATCGCGGCTCAGATCTCCTCACCGAAGTTGTCCTCGAGGCGGCCGAACACGTACAGCGCCACCCACAACAGCACCACCGCGCCCACCCCGACGATCAACAGGTTGCGCAGATACCACAGCACCGATCCCTCCGGTACCACCCCGGTCACCTCGGCGCCCTGGATCATGCGCGTGCCCGACCACACATAATCGTGGTACAGGGCACGTTGGAAGGTGACGATGATCGGAGTGATCGGGTTGATGAAGCCCAGATAGAAGGGCAGCCCGTTGTCGAGCAGCCGCTGGCCGATCAGGGGGTAGGGCCACACGATCGGGGTGGCCCAGAACCACGCCAGCATCGCGAGTTCCAGCAGGTGCTGGGTGTCGCGCAGGTACACGTTGACCGCCGCCAGCATGATGCCCAGCGCGGCACTGAAGGTGACCAGCACCAGGACCGCGGGGATCAGCAGCGGCAGGTACTCCCAGTCCGGCGCGCGCTGCACCACGAACAGGGCGAGCACCAGCACGATCGACTGCAGGAACCAGTGCACCAGCGCCGCGCCGATCGAGGCCAGGGGCAGGATCTCGCGCGGAAACCACACCTTGTTCACGAGCTGTGCATTCGACACCACCGACGCGGACGCGCCGGTCAGCGCGGTGGTGTAGAAGGTCCAGGGCAGCAACCCGCAGATGAAGAAGATGGCGAACATCGGGATGCCCGACTGGAACAGCACCCCGAAGGCGAACGAGTAGACCACGAGCTGCAGCGCCGGGTTCAGCAACGTCCACAGAAAGCCCAGGATCGAGTCCTTGTACTTGACCTTGAGGTCCTTGCGGATCAGGTTGCCCAACAGCTCCCGGTAGCGCCACACGTCGCGCATGCGCTGGATCGCGCCGGGGCGCTTGGAGATCTCGGTCGTGCGCAACTCGGCACGGTCCGAGCCCACCCCCTCGTGCCCGACCGCGTCGATGCCACCACCGTCTGACGCCGTCGAGGCTCGTTGGGACATGGACCGGTCACTCCTTCGATGCTCGACCGCACACGGTGAGTGGACCGGCACGTTCCGGCCATCACGAGCCAGTCACACTACCGCCACCCCCGTCGGACAGGACAGTATCCGCAGCGACCTGCAGGTCGCGGGTCCCGGGTTCGGCACCGGAGGCCTTGGCGGGAATCGACCGGCCTCTAGACTCCCCCGGATGCTCCAGCGAACGAGGCTCCCCTCCCCGCCCCGTCCTCCCGTCGCCACCCCCGGGGTCACTCTGTGAAGGCTCTGGTCACCGGTGCCGGCGGGTTCGTCGGGACCCACCTGGTCGCCCACCTCGAACAGGCCGACGACACCGTGCTCGTCACCGACCCGGCGATCGACGGGGTCGACATCACCGACGTCGACGCGGTCGACGAGCTGCTCCGCGAGACCAAGCCCGAGGTGATCTACCACCTGGCCGGTTGGGCCGACGTGGGCGCGTCGTGGTCGAACCCGGCCGCGGCATTCCGGGTGAACGCGGACGGCACCCTCAACGTGCTGCTCGCCGCGCTGTCCAGTGGGGTGGAACGGATCCTCATCGTGTCCAGCGCCGACGTGTACGGCCAGGTCGCCGAGGCCGACATGCCCATCACCGAGGAGACCCCCCTGCGCCCCGTGTCGCCCTATGCGGCCTCCAAGGTGGCCGCGGACTTCCTGGGACTGCAGGCGTACCTGGGTCGAGGCCAGGAAGTGCTACGGGTGCGGGCCTTCAACCACCTCGGCCCGGGCCAGAGCGACAAGTTCGTGGCCCCCGCGCTGGCGTCGCGCATCGCCCGGAACGAGATCGAGGGCACCGACGAGATCCCCATCGGCAACCTGTCGGCGCGTCGGGACTTCACCGACGTGCGCGACGTGGTACGGGCCTACCGCATGATCATGACCGACGGGGAACCCGGCGAGGTCTACAACGTGTGCTCCGGGCGCGACGTCGCGGTCCAGGAACTCGCCGAGCACCTGCTCACCCACGCCTCCCGGCCGATGCACTTCGTGACCGACGAGGCGCTCCTTCGCCCCGTGGACGTCCCCGTCCTGCGCGGCGATCACACCAAGCTCACCAAGGCCACCGGCTGGGAGCCGGAGATCCCGCTCTCCCAGACTCTCGACGACCTGCTCGACGACTGGCGTCGACGGCTCCGAGACCAATGAGGTCCACCGAGACCATGGCCATGTCCACCCACCGAGTTGTTCAGGAACCACACCAATGACCAAGCGCGCACTCATCACCGGCATCACCGGACAGGACGGGTCCTACCTCGCCGAACTCCTGCTCGACAAGGGCTACGAGGTCATCGGCATGGTGCGACGCTCCTCGACGGTCAACTTCGAACGGATCGCCCACCTGCAGGACCGCATCACGTTCGCCTCCGGCGACCTGCTGGACGAGCTGTCCCTGGTCAACATCGTCCAGGAGCACCGGCCCGACGAGGTCTACAACCTGGCGGCCCAGTCCTTCGTGCAGACCTCCTGGGACCAGCCGGTGCTCACCGGCCAGACCACCGCGATCGGGGTGACCCGGATCCTCGACGCGATCCGGCTGGTGGACACCGACATCCGCTTCTACCAGGCGTCCTCATCGGAGATGTTCGGCAAGGTCCAGGCGGTCCCCCAGTCCGAGGACACCCCCCTGTACCCGCGCAGCCCCTACGGGGTGGCCAAGGTCTACGGACACTGGATCACGATCAACTACCGGGAGAGCTACGGCCTGCACGCCTCGTCGGGGATCCTGTTCAACCACGAATCGCCCCGCCGGGGTCTGGAGTTCGTGACCCGCAAGATCTCCAACGCGGTTGCCCGCATCAAGCTCGGCCACCAGAAGGAGCTCGCGCTGGGCAACCTCGACGCGCAGCGCGACTGGGGATTCGCCGGCGACTACGTCGAGGCGATGTGGCTGATGCTCCAGCAGGACGAGCCCGACGACTACGTGGTGGCCACCGGCGAGACCCATTCGGTGCGCGAGTTCTGTGAGTTGGCCTTCGCCCACGTGGGCCTCGACTACGAGGACCACGTGGTCCTGGACGACCGCTACATGCGCCCCGCCGAGGTGGACCTGCTCATCGGTGATTCCTCCAAGGCCCGCAAGAAGCTGGGGTGGAAACCCAAGATGAGCTTTCCCGAGCTGGTCGCCACCATGGTCGACGCCGACCTGGCGCTGTGCTCGGGCCGGCTCGACGGGCTGCACACATGAGCGGCACCGGAACCGACGCCCAGGGACGCGAATACGACGAGCGGCCCTGGGGGTCCTACACGGTGCTCGAGGACGCCACCGACGAGGGCTTCAAGGTCAAGCGCATCACGGTCTCACCCGGTGCGAGGCTGAGCTACCAGCGCCACGCCCGCCGGGCCGAACACTGGTTCGTCGTGGCGGGCACCGCCACGGTCACCCTCGACGACGAGGTCTCCGAGGTCGCCACGGGTGAGTCCGTCGACATCCCACTGGGGTCGGCTCACCGGATCGAGAACCGGGGTTCGACGCCGATGACGTTCGTGGAGGTCCAACAGGGCGACTACCTGGGCGAGGACGACATCGAACGCCTCGCCGACGACTACGGCCGGGCGGGCTGACCGCGACCACGCCGCCGGTCAGGTCGACGCGCCGGCGCCGGAACAGCAGGGAGCCACCTGGTCGAACAGGCCCCACGGTAAGCTTTTTCGACCGACCTGCCGACAGGAACCACCGTGTTCGAACCTGCTGCCGACCGTGAAACGTCAGACGACGACGTGATGGGTGGCGGCGCCACGCGGGCCGGGGCGCCGACGCCGCGCCGGGGAGCACCGCATCGGGGCCCACGGCGACCGACACCGACCCGGGTGATGCTGTTGCTGGCCGTGCTGCTGGGCCTGGCGGCGTGCTCGTCCGACAGTGGCGCGGACCGGACCTCCCGGGAAGTGGAGGCCACCACGACCACCACACTGCCCGCCGCCGAGGTGCACGCCACCGTCACCGACGGCGCCACCGACGTACCCATCGACGCGCCGGTGGGCATCAGCGTCGAACACGGCACGCTCGACGAGGTCACCCTCGCCCTGGGCGAGGGTGCGACCTTCGCACCCGAACCGGACGGGGGCGTCACCAACTCGGAGCGCACCGGCTGGCTGGGTCCCACGAACCTGGCCCCCCGCTCGCCGTACCGCATCGTCGCCGAGGTGACCGGCGCCGACGGCGTCAGCAAAACCCACCAGTGGACCTTCACCACCGGCGAGCCGACCGTGGAGCTGCACACGACCCTCAACGTGGGCGACGGGTCGGTCTACGGCGTGGGCATGCCCGTCATCGTGACGCTGAACACCGCGATTCCCGAGGAGCTGCGGAGCGCCGTCACCGACCGGATGACCGTCACCGCGGACAAGCCCGTGACCGGCGGCTGGCGGTGGTTCACCGACTCGGAGGTCCACTACCGGACTGCGGAGTTCTGGCCGGCGCACACCAATGTGAGTCTCGCCATCGACTTCGCCGGGCTCGACCTGGGCGGCGGGGTGTGGGGCGTGGACGGCCGCACCGTGAACTTCTCCATCGGCGACGCGCACGTCTCGGTGGTGGACGCCGCCGCGCACACCATGACCGTGTCCGTCAACGGCGCGGCGGTCAAGACCGTCCCGGTCTCCACCGGTCGTCCCACCGCGACCTCCGAGACCCGCAGCGGCACCCACGTGGTCAACGAGAAGGCAGAGATGGTGGTCATGGACTCTTCCACCGTGGGCATCCCCATCGACTCGCCCGAGGGGTATCTGATCGAGGCCGAGTGGGCGGTGCGGATCTCCAACAGCGGCGAGTTCGTGCACTCCGCGCCCTGGTCGGTCGACGCTCAGGGGCGGGCCAACGTGTCGAACGGCTGTGTGAACCTGGCACCGGACAACGCCAAATGGTTCTACGACCTGACCCAGCGCGGTGACGTGGTGACCGTCATCAACACCGGCCGGCACCTGGAACCCTGGAACGGCTACGGCGACTGGCAGGTCCCCTGGGACCAGTGGGTCAACTGACGCCCCCCCTGACCGCGGGACCCCCCCCACGGGGCGCCCGGATCGGGTCAGCCTCGGCGGAACCAGGCCTTGATGCGCGCCCAGAACCCCGCCGCGGGCTCCACCCGGGGTTCGGGTGCGGGCTCGGCCTCGGGTGCCGCCCCCGGCGGCGTGGCCGGATCACCCTGGTGCGCCGCGGCGAAGGCCTCGGCGCGGTCCTGCAGCGACGCCGTCGCGCCCGGGTCCGGGCGGATCATCTCACCGGTCTGATCGACGCGATGCGTGCGACCGTCCGGTCCGATCCGCTCGATCACCGGCATCTCACCGGTGGCCATGCGTTCCAGGCGGCCCTTGACCTCGTTGAGCACCCGGGCGGACCCCTCGGTCTGCACCTTGGAGGCCTCGGTACCCGCGGATTCGGGCCGTGGTGTCTGTTGGCGGTCGGCCATCCCCACTCCTCACTCGGAATCGGCACCGGATCGTAGCGTCCCGGTCACCCGCCGTGTCGGCTTCTCCGGGCCACCGGGGCCGACCCGGTACGGTGAGGCAGCCATGATCACCGTGCTCGCCGGCGGCGTCGGCGCCGCCCGCCTCCTCTCCGGCCTGGTCCAGGTGCATCCGCCCGCGCAGGTCACCGCGATCGTCAACGTCGGCGACGACCTCGAACTGCACGGTCTGCACATCAGCCCCGACCTCGACACCGTCACCTACACCCTGGCCGGCGCGATCGACCCTGACCGGGGCTGGGGTCTGGCCGGTGAGACCTGGCAGGCGATGGCCGAGCTGGGTCGGCTCGGCGGCGCGGACTGGTTCAGCCTGGGCGACCGCGACCTGGGGACCCACCTGTATCGCACCGGACGCCTGGGAGAGGGCGCGTCCCTTTCGGAGGTGACCGCCGAGATCGCCGCCGCGCACGGCGTGGCTGTGCGCCTGCTGCCGGTCACCGAGGATGTGGTGCGCACCCGGGTCACCGTCGTCGACGACGACCCGGCCGGCACCGGCACCGTGACACGCGAGGTCGGCTTCCAGGAGTACTTCGTGGGTCGGGCCCACTCGGTACCGGTCACCGCGGTGCGCTTCGACGGGGCCGACGCGGCCTCCCCCGCGCCCGGGGTGCTCGAAGCCGTCACCGGCGCCGAACGGGTGGTCATCGCCCCGTCCAACCCGATCGTTTCGATCGACCCCGTCCTGGCCGTGCCCGGGGTGCGCGAGGCGCTCGCCACGCGGCGCGACGCCACCGTGGCGGTGTCGCCGATCGTCGCGGGCGCCGCGCTCAAGGGCCCCGCGGACCGGATGCTCACCGAGTTGGGGTTCGAGGCATCGGTCGTGGAGATCGCCCGCCGCTACGCGGACCTCGCCGCCACTCTCGTGATCGACACCGCGGATGCCACGCTCGCCGACGCCGTGGAGGCGACCGGGGTGCGCTGCGTGGTCACCGACACGGTCATGTCCGACCCACAGATCGCCGCGGCCCTGGGGCGCACCGTCATCGCCGGCGAGGCGCGGTGAGCGGCGCCGGTCTGCAGATCATGGGGGTCACCGGGATCGGTGAGGTCGTACCCGGGGACGATCTGGCCCCGCTGATCGCGGCGGCGGCCACCGGTAAGGCGCGCCTCGCGGACGGTGACGTGGTCGTGGTCACCCAGAAGATCGTGTCCAAGGCCGAGGGGCGGCTGCGCCGCACCGACCCCGACGACCCCACGGGCAGGAGGATCGTCGAGAACGAGTCGGTGCGGGTGCTGCGCCGCCGCGGCGACCTGGTGATCAGCCAGACCTCCCACGGCTTCATCTGCGCCAACGCGGGGGTGGACCTGTCCAACGTCGACGAGGGCTGGGCGGCGCTGCTGCCCGAGGACCCGGACCGTTCGGCCCGCCGGATCCGGGACGGGCTGCGCCACCACGCCGGTGTCGACGTGGCCGTCATCGTGTCGGACACCTTCGGGCGGGTGTGGCGCCGCGGGGTGACCGACGTGGCGATCGGCTGCGCGGGGATCGGCGCGATCCTGGACTTGCGCGGCTCCGCCGACGCGGGCGGGCGTGAACTGGCGGTCACCGAGGTCGCGGTGGTCGACGAGATCGCCGGTGCCGCCGATCTGGTGATGGGCAAGGCCGCGGGCATTCCCGTGGCGGTCGTGCGCGGGGTGGATGCGGCGTGGCTGCGCCGGGGCGAGGTGCGCGCCGAGCTGGTGCGTCCCGCCGTCGAAGACCTGTTCCGCTGACCCGACCGTCCGGAGGCGGGGTCCGGAGCCGGCGCGCTCGGTCCTCAGTCCTGATCGTCGTCGGTGTGGTGACGAAAGTAGTCGAGCACCGCGGCGGCGCCGTCGGCCAGGTCGGTCCAGGGGGTCCAACCCAGGTGCAGTTCGGCCCGTCCCGGGTCCAGGGCCGAGCGGGCCACCTCGCCCAGCCTGGCCGGTGCGAAGTCCGGGCGGGTGGTCACCCCGGCGGCGGTCGCCATGGTCTGGTACAGGTCCAGCACCGAGGTCTCCCGCCCGGTACCGATGTTGCACACCAGCCCGCCGCCGCGGTCCAGGCTGCGGGCGAAGGCGTCGACCACGTCGTCGACGTAGACGTAGTCGCGGGTCTGGGACCCGTCGCCGTAGATCACGCAGGGCTCCCCGGCGAGCAGCTTGTTCGCGAAGATCGCGACCACCCCGGCTTCGCCGTGGGGGTCCTGGCGGGGACCGTAGACGTTGGCGAGCGCGAGCGCGGTGAACTCCAGACCGTGCAGCTCGCGGTAGGCGGCCAGGTAGTCGCCGGTGACCTTCTTGGCCACGCCGTAGGGCGACAGGGGCACCTGGGGGTGGGCCTCGGTGACGGGAAAGTCCTCGTCGTCGACCTGGCCGTAGATGGTGCCACCGCTCGAGGCGAACACGACCTTGCGGGCGCCACAGGCCCGGGCGGCCTCGATGACGTTCAGCCCGCCCAGCACGTTGATCTCGGCGTCCAGCAGCGGGTCCGACACCGACACCCGCACGTCGATCTGCGCGGCCAGGTGGAACACCACCTCGGGGGAACGGTGCGCGAACAAGTCCTGGATGCCCGGGTCGCGCACGTCGATGCGGTGGAAGGTGACCTTTCCCTGCGCGACGCGGCGGGCCTCGGCCAGGTTCGCCAGCCGGCCGGAGGACAGGTTGTCGACCACGTCGACGGTGTGGCCCTCCGACAGCAGCCGGTCCACGAGGGTCGTTCCGATGAACCCGGCGCCGCCGGTGACCAGCAGGTGCATCAGGTGGGCTCCGGGCGGCGCACGCCGTGCAGCGACTCGCCCTCGGCCACCTCGGCGGCCGCGCCGAGCACCGACAGGTCCCGGAGCTGTGCGTCGGCACCGACGTTGGCCTGGGGCCCCACGATCGACCCGGCCACCACCGCGCCTTCGCCGATCGTGGCGCCGGCCATGACCACCGAGTCGGTGATCGAGGCCCGCTCGCCGACGGTCACGCCGTCGGCGATCGCGGAGCGCTGCACCTGGGCGTCGGCGGCCAGGCGGGCACCCTCGGCCACCCCTGCGGGGGCCGCGCCGCGCACGCCGTCGAGCAGGTCGAGCTGGGCCTGCAGGTAGGTGGCGGGGGTGCCCGTGTCGATCCAGTAGGTGTCCGAGACGAACGCGTAGAGCTCACCGGCGGCGACCATCTCGGGGAAGGTGACCCGTTCGATCGACACCGGCTCGCCCGCGGCGATGCGCTCCAGCACGGCGGGTTCCAACACGTAGGTGCCGGCGTTGATCGCGTCGGTGGGCGCCTCACCGGGGGGCGGCTTCTCCACGAAGGCCTGGACCCGTCCATCGGAATCGGTGGGCACCACCCCGAAGGCGGAAGGGTCCGCGACCCGGTGCAGGGCGATGGTGCCGGTGGCCCCGGCGGCGCGGTGGCGGGCGACCAGGTCGGCGATGTCCAGGTCGGTGAGTACGTCGCCGTTGCAGACCACGAAGGTGTCGTCGACCCCGGCGTGGTCGGCGGCGAAACGGATCGCCCCGGCGGTGTCCAGCGGTTCGGGTTCCACCGCGTAGGTCAGCTCGACGTCGCCGTGGCGTGACGCGGGGTAGGCCTCGCGGAACGCATCGGGCCGGTAGCCCAGCGACAGGACCGCTTCGCCGATGCCGTGGGCGGCCAGGTGATCGAGGACGTGCTCGATCATCGGGCGGTTGACGATCGGAAGCATCTGTTTGGGAATCGAGTTGGTGAGGGGCCGCAGGCGGGTGCCGAACCCACCCACGAGCACGATCGCACGGGTCACAGGCGACGACGCTACCAACTCCGCCGGCACCGACCGCTTCGCCGTCGCGCGGCGTCGGGGAACCGGGGGGTCAGCTTGGGGTGCGTGGGCGGCCGCGGGCCGCGCGCACTTCGGCGAACAGGTCCGCGTACATGCGGGCGACCGCGTCGGGGGACGCCCAACCCTCGACCCAGCGGCGCCCGGACCGGCCCATCGAGGCGGCCCGCTCGGGGTCCTCCAGGAGCCGGGCGATGGCGTCGGTGAAGGCGTCGGCGTCGTCGGGGGGCACCGCGATGCCCGCGCCGGATTCGGCGGCGATCCGGGCGATCTCGGTGCCCGGGTCGACACTCGCCACGAAGGGTCGGCCCGCCGCCAGGATCGAATAGGTCTTGGAGGGCACGCTGGCACTCGCCAGGCCTCGGCGCAGGGGCACCACATGGACGTCGCCGGCGGCGAGCATCGCGTTCAGCCGCTCAGCGGGCTGATAGTCGACGAAGCGCACGTTCGCCAGGTCGGAGGCGGCGGCTTCGAGCCCGGCACGAGCCGACCCCTGGCCGTTGATCACGAACACCACCGAGGGGTCTTCGGCGAAGGCCCGGGCCGCTTCCAGGACCAGCTCCAGTGACTGGGAGTGGCCCACGTTGCCCGCATAGAGCACCACCCGGCGGCCGGTGAGGCCGTGCGCGGCCCGGTAGTCGTTGTCGGGGTCACCGGGGGTGATGCGTTCGGTGTCCACGAAGTTGGGCACGACCCGCACCTTGTCGGCGGCGTCCGACTCGGAGTCGGGCGCGATCTTGGCGGCGACGTTGGCGCGCAGGTCCTCCGAGAGCACCGTCACCGCGTCGGCGGCGTCGTAGATCGACCGTTCGAGGCGGCGCGCCGCGGCGATGAGGCGCTCATCGGTGAGCATCCCCAGGTCGACGGCGACGTCGGGGAAGATGTCCTGGACGTTGAACACGAAGGGGATGCGCCGCAGCCGGCTCACCGCCATTCCCACCAGGCCCAGGGTGATCGGCGGTGACATCGCAAGGACGACCTCGGGCCGCGCGGCGCTGAGCGCCGCGGTCAGCCCTGCCAGCCCGGTGAAGCCGGCGAACCCCAACGCGCGGGACATCAGGTCGGTCTTGGTGCCGGGGAAGGGGTGCAGGCGCGACACGGTCCCCCACCGGGTGGAGGCGTGGTGGGCGACCACACCCTGCCAGTCGGGTTCGACCCGGTGGTGTTCGTACCAGGGCACCGCGGTGACCACGTGGAGGCGGTGTCCGAGATCGCCGAGGCCGTCGACGATGCCGGCCATGACCGTGCCCGTGGGCGCGGTGTCCGGCGGGAAGTGGGGGCACACCACCAGCACTCTCATGTCGTCCTCCGCGTCGTTCGAGGGCTCATCGGCCGGTCCCGCCGGTGTGGCCGCCGCCGTGGGCGGTACGCCGGTACAGCTCCACGAGTCGGGCTGCGGCCTGGTCCCAGGTCATGGTCGCCACCTGGGCCGCCCGGCGTGTGGTCGCGCCCTGCGATCGCCCGTGGTCGATCGCGTCGGCCAGGGCTGCGGTCCAGCCGGCGACGTCGTCGGGGTCCACCAGGGTGCCGGCGTCGCCGACCACCTCGGGCAGGGCGCCCAGCTCCGCGGCGACGACCGGGGTGTCGGCGGCCAGGGCTTCCAGCACCGGCAGGCCGAAGCCTTCGTAGCGTGACGGCATCGCCACCACCGCAGCGTCGCGCACCAGCGCGTCGCGCTCGGCGGCCGCCACTCGCCCCACGCGCCGCACTGCGGCCCCGATCCCCAGTTCCTCGGCCAGGCGGGTGACCGCGGGTTCGGCGGGGCCGGCGCCGCCGGTGAGCACCAGGGTGGTGTCGGGCCGGGCGGCCCACAGGCCGGCGAAGGCCCGCAGCAACGTGGCATGGTTCTTGTGGGGGTAGGTGATCGCCGGGTACAGCACGATGGGCCCGGCCAGACGGAAGCGGCGGCGGATCGCCTCCGGGGTGGGCAGGGTGGCGGGGTCGCGCTGGTCCGCGGCGCCCGGGCCGTGCGGCACGACCACGACCTTGTCGGGATCCACCCCGTCGGGTCCGGCACCCAGCAGCTCCAGGGTGCGGGCCCGCACGAACTTCGAGGGCACCGCCACGACCCGGGCGCGGGCGACCGAGGCGGGAATCATGCGGCGCAGCCAGCGCGTCTTGACCGGTCCGAAGGCCGCCCCGGACTCCAGAGGTTGCAGGTCGTGCAGGGTGAGCACGCTGGGGTGGCTCAGCCCCGGGGGCACCACACCGCCGTAGGCGTGCACCACCTCGACGCGGTCGCGCCTCGCGGCCCGGGGCAGCCAGGAGTTCTCCAGGGCCACCCGGACCCCGCGGTGGTCTCCGGGCACGTCCACGGTGCGGGTGGGCGCCGCGGCGGCCAGCTCCGGGTGGGCTGTGACGAAGGAGGGTTGGGCGTAGAGCACCAGGTCGACGTCCTCGGCGGCGCGCCGGAGGAGCGCCGCCACCGTCGCGGTCGCGGCCACCTCGCTCCCGCCCACCACCCCGGGGCGGAGCCACAGCAGGTTCATGCCGACCCGCACCCGGCTGCTCACCGGCCCGCCACCCGCGCACAGGCGTCGACCACCGCGGCGGCGGTGCGCGCCCAGGAGAACGCTCCGGCACGAATCCGGCCCCGCTCGGCGAGCTCGGCGGCCACGTCCGGGGCGTCGAGCAGCTCGACCAGCGCGCCGGCGAGCGCGTCGTCGTCGCGGGGGTCCACGCAGGTGCCGGCGTCGGCGACGACCTCGGCCAGCGCGGTGCCCGCCGAGGTGACCACGGGGGTGCCCACGGCCATCGCCTCGAGGACGGGCAACCCGAAGCCCTCCCACAGACTGGGCGCGCAGAACACCTCGGCCCCGGCGAGCAGGCTCCATTTGTCGGCCTCGGACACGAACCCGACCTCGACCACCCGGGCGCCCCCGGCTCCCGGGGTGGCCCCGGCGGCATCGTCGCCCCACCCCGCGCCTCCGGCGAGCACCACGTCGACGTCGGCGGGCAACCGCGGTGCCACGCGCCGCAGCGCGGCGGTGTTCTTGCGGGGTTCCCGGGTGCCCAGGTGCAACACGTAGCGCTCGGCGAGGCCCAGACGGCGGCGGACCGCGGCGATCCGGGCCGGGTCGAGTTCGGAGGCCCCGGGTTCGGGCGCGGCGACGCCGAGGGGCACCACCTGCAGCCGCTCCTCGTCGAACCCGGCGGCGAGCGCGTCGGCGCGGGTGGCCTCCGATGAACACAGCACCACCTGGGCGTCGCGGCGCATCAGGTCGATCGCCGCGTCGAAGAAGCGCAGCCCGCGGGCGGTGAAGTACCCCGGGTGGCGCAGAAAGGCCAGGTCGTGCAGGGTCGCCACGATCGGCACGCTGGGTGGAGGCATCGCCAGTCCGGTCACGTGCACCACGTCCACAGGACCGGTGGCATCTTCCACCGGTGGCCAGCGCAGCCGGTGCCAGGTTTCATAGAGCACCGGGCGGGGCAGGGCCAGCATGCCCACGGGAATCGTCGGGGTCCACGGCGCCGGTGGTGGCCCGGCGTGCCAGGCCGCCACCCCGACCTGTTCGACGCCGCCGGCAGCGGTGATCGCGGCGACCGTGTCGAGCGCGGCCCGGGCGGTGCCCCCCGGCACCCGGTGCCAGCACTGTTCCAAGGTGACGGCGATCCGCAGCGGAGCGGCAGGGGCGACCATGGCGTCGGCCATTCTCGCATGCGGGTCGCCCCGCACCCGTCCCGGAGCCGGTCCCCGCCGGCTCCGGTGGGGTGCCCGATGAGCGGGTTCCGGCGGTACCATGCCCCCTCATGACCACGACGCCAGCCGAGCCCTTCTTCTCCGGTCGACGCGTGGTCGTCACCGGCGGTTCCGGGTTCCTGGGAACCGCGGTGCTGGCCCGCCTGGCCGCCGCGGGTGTCGACGACGTGGTCGCGCCCCGCTCCGCGGACTACGACCTGCGCGAGCGGGCCGCCACCCGGGCGCTGTTCGACGAGTTCGAACCCGACCTGGTCATCCACCTGGCCGCCCGGGTGGGTGGCATCGGCGCCAACCAGGAGCACCCCGCCGAGCTGTACCTGGACAACCTGCTGATGGGTACCTACGTCATCGACGAGGCACGCCGGCACGCCACCCCCAAGACGGTGGTGGTGGGCACGATCTGTTCGTATCCCAAGTTCACCCCGGTGCCCTTCTCGGAGGATTCGCTGTTCCAGGGCTACCCGGAGGAGACCAACGCCCCCTACGGCATCGCCAAGCTCGCCCAGCTCGTGCAGTTGCAGTCCAACCGCGACCAGTTCGGCCAGAACGGCATCTACCTGATGCCCACCAACCTCTACGGTCCCGGCGACAAGTTCCACCCGGCGGTGTCGCACGTGATCCCGGCGTTGATCAAGAAGTGCGTCGAAGCCGTCGAGTCCGGCGCCGAGTCCATCGAGGTGTGGGGGACGGGCGCGGCGAGCCGGGAGTTCCTCTACGTCGACGACGCCGCGGACGGGATCGTGCTGGCCGCCCAGCACTACGACGGCGCCGACCCGGTCAACCTGGGCGCCAACCGGGAGATGCCGATCTCGGAACTGGTGTCCCACATCGCCGCGGCGACCGGCTTCGAGGGCCGGATCGACTGGGACACCTCCAAACCCGACGGCCAGCCCCGCCGCAGCGTCGACGCCTCCCGGGCGGCCAAGGAGTTCGGTTTCGAGGCCAGCACCGATTTCGCAGTGGGCCTGGCTCGCACCGTGGAGTGGTATCTGGCCAACCGCGAGCTGGCTGAACGCCGCGACCTGTGAGCGGCGCCGCCGCGACCCTCAGACTTCTTCGGATCCGGGTTCTGCGGTGGAGTCCTCGGCGGCGAGGGTGGAGCGGAACCATTCCGCGGTCTGCTTGAGTCCCGAGGTCAGGTCGGTGGTGGGCGCCCAGCCGAGCAGCTCGGAGGCCAGGGCCAGGTCGGGGCGGCGCCGGGAGGGATCGTCGACGGGACGGGCGTCGAAGAGGATCGGCGATTCCGATCCGGTGACGTCCCGGACGATCTCGGCGAGCTCGGCGACCGAGAACTCCTCGGTGCTGCCGATGTTCACCGGGCCCGCGTGGTCGGCGTCGCACAAGGCCAGGAACCCGGCGATGGTGTCGTCCACGTAGCAGTAGCTGCGCGACTGGCTGCCGTCGCCGTGGACGTACAGCGGCTCGCCGGTGACCGCTGCGGCCACGAACGAGGACACGACCCGGCCGTCGTGCGGTCGCATGCGGGGGCCGTAGGTGTTGAAGATGCGGGCGATGCGCACGTCGAGACCGTGCACCTCGTGGTAGGCCATGGTCATCGCCTCGGCGAAACGTTTGGCCTCGTCGTAGACCCCGCGGGGACCGATCGGGTTGACGTTGCCCCAGTAGGTCTCGGGTTGGGGGTGCACCTCGGGGTCGCCGTAGACCTCGCTGGTGGAGGCCAGGAAGTACGACGCGCCCTTGGCCTTGGCCAGGCCCAGGGTGTTGTGGGTGCCCAGCGAACCGACCTTGAGGGTCTGGATGGGGAGCTCCAGGTAGTCCCGGGGAGAGGCCGGCGACGCGAAGTGCATGACCCGGTCGACGTCTCCGGGAACCCACACGAACGACGACACGTCCTGGTTCACGAAGGTGAACCCGGGCTGTCCGAACAGCTCGGCGATATTGTCGACCGACCCGGTGACGAGGTTGTCGAGACAGACGACCTCGTCGCCCCGCTCGAGCAGCGCCCGGCACAGGTGGGATCCCAGGAACCCCGCCCCGCCCGTGACGACGACCCGGCTCATCCCCCGCCGCCGGGGCGACCGATCCCTTCGACCACGAACCCTTCGCGGCGCAGCGCGGCCGGATCCAGCAGGTTCCGGCCATCGACCACGGCCCGGTTGTTCAACGTCGCACCGACCCGGGCGAAATCCAGCCAACGGAACTCGTCCCATTCGGTGAGTACCGCCAGCACGTCGGCTCCTTCACAGGCGGCGTAGGCGTCGGCGGCCACGGTGATGTGGTCCCGTGGCGCTTCGGTCACGGTCGGGTCGTAGGCCTGCACCGTGGCTCCCTGGGCGACCAACCGGTCGATGATCGCCAGCGACGGCGAGTCACGCAGGTCGTCGGTGAGCGCCTTGAAGGTCAGGCCCCACACCGCCACGGTGCGGCCCTGGAGCGACCCGCCGACCTGGTCGGCGATCTTGGTGGCCATCCGGTCGAACTGGGCCTCGTTGGTGGCGATCGCGCTCTCGAGCAGCGGGAAGGCCACGTCGTGGTCGCTGGCGATCTTGACCAGTGCCTGGGAGTCCTTCGGAAAGCACGAGCCGCCCCAGCCGGGTCCCGGGCGCAGGAACTGGCTGCCGATCCGCTTGTCGTAGCCCATCCCCAGGGTCACGTCGGCGACGTCGGCGCCCACGGCCTCGCACAGCGCGGCGATCGCGTTGACATAGGACACCTTGGTCGCCAGAAACGCGTTGGAGGCGTACTTGATCATCTCGGCGGACGCCGCGTCGGTCACCAGCACCGGAGCGCCCAGGCCTTCGTAGGCCTCGGCGAGGCGCACCGCGGCGGCCTGGTCGTCACAGCCCACCACCACCCGGTCGGGCCGCAGGAAGTCCGACACCGCGGTGCCTTCGCGGAGGAACTCGGGGTTGGAGACCACCGAGACGTCTTCGCGGCCGATCACCTCGGCGACGATCCCCGCGGAGCCCACCGGCACGGTCGACTTGTTGACCACGATCGCGTCGGTGGCCAGGTGCGGTCCGATGGTGCCGGCGGCCTGACGCACGTAGCGCAGGTCGGCGGCGCCGTCACCGCCCTGGGGGGTGGGCACGCACAGGAACACGAACTCGGCGCCCTGGACCGCCTCGATGGTGTCGGAGGTGAAGCTGAGCCGCTCGTTGCTCAACCCTTCGACGACCAGGTCCTCCAGACCGGCCTCCAGGATCGGGATCTCCCCCTTCTGGAGCCGGGCGACCTTGTCTTCGTCGATGTCCACACAGCGCACGACGTGACCCAGGTGGGCCAGGCAGGCTCCCGTGGTGAGCCCCACATAGCCGGTACCGACGACTGCGATCACCTTGGACATATGCCGCCCGAGCCTACCGTCGCGCCACGCGCATCCCGGCAACCCGCACCGCAGGGGCGCCTCAGCCGCAGTCCACCCCGGGTGGGGCCGGGCCGGGCACGAACCCGGGGATCGTGGTCGTCGTCGA
>CAYVAS010000010.1:0-18175 GCA_964449375.1 uncultured Iamiaceae bacterium | reverse complement strand
CGGCCCGTCACCAGCACCAGATCCTCGGCCTCGTCGTCGGACCACGACGGGACGGTGAGCGGTTCGAAGACGACCGTGGAGCGCAGGTGCCGGGCCAGCAGCCGGGCTTCGTCCTCCTTGCCCGGGGCGTACCTGATGATCGAGGCCTCATCGGTCAGGCCCAGCTCGTCGGTGGGTTGGCCGGTGGAGAACCCGACGGTCCCCAGCGCCTCGGTCACGTTGGTGGCCTCGTTGGAGCGGCCGGTGCCGTTGTGCACGGTCACCGAGATGCGACGCAGTTCCGGGTCGGTGGCGTCGTCGATCTGCTGGAAGGGGGCCAGGACCCGTTCGGCCTCGGGCATCTTGGGCTTGAGCACCTGCGCGGCACCCACGTAGGTCCCGTACGCCGGAAGCTGCACGGTCTCGAGCTCGTCGGGGTCGAAGCTGCGGAAGGTGCGGCCCAGGTCGACGATCGCGCCCGCGGTCAGCTTCTCGTCCATCCGCACCGAGGCGACCCCGGCATCGACCAGGTCGTTCATGACCAGCGGGTCACGCACCCCCTTGTCGATGGCGCGGTGCAACACCCGGCGCACGAAATCCTGCTGGCGCTGGATCCGACCGAAATCGTTGCCGTGGTCGTCGGTCCAGGTCGAGGGGTCCCCGGGCACGCTCTGGTACTGCATGTGACGGCTGCGGGCGTACGCGAGCGCTTCGGCGGGTCCGAGGACGTGACAGCCGGGTTCGGCGATGTGGATGATCGTGCGCGGCCCGCCGATCTCGGGGTCGTAGTCGCGGATGCCGGTGTTGAAGTAGATCGGCACCCCGTCGATCGCGTCGACCAGGTTCTCGAAACCGGCGAAGTCGATCTCGATGTAGTGGTGGATCGGGATGTCGAAGTTCATCTCGATGGTCTCGATGAGCGTGGACGGTCCGTCCACACCGTCGCCGCCCACGCCGAGCGCGTAGTTGATCCGCTGGTTGATGCCCTGGCCGGCGATCTCGACCCAGAGGTCCCGGGGCAGCGACAGCAGCGACGCGTCCTGGGCTTCGGGGTCGACGTGCAGGATCATGATCGTGTCCGAACGCAGGCCCGTGACGGCGCCCCGTCCCTGCTTGGCCGGGTTGTCGTCGTCGAGGCCCAGGTCGCTGTCGGTGCCCACGATCAGAAAGTTCTGCGGCGCGCCCGGTTCGGGGTCCGACTCGGTCAGCGAGCCCGACAGCGCCAGCCGTTTGACGTCGGAGAGTTTGGTGTTGACGTACCCGAACACCGCCGCGGCTCCCAGCGCGGCGAGGATCACGAGGACGTTGAACCCGATGATCAGGCGTTGTGGCCACGTCCGGCGTGGTCTGGTGCTGCGCGACCCCATCGGCGCGAAGCTACCGGTTCGGAGGTAAGCAGAAGGTCAGTCGAGGCCCAGGGAGCGGGCGATGATCAGGCGCTGGATCTCGCTGGTCCCCTCGCCGATCTCCAGGATCTTGGCGTCGCGGTAGTGGCGGGCCACCAGGGTGGAGTCCATGAAGCCGGTCCCTCCGAAGATCTGGGTGGCCATGCGGGTGGCGGTCACCGCCGATTCGGAGGCGACGAGCTTGGCGACCGCGGCGGACTCCTTGTAGGGACGTCCGGCGTCTTTGAGCGCGGCCGCCTGGTAGGTGAGCAGCCGCGCGGCGTCAAGCATCGCCTGCATGTCGGCGCACTTGAACGACACCGCCTGGAACCGGGCGATCGGCCCACCGAAGGCATTGCGTTCCTTCGCGTAGGCCACCGATTCCTCCAGGCACGACTGGATGACCCCGACGGCCATCGCGGCGATGGCGATGCGGCCGTCGTCCAGGGTCGCCAGAAACTGGGCGACCCCCCGTCCCCGCTCGCCGAGCAGGTTCGCCGCCGGCACCCGGCATTCAGAGAACGACAGCTCGCGGGTGTCCGAGGCGTGCCAACCCATCTTGCGGTAGGGCGGGGCGACCTCGAAGCCAGGCGTGCCCGCGGGCACGATGATCGTGGAGATCTCCGGCTCGCCGGTCGAGCCGGGTTCGTCGGTGCGGGCGGTGATCGTGACCAGCGAATTCAGCGGCGGCCCCGAGTTGGTGATGAACGCCTTGGACCCGTCGATCACCCACTCGCCCGCGTCTTCGTCCAGCCGGGCCCGGGTGCGGGTGCCGGCCGCGTCGCTGCCGGCTTCGGGCTCGGTCAGTCCGAACGCGCCGAGCCTGCGGCCCGCGCACAGGTCGGGTAGCCACTCCTGGCGTTGGGCCTCGGTGCCGAATTTCATGATCGGGTTGGCTCCCAGGCCCACGGCGGCCTCCACGGTGATGGCCATGGACTGGTCGACCCGGGCGAGTTCCTCCAGGGCAAGACAGAACGTGGTGAAGTCCGCATCGGATCCGCCGTACTGCTCGGGAAGGGGCAGGCCGAACAGGCCGAGTTCGCCCATGGCCAGCACCGTGTCGACGGGGAAGGTCTGGGTCTGGTCCCACTCGTAGGAGTACGGCGCGATCTCGGCTTCGGTGAACTCCCGAACGACCTTTCTGAAAGCTTCCTGTTCAGGGGTGAACTCGATCATCGCTGCACCCTAGAAGACGGCCTGTATACCCATGCACACCGGCGGCGGGATCGGCCCGGCCCGGCGGTCAGCCACGACCTCCGCCGTCCAGGTGCACCACGTCGCCGACGGCCAAGTGGTGGTCGTCACCCTGAGGGGTCCGGACCACCAGGCGACCCTCGGTGTCCAGATCGACGGCCCGGCCGACCAGGTCGCGCGTTCCCAGGTCGACGCGCACGTCGCGCCCCACGGTCACACATCGTTGCCGCCAGGTCGCCAGGATGTCTCCGGGCTGGTCCAGCAGGCGCGTGTAGGCCGCCTCGAGTGCGGCCAGGTAGGCGTCGAGCACCTCGCCCACGGTGGGTGCGGGCGCGACCAGCGCGTCGAGCGCGACGGCCCGGTCGACGAGTTCGGCAGGGACGGTGTCGGGGGTGAGCACGTTGACCCCGCAGCCGGCCACCACCAGCAGGCGTTCGTGGGCCCCGGGCACCCGCTGGCCCGACGAGGCCGACGATCCGGACGGTGCTTCGACCTCGGCGAGGATCCCGGCGAGCTTGCGTTCGGTGCTGGCAGCCAGATGCTCCCCGGGGGCCGCCGGGAGCTGGGCGACCAGGTCGTTGGGCCATTTGATGCCGACCTGGTCGGCACCCAGCCCCGCGAGCGCGTCGGTCAGGGCCACCGCGACGGTCGCGGTGACCAGCGACGCGACCCGCGCGGGGGGTCGCAGCAGCACCGAACACAACAGGCCCGTGCCCACCGGCGCGGTCCAGGCCCGGTCCCGCCGCCCACGTCCGGCCTGTTGGTGGTCGGCGACCAGCACCATGCCCTCGGGATCACCCTGGCGGCCCCGTTCCATCAGGTCGTCGTTGGTCGAACCGGTCGAGGCCACCCGTCGCACCTCGCTGAACCGGCCGGCGCTGTGGGGTCGTTCCATGGTTCGCTTCCCGTCGGTCCTCACGTCGTCCCGGGGAGCGTACCGGCACTCCGGTCTGGCATCAGCCCCCTCACAGGCGGCACCATGTGGCGTGCTCAAAAAGGTCTTGATTGCAAACCGTGGCGAAATCGCGGTCCGGGTCATCCGGGCCTGCAAGGAGATGGGGGTGACCTCGGTTGCGGTGTATTCGGACCTCGACCGTGACGCGTTGCACACCCGACTGGCCGACGAGGCCTACGCGCTGGGCGGGTCGACGCCTGCCGAGAGCTACCTGAACACCGACAAGATCCTCGAGATCATCGAGCGCAGCGGCGCGGACGGGGTCCACCCCGGTTACGGATTCTTCTCGGAGAACACCGATTTCTCCCGGGCCGTCACCGAGGCGGGCGTGACCTTCATCGGTCCGCCACCCGAGGCGATCGAGGTCATGGGCGACAAGGTCTCCAGCCGCAAGGCCGCCCAGGCGGCCGGGGTGGCCGGTGTGCCGGGCACCACCGAGTTCCTGACCTCGCCCGACGAGATCGTGGCCTTCGGCGACGAGCACGGCTGGCCGGTGGCCATCAAGGCCGCCTACGGCGGTGGCGGCCGGGGCATGCGCGTGGTGCAGAGTGCCGCCGAGGCCGCCGCGGCGCTGGAGTCGGCCCAGTCCGAGGCGCTCAAGGGCTTCGGACGGGACGAGTGCTACATCGAGCGGTACCTGACCTGGCCGCGGCACATCGAGATGCAGATCGTCGCCGACACCCACGGCAACTGCGTGTGGATCGGCGAGCGGGACTGTTCCTCGCAGCGCCGCCACCAGAAGCTCATCGAGGAGTCACCGGCGCCGGACTTCGGGGACGACGTCCGCCAGGCGATGGGCGAGGCCGCGGTCAAGGTCGCCAAGGCGTGCGGCTACGTGAACGCCGGCACCGTGGAGTTCATGTACCAGGACGGCGAGTTCTACTTCCTCGAGATGAACACCCGTCTGCAGGTCGAGCACCCGATCACCGAGCTGGTGTCGGGCATCGACCTGGTGCGCGAACAGATCCTGGTCGCCTCGGGCGAGCCGCTGAGCTTCACCCAGGACGACATCGACCTCCGCGGCCACGCCATCGAGGTGCGCATCAACGCCGAGAACCCCGCCGGCGGCAAGTTCATCCCCGCCCCGGGCAGGATCACCGCCCTCGTGCCCGCGCAGGGCTTCGGGGTGCGGTGGGACGACGGCTACCAGGCCGGCGACGAGGTCAGCCAGTTCTACGACAACCTCGTGGGCAAGCTGTGCGTCTGGGGCGCCGACCGCGACCTCGCCATCAACCGCATGCTGCGGGTGCTGGACGAGTTCGTGATCGAGGGCATCGCCACGACGATCCCGGCCGATGTGGCGATCCTGGAGCATCCGGACTTCCGGGCGGCGAAGCATTCCACCAAGTGGGTCGAGGACGTGCTGGATCTCTCCGGCATCGACAGTGCCCCGATCGATGCCTCGTCCGGCGACGACGGCGAGGCGAAGGTCAAGCGTGACGTCGACGTCGAGGTGAACGGTCGCCGCTACGCGGTGTCGATGTGGGTGCCCGAATCTGCCGGTGCGCCGGTGGCCGCGGCGGGTGCCACGGCCACCGCTCCCCGTCCGCGCCGGTCGGCGTCGTCGGGGGGAACGAAGGCCGCCGGCGCCGGGCAGATCGCCGCCCCGATGCAGGGGACGGTCACCAAGGTGTCGGTCGCGGTGGGCGACGAGGTCACCCAGGGCGACACCGTGTGCGTGCTCGAGGCGATGAAGATGGAGAACAACATCGCCGCCGACAAGGACGGCACGATCGCCGAGGTGAAGGTCGAAACCGGCCAGGCGGTGTCCGCGGGCGATCTGCTCGTCGTCATCTCCTGACCCGGCCTTCCCAGACGAACTCCGGGGCCGATGGGGCGTAGACAGCCCCAACTCGCGCTGCATCCGACAAGCGGTCCCCGAGATCGCAGCCACGTCATGGCCAGACGACATTCCCGTTCCTGCGCGTGCACGAGCGGAGGCAACCGGTCGATCCGGGTTCGCCCGGCCGGTGCCCCACCGCGCCCATCCGTCGACGGCGGCTGCTACGGTGCCGCGATCCCGCTGAGTGCACGATGCGCACTCGGCGACCGATGACCTACGGGGGAAACGATGTCATGTCAGACGCACTCCAGGAGTCGGCGCATCGTCGCGCTCGCCTTCACGCTCGTGCTCATCGCAGGCGGCGCAGCTTGCGACCCTGATCCCGGTCCGCTGGCGCCGTTCGGACCGGTCCCCGACCTGGACGTCGCATCGCCGGCCCGCTACTACGAACCGATCTTCGCCGACGTCGACGTGACCTCCGACATCGTCTGGAGCACCGCGCCGGATCTGAACGGCACGCCGATGACGCTCCGGCTCGATCTCTACGAACCGGCCGGCGACACCGTCGAGCACCGCCCAGCGGTCGTGGTCGCCCATTCGGGCGGCTTCAAGATCGGTACCAAGACCAACAACGTCTCGGTCGACCTCGCCCGGCACTTCGCCAAGGCCGGCTACGTCGCGATCTCCATCGACTACCGTCGGCTCGCCAGCGTCGACTGCGGCACGCTGCAGGGTGTGATCACCGACGCGAGCGGCTGCAAGGTCGCGGCGATGGCGGCGACGTCGGACGGCCAGGCGGCGGTGCGCTGGCTCCGCGCCAATGCCGACAGCTACGGCATCGACCCTGAACGGATCGCCATGATCGGTGACTCCGCGGGGGCACTCATGTCGATCCTCGCCGGGATGCTCGCCGACGTTCCGGGCAACCCGGACGACCCCCGGTCGATCGAGGCGATGGCCGGAGCGCCGTTGAACACCTCGAACCTCGACGAGGGCTCCGACATCCAGGCGTGGGTGTCGATCTCCGGAGGGCTCCCGCCGACCGAGACGCCAGGTCTGGCCGAGAAGCTCGCCGCGAACGAGACCCTGCCGCCGCCCGGCTACCTCTTCTCGGGCACCAAGGACAACCAGGTCCCCTACGCGTGGGCCGAGGCGACCCGCGACGAACTGCTCGAACTGCGCCGCATCGTGTTCTGGGGAGGCATCGAGGGCGCCGGTCACGTGCCCTATGCCAGCTACGGCACGATGTTCAAGACCCAGTCGACCCGGCTGTTCTACCTGGCGATGGGGGCCGGCGCTGCCACGTCGTGACCGCGTCGTCGCCGACGGGAGCGCCGGCGGCCGGGCCCGACCCGACGGAAACCGGAGCCCTGCTTCGGGCCGGTCAGCTCACCGCGTCGCGCTGGACCGACACCCGCGGGTGCGTCGATGTCGGATAGACACGGGCCAGGTCGGGATGGAGGATCGCGGCCAACGTCTCGACCCCATCGACGAGCCGCGGACCCGGGCGTGCATACGCCGCATCGGCGTCGACGGCCCAGACCGGTACGTCTTCGGGCAGCACGCCCAGGTCGCACACCACCCGCGCCAGGTCGGCTGCGCCGTCGGTCCGGAACCCACACGGCGACACGATCACCAGGTCGGGTCGGCTCGCCCGTACCGCCGACCAGGTCACCGCGTTCGAACGTGCACCGGGCTCACCGAGCGTCGAGGTGCCGCCGGCTGCGGAGATGAGATCCGGGATCCAGTGGCCGGCGCTGAACGGCGGTTCGGTCCACTCCAGAAACGTCACCCGGGGGCGGGGCCGGCCTTCCACCAGTTGGTGGACCCGTTCGAGCCGCGACCGCAGACCCGCGACGACCGCCTCGGCGTCGTCGGCCCGGCCGACCGCGACGCCGATCGTGATGATCGAGTCGAGCACCTGCTCCAGGCGCATCGGGTCGACGGTGAGCACCTCGGCCGTGCAACCCAGATGGGACAGGGCCGCATCCACCTCGCTCACGTCGACCGCGCACACCGCGCACAGGTCCTGGGTGACGACCAGGTCGGGGTGCAGCTCCGACAGGGCACCTGCGTCCAGCGTGTACAGATCTTCACCGGCCGCCATGCGCTCTCGCACGACCCGGTCGATCTCGGCCGGCGTGAGGTCCTGCGGCAGCGACGAGTTCGACACGATCCGACACCGCTCGCGGGCGACAGGGGGTTCGTCGCATTCGAACGTGACACCGACGACGTCGTCACCGGCACCGACGGCGAAGAGAATCTCGGTCGCGGATGGGAGCAGGGACACGATCTGCACGGCGGCACCGACGCTACCGGCCCGGCGACCGGGAACCTGACGTCGTCGCCGCGGAGACACGCAGGATCGCCGTGGCAGTCGACCGGCGATCATCGGTCCGCGGGGCACCGATAGGGTCGGCCGCGTGAAAGCCGCCGACGACTTCTTCGCCGGTGATCCGCGCACGAACCGCGAGCGCATGCTCGCCGGGGATCTCTACCTCGCCGACGACCCCGAGAACGCCGCGCTCGAGAAGCGGGCGCGGCGGCTTTCGGATGCCTACCATCGGGCGGTCGTCGACGGAACGGGCGACGCCGATTCACTGCTCGCCCAACTCATCGCCGGTCTCGGTACCGACGTGGTCATCCGGCCTCCGTTCTTCGTCGAATACGGCGACCGCATGACCGTCGGCGACCGGACGTTCGTCAACTTCAATCTCACCGCACTCGACGTCGCCCCGATCACGATCGGCGCGGACTGCCAGCTCGGACCGAGCGTGCAACTGCTCACCCCGACGCACCCGATCGATCCGCAGCTCCGCCGCGACAAGCTCGAGGCCGCCGAGCCGATCACGATCGGCGACAACGTCTGGCTGGGCGGTGGCGTGATCGTGTGCCCCGGTGTCACCATCGGCGACGACACCGTGGTGGGCGCCGGTGCGGTGGTCACCCGCGACCTGCCGGCGGGCGTCGTCGCGGTGGGCAACCCGGCCCGCGTCATCCGGATGATCGATGCCGAGTGAACGATCCGGGCAGCCGGTTCAGCCGGCGACGGCCGTGATCGTCGGGGCGCCCGGGGCCAACGCCGCCTCCGCGCGTGCGGCCTGGGCCTGGAGCGCCTCGCCCCACCGCTGCCCCTGCGCGATCGACGGCGCATGGGCGCGCCGTGACTCGACCGGGTGGAAGAGTCCCTTCGCTCCGGCTCCGGCGAACGCGGCCACCTCGGCGTCCGGCGTGATCAGGGTGAGCCGGCGACCGGGGTTGGTGCGGTGCCAGGCCCGGACCTCACGGTCGAGCCCGAACTGCATGAGTGACCCGGCCCGCCCCTGCACGCCGCGGGCGAGTGGGGCGACGACGATCACGTGGTCGGCATCCGCGGCCAATCCGATCGAAGTGGCCGAGCGGACCCCACCGTCGACGTAGACCGCGCCGTCGATCGTGTGGCGCGGCAGCAGGTACGGCGCCGCGGACGACGCCGCGCAGATCTCGGCCAGGTCGTGTTCGTCGCCGCGCAGCACGGTGCGCCCGCGCCGTCCACCCGACACGCACACCGCGACGGCCGACACCGTTGCGCTGCGCGCGTCGCCGAAGGCCTGGCGGGCCGGTCGGAGGACCGCCCCGTCGGTGCGGTCCGGAACCGCGGGGACGATGATGTCCTCGAAGTCGTCGTAGTCGAGCCCCAACGCCATGATCGCCGCCACCCACGAACCCGCCGAGGTGCCCAGCGCGGGCGCAGCTGCCACCGGGATCCCGGCCGCCTGCAGGCCTTTGGCCACCCCGGCCCCGAACGCGATCCCGAACGGCCCGCCCCCGCCGTAGACCATCGCCAGCGCATGGTCCGCAGGTGCCGGAGGAACACCGGGCGTCGGTACCGTGCGCATCAGCCGCACCTTACCTGCGACCTCGCGGAACCGGCTCCACCAGCCGGCCCGACGTCAACCCGACCGGTTGGATTCGTACGTGCGCACCAGCAGTGCGTCGAGTTCGTCGAGGGCACGGCGCGCGTAGCCCCGCCACAACCACGCGAACACGGGCAGCGTCACCGAGCCGACGGTGGCGTTGCGCGGGTGCACCGTCCACGCCCAGGTGATCCGCGTGCCGGTGCCCGCCGGCTCGAAGGTCCATGCGCCGTCGATGTGGGATGCGAGCGGCCGCATCGGGCCGGTCACCTCACGCAGGCGGTAGGCGAACGCCGACGGCGCGTCGACCGACACCAGCTCCTCGCGCAACGACCCACCGTCGGCCAGATGGACGGTGCGCGCCTGACCGGCCGTCGTCCATTCGCCGTCCTGGGTCGTGCCCGAGATCGGCGGGATCGGGCCGTACCGACGACGGAAGATCTGCTCCAGGGGCAGCGCGAGGGTGTGGATGAACGCGTCGGCCACCGGCACCGGCGAGGTGCGGCCGACCTGCATGGCGCGTGGCGACGACATGTCCGGTGAGCGTACCGACCGCTCGTGCCCGGCGCCGGCCGACTCGGCGCCGGGGTTCGACGGGCGGGGTCAGGGCCGGGCGGGGTCGGCGACCGACTCGGGGGTGTTGCGGTGCAGGGCGAGCAGCGTCAGGTCGTAGGCCAGTTTGGTCACACCGGCGATGATCAGCGGCCAGCCGAAGCTCGTCGCCGACAGCAACGCCCCGGCGACGAGCGGAGTCCCGGCCGCGGCGAGACTCCGCGGGACGTTCGTGATGCTCGACGCCGCCGCCCGGTGTTCGGCGGGCACGACCGCCATCACGAACGCCTGGCGGGCCGGCACGTCCATCTGCGCGAACAGGGCCCGGCCCAGCAGCAGCGCGATCGCCGCGGGCGCGCTCGGCACGAGCGCCGCCGCCGCCAGCATGAGGTTGGCCGGGATGTGGGTGTAGGCCATCGTCCGGATCATGCCGATGCGCCGGGCCAGGATCGGCGCGGCGAGTTGCGAACAGGCTCCGAGCAGGCCCGCGGCGAAGAACACCGCCGCGGTCGCGTCGCGCCCCAGACCGAACCGCAGGTGCAACCACAGCACCAGCAACGACGTGCCCACGAATCCGCTGCCCGCGGAGTCGATGCTGAAGAGGGCCGCGAGCTGCACCACGATGCGTCGGTACCGACCGAGTCCTCTTCCGCGGTCGTCGGGCCGAGCCGGAGCTGCCGCGTCGGGTGCCGGTTTGCCGACGGTCGCGGTGCGGCGCGGGAGCGGCCGGTACAGCACGAAGATCACCAGACCGGCAACGGCGTACCCGGCGAAGCCGAGCCGCTCGACGGTGAGCAGCGACCAGTCCCCCGCCTCGGCGATCCGCTCGGGCAGCCCCGAGGCCAAGGCCCCGACCGCGCCGGCGAACACCGCCGCCAGGTTGTAGCGCGCGTACAGACGGGTGCGGGCCTCGCCCTCGACCAGGTCGGCGAGGTAGGCCTGCTCGGTCGGCAGGAACACGCTGACGTCGCCGCCGCTGGGGTTGAGCGTGCCCACCACGGCGATCAGCAACAACGGCCAGAACGCGGTCACCGCGCCGTAGGCCGCACCGGTCGCGACCATCAAAGCACTCGCCACGACCAGCAGCGCCGCGAGCGACGTCCGGCGTGAGCGGAAACCGAACCCCAGGGTGAGCGCTGCGGAGCCGAGCAGTGTCCCGGTCACGATGGCCCCGACCTGCAGCGGCGAGAACCCGAGATCGGTGAGGTAGCGCGCCAGCAGCACCGCCACGAACCCGTCGGCGAACGCCCGGACCGTCCGACCGACGATGATCCGCCGAACCTCGTTCACGCCGGCAACCTACCGCCGCTGGCCCTCCCGGCGACCGTCGCGTTCCGGGTTCGCCGTCAGTCGCCGAGGCGCACCGGGGCGTGACGGAAACCGGCGTGCTTGTTCGACCGGGTCCGCTCGGCCGGCCCGAGCGCCTCGGGCCGTGCCACCCGGTCCAACAGGCCGTCGAAGACCAGGCCGATCTCCAGGCGCGCCAGGTTGGCGCCGAGACAGAAGTGGGTCCCGAGCCCGAAGGCGACATGCGGGTTCGGGTCGCGTCGCAGGTCGAAGCGGTGCGGATCGTCGAAGACCCGTTCGTCGAAGTTCGCCGCCTGCCACCACAACACGACCTTGTCGCCGGCGCGGATCGTCTGCCCGTGCCGCTCGACATCGCCGGTGGCGGTGCGCCGGTTGTAGATCGTGGAGGACGCCCAGCGCAGCATCTCCTCGATCGCCCCGGGCAGCAGGGAACGGTCCGCACGCAACGCGTCCCAGTCGTCGGGACGGTCGATCAGGGCGAGCATGCCGGCGGTGATCGTGTTGCGGGTCGTCTCGCTGCCCGCGGCCACGAGCAGGTGCACGAACATCTCCTGTTCAAGGTCGCTCAGCGGCCCGCCCGGGTCGGCTTCGGCGGGGAGATCGGCGTGGGTCACCAGCGACAGGATGTCCTCGGTCGCGCCGCGCCGCTTCTCATCGAGCAGGCGCCGGGTGTAGTCGGCCATCTCGACCGCCGCGGTCTGGCTGCGGGCCGAGTCGGCTCCGGGGTCGCGGTCGTCGTAGTCGAGGGTCGCGTCGGCCCAGTCCAACAGGAAGTGGCGGTCGGCCTGGGGAATGCCGAGCAGCGAGGCGATCGCCTGCAGGGGCAACTCGGCGGCGACGTCGACCAGGAAGTCGATGTCGCCCTCAGCGACGGCGGCGTCGAGGATCTCGGCGCAACGCGCCGCGAGCCCGTCGCGCATGGCCCGCAGCCGCTTGGGGCTCACCGAGGGGGTGACCAGGCGTCGGATGTGGTGGTGCCGGGGGTCGTCCTGCATGTTCAACAGCACCCCCGCGGCGAAGCCCGCGGGCAGGTCCTCGATGAGCGTGCCGCCGCCGTCACGCTCGCCGCCGCTCGCGGACGAGAACACGTCGGGCTGTCTCGCCGCCCAGGTCACGTCCTCGTGGCGGGTCAGACACCAGAACCCCTCGCCGTCGGGCGTCGCGTCGGTCGGCTCGTGCCAGAACACGGGCGCCTCGTCACGCAACGCGCGGTAAGCGGCGTGGGGCGGGCCGGCGGCGAAGGTGTCCGGGTCCGACAGGTCGACGCGTGACTCATCGACGCGTGGGCCATCGACGGGAGTCTGGGTCCTCACCGCGAGGCCGGACCGGGCCTCGGAACTGCCGCGAACGGTCGCCACGCGGGCAACGTTACGCCGCCCGAGACCTCGGCGGCTCGCACACCCGCACGCCGCATCCCGCACCTCGGGAGCGGTAGCGTCGGGCTCATGGTCGTGCTGCTGATCGTCGTGATCATCCTGTTCGCATTGGGCATCCTGGGCGCGGTCGTCAAGGGACTGCTGTGGCTGACCCTGATCGCCGCGCTGTTGATCATTGCGGCGATCGTGTACGGCTGGTTCCGCCTGGGGAGTCGGTTCCGGCGCGGCCCGAACTGAGCGCACCCGGTCGCTCGCCCGCCGCGGGCGGGACCCGCTGCGTCGCCCCGCCTCCGCCGACCACTCATTCCCCGGCGATCGAGCGGATCACCCGCGCCGGGTTGCCGCCGACGAGCGTGTCCGCGGGCACGTCGCCGGTCACGACCGATCCGGCGGCGACGACCGAACGCTCGCCGATCGTGACGCCACCGATCACCGTGGCGCCGGTGGCGATCCACACGTTCGACCCGATGTCGATCGGCTCGGCCACCAACTCGGCGAGCCGCCGCGACGGCGCCACCGGATGGCTCGTGGTGATCAACGACACGTTCGGGCCGATCAGTACCTCGTCGCCGATCGTCACGGGGGCGAGGTCGTAGATGGTGCAGTTCTGGTTGATGAACACGTGGCGGCCGAGACGGATGTTCCGGCCGCCGTCGGTGAAGAACGGGGGGATCAACCGGAAGCCCTCGGGCAGCTCGGCGCCGGTGAGTTCGGAGAAACAGGCACCGACCGCGTCCTGGTCGGCGTAGGCGAGCCGGTTCAGCCCGTGGGTCAGTGCCATCGCCCGTTCGACCCCGCGGGCGAACGCACGCGACTCGGCGGTTCCCGTCGGGATCACCACGGCTCGGGCGTCGTCGGTCATGGATCTCGGATCGTACCGGCCTCTCCCGACGGCGGAGCACGGTGTGCCGTTGCCCATGACGACTTCATCCACACCGACATCACGCCGGCCCGAGGCGCGGCGTTCCGGCATCCGGATCCTTCCATGCGAGCACGAAGGCATCGCCGATCTCGACGCGCGCTGCGGCGTGCCGGACTTCGGGTCGACGACCGGCGCGCAGATCGTCAGCGAGGCGCCGCAGACCGTCGGCGGTCTCGACAGGCTGTTCGCGTTCTGCCCATTCGAAGAAGCTCGTCTGGCGGCGCACCTCCTGGTCGAGGACGCGCCCCGGCGTGCGCGCGAGCGCGGCCAGCGAGCCGTCGACGATGTCGTGGTACTCGACGAGGGCCACCTCCGCACCGGGCAGGGCGTCGAGGAGTTCGTCACGGGTCTGATGACCGTCGGCGAAGTGCGCCAGGGTGCTCGGGAAGTAGTCCTCGATGCCGTGGACGAACAGGTGCTCACGCGCGTACACCATGACCGCCACGACCCCTCCCGGCCGGACGACCCGGCGGGCTTCGGCGAGCGCGACCCGCCAGTCGGGGACGTGGTGCAACATCGAGACGAGCATCGCGGCGTCGACCGTGTCGTCGGGAAGGGGAAGGGCCGCGGCGTCGGCCTGGACGACCGCGAGATCCTTGTGGGCGGCCCGCTCGAGCATGCCCCGGTTCCGGTCGGCCACGACCGGGCGCCACCCGCGGGCGCGCAACGCGACCGAGTAGTTCCCGGTGCCGCCGCCGACGTCGATCAGGCGTGCCCGACCGTGCGGCGTGCCGAGTGCCGCGGCGAGCGGCTCGACCACCGAGGGGGACGCGGCTCGGGTCGAGTCGTAGGTCCGGGCCTGGGCCGAGTACTCGAAGGTCGTCGCCATGACCGAAGACTACGGCGGGTCGGTCGGGCCGGGGTGCGACGGTTCGCGTCAGTCGAGCGGGCCGGCGAAGACGACCTCTTCGGTGCCGTCGTCGAGCAGGTCGAAACGGGTCCGACCGATCTCGATCCATCCCTCGGCCCGGTACAGCGCCAGGGCCGGCGCGCCGGGCGGCACGTCGAGCGCTTCGAGGAAGGGGCGGTGGCCGGCATCGATCGCCCAGCGCCGTGCGTGGTCGAGCAAGCGGGCACCGATGCGCAACCCGCGCCGGTCGGTGCCCACCAGCAACCGCGACACGTACGCCGCACGGGCGTCGGGATCGTGCCCGGCGACGACCCGCATGGCGCCGCGGGTCGCGCTCGGTTGCAGCGCGACGTGGCCGACGATGGCCCCGTCGATGCGGGCGATCCATGCGGCGATCGGCTCGGGCGTCGAGAGAAACCAGCCGAGTCCTTCGGGCGGCTCGAAGATCGGGTACTGGTCGTGGTCGCGGACCTTCCGGGCCACCGCGACGAGCTCGTCCATGTCGGCGTCGGTGCGCAGCGAGATCTCCACGTCGCCCAGCATCGGCGGGCCGGGCCGGTCGCGCCAAGCCACTTTTCCCTCTTCGACCCACCGTCATCGCCTCGCTCGCGACGCGTCGAGGATGAACCCGCCCAGCGGTCAGGCGGGGCGGATGTTCTGATTGACGTGGAAGAGGTTCGTCGGATCGTAGGTGGCCTTCACCGCGGCGAGCCGGTCGTAGTGGGGACCGAACGTGGCCCGCACCCGGTCCTGGCCCTCGTCGTCCATCATGAAGTTCACGTACGCCCCACCGACCGAGCCCGGATGCGTGGCCTCCCAGTAGTCGACCGCCCAGTTCTTCACCAGGCCGGCGTGTGCCGGGTCGGGGTCGACACCCACGATGACCTGGGAGAACGTCGCGTCGCGGTGGGCCCAGGCCGTGTCGTCCTCTCCGACGCGGTTGGTTGCTCCGTCGATCGGGTACAGGTGCATCGAGGAGTGCATCGTCGGCAGCGCGTCGGCGAATCGTGCGTGCACCGCCACCGTCTCGTCGCTGATCCGGTCGAAGATGTCGCCCCGCCAGTACCACTGCAGGCCGGGTGGGTAGAGCCCGTCGAAGGTCGACTGCAGGGCCGGGAAGGGCACCTGGCCGATGTGGGTCCAGGCCGGTTCCCGCTCACGCACCGGGGTGAACGCCTCGTCCGCGTCGTCGGGGTCGCCGAGGAAGCACCAGACGATCGCGCACACCTTGTGCAGGTGGAAGGCCTCGGGGAACGGCTCGACCGGTGGCACCGTCATCACCGCGAAGAACCCGAAGAGGTCGTCATCGGCGGCGGGCAGGAAGTCGCGGTACCACCCGAGCACGTCCTCGGTGGCCGAGATCGGCCATGCGGTCGGCCCCGCGATCACGTCGCGGACGGGCCGACCGCGAAAGGTGAACGAGGTGACGATGCCGAAGTTCCCGCTCCCGCCGCGCAGCGCCCAGAAGAGGTCCGGGTGCTCGTCGTCCGACGCGGTGACCTGACGCCCGTCGGCGAGGACGACCTCGGCGGCCAGAAGGTTGTCGATCGTGAGGCCGTACCTACGGGTCAGATACCCGTGGCCTCCACCGAGGGTGAGGCCGCCCACCCCGGTGGTCGAGATGATGCCCGAGGGCACCGCCAGGCCGTGGGGATGGGTGGCCGCGTCGACCATGCCGAAGGTGGCCCCGCCCCCGACACGCACCGTGCCCGCGGGCTGGTCGACGTCGACGGTGTGCATCGGTGACAGGTCGGCGACGATGCCGCCGTCGACCGTGCCGAACCCCGGTCCGCTGTGCCCGCCGCCGCGCACGGCGAGCGGCAGACCCGTGCTGTGGGCATGGGCGACGACGGCCTGCACGTCAGCCGCGGTCGAGCACCGGGCGATCACCTCGGGCCGCTTGTCGACCATGGCGTTGTACACGTGGCGGGCATCGTCATAGTCGGGATTCCCCGGGTCGATGAGCGCGTTGCCGACTTGGGATTCGAGGGCGTCGTGGCGGGTCATGAAGCGACGGTACGGCGACGTGACCGAGGTGCACATGACCTGACCTGACCCATTTTTGCCTCCGCCGTACTGGTCAGATCTGACCAGTTGGCGCGGTCAGACGATCTCGTGACGGGCGGCGAAGATCGCGGCCTGCGTGCGGTTCGCGGCGCCCGTCTTGATCAGGATGCTGCGGACGTGGTTGGCCGCGGTGTTCGCCGAGATGTGGAGACGCTCACCGACCTCCCGGTTCGACAGGCCTTCGGCGACGAGCCGGAGCACGTCGACCTCCCGTGGCGTGAGCGCGTCCGGCCCCGATCCGATCACGCCCGGCACCGTGGACGCACGGATCTCGTCGAGGACACGCAGCACTCGGACCTGCCCGATGGGAGCGGCGAGCCCGCGGGCACGCGTCGCCAACTCGGCCGCACCGGCGGGGTCGCCCACTCGTGAGGCGTGACGCGCGTGACGGGCCAGGGTCTCGGCCCGGTGGACGACCGACCCCATCGCCGTGTCCATCGCCAATGCGGAGGTGAAGTTCGCCTCGGCGTCCTCGTCGCGGCCCAGCAGGCCGTCGAGACGCGCCAGATAGCGGTTCGCACTTCCGAACACCGCGACCAGCGCCCCACTGGCGAGGTTGCAGCCGTCGTAGGCGGCGACGTGGTCACGCAGCTCCTCGGCCAGCGCGTGGCGTTTCGTCGCCAGCGCCGCTTCGACGAGGAACACCAGCTCGATCGGCCACTGCGCCTGGTCCGGCCGTGCCGTGATGCCACCGGAGATCAGGTGGTCGAGTGCGCGGTCGACCCCACGGTCGATGCCGAGTTCGGCATACAGCGCGAGCAGACCCGGCACCCACCGCCCCTCGAAGGACTCCTCACCCGTCAGATACCGACCGATCACGTCCAGCCCGCCGGTCTCCCGGGCGATCAGGAAGCGCTGCACACCGTGGGGCCCGTCGGTCATGTCGTCGCCGAACATGTCGTTGCGGACCAGTGCATCGTCCGCCCAGCGGATCGCCTGGTCGAAGTCGCCCCGGAGGAACGCGAGCGCCTGGGAGACACAACCGCGGATGTGCTCGAAGTACGGCTGACCGGTCATCTCGGCCACCCGGGCGATGTCCGACACGGCATCCGACACACCGACCGGATCGCCACTCAGGTAGGCGAGCATGCCCCGGAAATTGGCCGCGGCTCCGGCGACCTCGGGGTCACCGACGCCGGCCGCGAGCGCCGTCAACTCGGTGGTGCGGGCCCGCTGCACATCGATCATTCCGGGCCCGATTCCGTGCCACAGACTCGTGGTCAACGCATGGACGAGCACCGTGTCGTCGCAACCACGGGCGAGGTCGATGGCGCGGCCACCCACCTCACACGAGCGACGGTGGTCTCCGGCGAACGTGAGGGCGCGGCCCAGACTGGCAAGTCCCCGCACGACGAGCGGATCAGTGTCTCGGTGTGTGCCGTCGTCGATCGTGGCACGCAGCGCTCCCTGGAGCAGGGCGACGGCCCGACGATCGGGCCGACCCGGCCGCCAGTTCGTGTCCTCGTAACCGATCGCCGCCTCGAGACGGACGGTGGGGTCGGCGGCGTTCGCCAACTCCCCGAAGCGCGCCCGGGCGATCGGGAAGCGCCCCGCTCTGACCCAGTTCGCCGCGGCCCGGAACTGCGCATCGGCACGCTCGCGCTCGGTGATGCCGCGCTGGGGCGCGGCACGTTCGTACCACCGAGCTGCCTCTTCGAACGCCAGTCCCCGCTCGGCCAGACGACCGGCTTCGACGGCGTAACGGTACGCGGCCTCGTGGTGACCGAGACCGGACGCGGCCAGGTGGTGATGGGCGAGGCGCGGCACGTACGCCGGATGACCGGATCGGGACTCGAGCGACGCCGCCACCTGGGCATGCAGGCGCATCTGCCGTGACGACGACAGACCGTCGAGGACGGCCTGTCGAGTGAGCGCATGGACGAACGCATAGCTCTCGCCCGGGCCAGC
>CAYVAS010000009.1:0-61273 GCA_964449375.1 uncultured Iamiaceae bacterium | reverse complement strand
GGCCACATTGCGGTTCGGCCCGGAACCGGCACTAGCATGCGGGATCCGACGGGCTGTGGCTCAGCTTGGTAGAGCGCTGCGTTCGGGACGCAGAGGTCGTGGGTTCAAATCCCGCCAGCCCGACCACGCCGGATCATCCGCGCATCGACGAGGGGACATGGGCGACGCCGTCGGTTCCGGAACCGCGCCAACCGAATCGCCACGGGGCTCACCCTGGATGCTGGTCGGCGTCCTGGTTATCGGCATGCTGGCGGGCGCGGCCGCCATGGTGCTGTGGCGCGACACCGACCCCACCCCGGCGGCCACCATCTCGGTCGAGCCGGGAGCCGAGACCGTCGAGTTGTGGGAGCCGGTGCGGATCACCCCGGCGTCGACCGACGAGCCGCCTTTCGTCATGGAGGTCGTCGACGGTTCGTTCCAGGTACGTTCGAGCGCGGCCAACACCGACGGCAATCGCCGCGAGCTGTGGGCCCTGGACGACGATCACGGCGATGTGGACGTGACCCTGCGCATCGACGCCCCCTCGTCGCTGGGTGGATCCTTCACGCCGCAGCCGGGCCTCGCGCTCCGCTTCGACGACGGCGCCGACGGGTCGGGCACCGCCCTGGTGATCGACACCAACGTGTGGAGCCGCAACTTCGACCAGCTCATGGTCGGGGTGTGGTCCTGGCCCGCGTCCAACGACACCGGCGTGGACATCGACCAGATCGGCGAACCGATCCAGCTCGACGAACGGCTCGCCCGGATCGTGGGGGCGGGACGCAACGCCGATGAGCCGACCACCGACATCTTCGGGGTCGGGCCGCCCTACGATCCCTTCAGCGAATACGGCTTCGCCGAAGGCGACCTGGTCGACGTCACCGCCAGCGACGAAGGTTTCACCCAGCGGCGCGCCCGGATCGTCTCGGTGGCACCCCGGTCGGGGCTGATCTCGGTGGAGCGGCCCGAGGCGGCCGAACCGGTCGCCTTTTCACCCGTCGCGGGGACGATCAAGTTCCATTACGCCGACGGCGACGCGGCCGGCGCCGACACCGACGGGGTCGACCCCCGCATGCTCTACCCGCGGTACGTGCGGGCCCGGATCACCGAATCCACCCTCCAGGTCAAGTCGTGGCTGGTCGAGCGGCCCGAACCGGGCTGGCAGCTCACCGAGACGCTCCCCGACGACGTCGACCTGCCCGAGACGGGTCGGGTCGCTCTCGTCGTGAACCACCTGCACGGCGCCGAACGCCACGTGGCCTTCGGCGGCCTGTCGATCACGCCGCTGGCCAACCCCTAGGAACGGGCCGGGTCCGAACGCTGCCCGGCCCGGGCCGCAGCGGCGCGTCCCGCACACCGCCCGAAGAACGTGCCGTCCCCCAGCGAGATGCCACTCACATAGCCGCGCGCGGGAATCCCGGCCGCGGTGCGACCGGCCGCGAACAGTCCGTCGATGACCGAGCCGTCGTCGCGGCGCGCCCGGCCGTCGACGTCGGTGCGCACCCCGCCGAGGGTGAACGCCGCGTAGTAGGCCTGTTCGGCCCGCAGGTCCACCGCTCCCACCGGACCGGTCAGGGGCCGCACCAGCTCGGGGCGTTTGTGGAACTCGGTGTCCACGCCACGGGCCGCGTCCACGTTGTAACGGGCCAGGGTCGCCGCCAGCCCGGTCGGCGACACGCCGATCTCGTCGGCGAGCTCCTCAGGAGACTCCGCCACCCAGGAAGGCCGGAACCCCAACCAGTTGGGTTCCGACGCGGCTTCGTCCACGATCAGGAAGGCCACACCGTCGTGGTCGAACAGCGCCCGCTGGCCGATCCGTCCGTTGTAGGCGTCCTCGTTGACGAAGCGCCGCCCCTGCGCGTTCACGATGATGCCCACCGACAGGCGCCGGGGCGGATGGAAGGGCACATGACACTCCAGGGCGTCCATGTTCGCCACCGCCGCACCGGCCCCCACCGCCAGGCGGATGCCCCGCCCGTCGTCGGCGTCGGTACCCAACGGGTAGGAACAGCGCGCCGCTTCGGGCACGTGGGCGGCGACCATGTCGGCGTTGAACAGAAAGCCGCCCATGGCCAGGATCACCCCACCGCGGGCCCGCACCGATCCGGTGCCACCGGACCGACGGAACCGCACCCCCACCACCGCGCCGCCGTCGACGATCAGGTGCTCGGCGAAGGTGTCCAGGCGCACCTCGGTGCCCGTGCCGGCGAGCGCGGCGCCCAGGCGCTCCATGAGGTACCCGCCCGATTCGTTGGGGAACCGGGCGTGGTGGCCGCGGGGCACCGGCGGGGTCAGCACCGAGAACGGCCAGGTGTCCTCGCCGCCGGTGAACACCAGGCCCGCGTCGGTGGGCGGCTGGATGTCACCCTCGTCGTGAAAGGTCGGCGCGAACTCGACGTCGTGGGCCACCAACCAGTCGTGGTGGGCGACCGACTCCGAGCAGTACCGGCGCACCTTGTCCTCGTCCACTCCGGGTCCACAGGCCGCGGTCAGAAACGTGATCATGCCCTCGACGGTGTCGGTGAACCCGCAGGCCTCCTGGGTGGCGGTGCCCCCACCCAGGTACAGCAGACCACTCGACATCGCCGAGGTGCCCCCGAGGCCCCCGGTCCGTTCGGAAAGGAGGACGCGGGCGCCGGACTCGGCCGCTTCGATCGCGGCGCACACTCCGGCGCAGCCGCCTCCCACGACCACCACGTCGACGTCGCTCTCCCAGTCGTCGACGGCCCGGGCGTCCAGGGGCGCCAACGCTTCGAGCGTCACGCGGCGAGTTCCGCGGAGCGCTCGATCGCCTCGGCAGCTCCGTCGGCATCCACGGCGGCGACCACGATCCGGGCCGCGGCGATCACCTCGGGATCGGCGTCACCGATGGCCACCGGCCAACCCGCCACGCGCATCGCCGACAGGTCGTTGTGGCCGTCGCCCACCATCATCACCGACGCCATGGGCACGCCGAGTTCCTCGGCGATCCGGCGCACCCCGGCGGCCTTGGACACCCGGGCGTCGGTGATCGACACGAACGCGGCTCCCGGCATCACCGGCGAGGTGGCCCCCGAGGCGGTGCATCCGTCGGGCGCCGCGGCCAGCGCGGCGGGCAGGTCCTCACTGGGCACCACCCACTGGACCCGCACGATGGGGTCGGACAAGGAGTCGATGGGTCGACGGCGGTGCGGGATCCCCAGCAGATCCGCGTGGGCGAGGGCCAGCTCCGCGTCCGAGTCCACCGCGAGGTCGTCGAACGAGTAGGCCTCGAAGACCCAGCCCCGCTCGTCGGCCTCCCGCGACGCGGCGCCGATCGCGGCCTCCGCCAACGGTTCGGCGATCACCTCCCCGGTGGCCGGGCGCCACAGGGTCGCGCCGGTGTGGAACACGTGGTAACCCTCCGGGTCCAGGCGTTCGGCCCAGGCCCGGGTCGGGCCCATCGCCACCCGGGCGGTGCACAGGGTCAGGTGCTGGCCGCGGGCACGGGCAGCGGTTGCGGCCGACCACATCCGGTCACTCGGCTCCCCCGACGAGCCCACCATCGTTCCATCCACGTCCAGGCACACCAGTGGCAGCACGGCCCACGACCCTATCGGTCCGGTGGATCAGTGGTTCCCGAGCGCGTCCAACACGTCGGTGCCGACCCCGAAGCCGGCCAGGTGCCCGCCGCCGGTGATCGGGTGCAACGCGGCGTCGCGGAGCCGCTGGACCATCGCCTCACCGTGGGCGAAGGGCACGATGTTGTCGTCGGTGCCGTGCCACCAGTGCACCGGGGCGACGACGTCGTCGAGGTCGAAGCCCCAGGGCCGGTTGAACAGGATGACGTCGGCCAGAGGTGCGGAGAGCTGCCGGTTGGCCCGCCGGGTGAGATCGCCCAGGAACACCTCCTTGAACACCGGCTCGCTCAGCAGGGCACGGTCTCCCGCGGGAGAGAAGCGGGCGTACAGGGCGATCGCCTGGTCGCCCAGCGGGGTGAGGGCCCACACCAGTCCGGCCAGGCCACGCCCGATGGGCACCCGTCCCATCTGCAGCACCGGCTGCAGGTACCGGGCCAGACCCACCAGACCGCCGGGCACCGCGTCGGGACCCACCGTGGGCGCGAGACCGCCCAGCACCCCCACGGCCCGGACCCGCTCGGGCAGACGAGCGGCACAGGCCAACGCGTAGGGCGCCCCGCCCGACAGCCCGATCAGCGCGACGTCGTCCAGGTCGAGCGCGTCGACGAGTCGTTCCAGGTCGGTGGCGAAGTCCACCAGATCGTCGTAGAGATGCGGCGTGGAACGTCCCACCCCGGGCCGGTCCACGCCGATGATGCGCAACCCGTCACGTTCGGCCCGCCGACGGGCGTCCTCGGGGACCTGGGTCGCCGCGCCGGGGGTGCCGTGCAGCCAGATGTGGGCCCGGCCGTCCGCCGGGCCGAACGAAGCGAACGACAACCGGCGTCCCGGTTCCATTCCGATGGTGCCCTGGACCCGGGCCCGGGTGACCGCTCCCACCAGCCCAGTCTGGCACAGTGCTCCGAAGATACGCTTGCGCCGCATGGGCCGCGCCGGGAGCACCTCCGCCGTTCCGCGCGGCCCGGTTCCGGCGCGCGTGAGTGCGGCCTGGGAGCGGTTCTCCCGCACCGAACGGGTCACGCTGACGGTGGCCACGGTGGCCACGGTCCTGCCGATCTGGGTCGCCGCGGTCCGGGTGGGACTGCGCGGCCTGGTCCCGGTGGGCGACACCGCGATCATGGCGCTGCGCGCCCCGGACGTGCTGTCGTCCAGTCCGCCCCTGATCGGCATGCCCGCCTCGTCGGCCTCCGGCGCGGAGGTGGTGCACTTTCCCGCGGCCTGGCAGCTCTACTGGATGGCCGTGCCCGTCGAGGTGCTCGGCGCCACCTGGGGCACGGTCGTGGCGATGGCGGCGTTGAACACCGTGTGGATCGGGTTGGCGATCTGGCTGGTCGTGCGCAACCTGGAACCGACGAGCGCGCTGTGGACGATCGCGGGCATCGGGGTGTTCTGCTGGTCGATCGGCTCGGGCATGCTGATCGAGGCCTGGCCCCTGCGGATGGTGCTGGTCCCGTTCCTGTGCGTGGTCATCGCAGCGTGGTGCACCGCCCTGGGCGACCGGGCCGCGCTGGTGGTGCTGGCCGTGGTCGCCAACTTCGCCTGGCTGGACCATCTGGTACTGGCCGCCGCCGTGCCCCTGGTGGCGCTGGCGGGCTGCGCCGGGCTGATGGGCGGGTACGTCCGCGCCCAACGGGCCGATCCGGAGGGTCGGGCGTGGCGACGACGCAGCCTGAACCGGGCGATCGGCGCCGCGGCCGCGGTCACCTTCGTCATGTGGCTGCCCCCGTTGATCCAGCAGTTCACCGGATCGCCGGGCAACCTCGGTCTGCTCATCGGTGGGTCCTCTGACGGGGCTCCGGCGATCCACTCGGGGTCCGCCGCGGTCCACGTGGTGGCCGGCCTGGTCGGGCATCCCCCGTTCTGGCTGCGCGGCTCGATCGAGGACCCGACGTTCTACCGGGCGCACCTCACCTCCTTCGCCACCGGATCGGCGACCTGGGCGGACCTGGTCGTGCTGGCCCTGGTCGCGGCCGCGTTCACCGCGCTGGGCGTGCTGGCGGTGCGCCGGCGGGACCGCGTCGGTCTGGCGCTGTTGGGCGTGGCCGCCGCCGCGATCGTGGCCAGCGGCGTCACGGTGTACCTGGCGCCGGTGACCACCGCGCTGGTGCCCGAGTATCTGTACTCGGTGTGGGTGACCGCGCTGGTCACCTGGTTGGCGGTGATCGTCAACGTGATCCGCAGCACGCCTCTGGCCCGGCACCGGGCAACCGCGCCCGCGGCGCTCGCGCTCGCGGTGGTGGTGGGATTGGCGAACCTGGCGACCTCGCCGACCGGGTACACCGCGGACACGCGCGAGAACGAGCTGGCCCGGGCCATGAGCGCCGCGGTGATCGCCGAGGTGGGAGAGGACACCTCCGTCGAGGTCACCCTGGAGAACACCTTCGAACAGAACGCCAACGTGCTGTCCGCGTTGCTGGTGGCCTTCCAGGAGCGGGGGGTGGCCTTCTGCTACCCGGTACCCAACACGTCGCTGTACGACTTCATCCCCGACTGCGGCGCCGAGACCCCGCCCCGCTCCCGGATCGTGATCGCCGACAAGTCCAGCGCCGATCCCCCCGCGGGCGAGGTGATCTTCTCCGAGCGGATCCGTCACGGCGACGAGGACACCCGGACCGACGCGATCGAGTCCCGCCTCGAGGCCTGGTTGGCGGCGCGCTCGACCCTGGAGCCAACCGCCGCGGCCCAGCGCCCGTTCCTGGGAGCGATGGTGCCCGAAATCCTCCGGGCCCGCACCGCCGCGCTGGAACCCTCCGGCGGGAACCTCGCCCACCTGGTGGACGACCCGACGTTCCACGGCCTGGTGCTCACCTGGTGGGACCGCGCCGACGCCCGGGACGATCCGCTCTTCGAGGGTCAACCGGTGTCACCGGGCGATCTCCATGCCTGGGCGGCGGCACGGCGCGAAGCCGACTGGACCCTGTGGGTGACCCGCCAGCCGGTGGGCTGAGGTCCGCCGCCGATACGATCCGGTCCATGGAACTGTGGCACAACCCCCGTTGTTCGAAGAGCCGTGCGGCCAAGGCCGCGTTGGACGAGCGCGGCGTGGACTACACCGAACGCCGCTACCTCGACGACGCCCCCGACGCCGACCTTCTCGACGCGGTGTGCACCGCGTTGGGCGTGGAACCCTGGGAGATCACCCGCATGGGCGAGGCGCGCGCCAAGGAGCTGGGCCTGGCCGACGCTCCCCGGGAACGCAGACCCTGGATCGAGATGCTGGTGGCCAATCCGATCCTGATCGAGCGGCCGATCCTGGTCACTGTCGACGGGCGTGCCGCGGTGGGACGCCCCACCGAGAACATCACCGCGCTCCTGGACTGAGTCGACGGCTCAGGACGATGCGGGGTCGCCCAGCAGCGCTTCGATCCGGTCCAGCGTGGCGGTCATGTCCTTGATGGTCTTGCGGGTGAGCAGCCGGCGGACCACCGGCCGGCTGACCGCGGATTCGCCGGTGAGGTCCCAGGTCTCGCGCACCAGGGTGCCCCCGTCGACCGGCTCGAGTTCATAGCGCCAGACCCGTCCACCGACCACCCGCCCGACCACCGACGGGGCGGTGGTCCGCCAGGCGATGCGCCGGTCCGCTTCGAACTCGACGATCTCGTTCTCCATCGCGTAGGGCACGCCCAGCTTCATCGACATGCCGAACCGGTCGCCCAGACCCACCGGCCCGGTCGACCCACGTGAGCCTCGCACTGTGCCCGAACCGTCGAAGCTGGCATGACGCGACGGGTCGGCCAGCAACGCGAAGATCTCAGCGGCCGGGGCGTGCACGACACGTTCGACGGAGACGACATCGGTTTCGGTCATCGGCTCACCCTAGAAGACCCCGGGACACGAGCGCGTCGACCGCGTCGGCGGCCTCGTCGAGGTCCAGGCGGGGTTCGTCGAAGCGGCGCACCTCCCGGTAGGTGCGGTCCCGGCCGACCGGATCACAGAACCAGTCGCCGAGCCGCTCGAGCACCGGGGCGCGCAGCTCGGCGGGAATCGACGTGACCTCGTCGGGGGTGAGGTCTCCCACCACCAGCAACCGGCCCAGGTCGTACAGGTCCGAGGCCCGCTTCTCGGGCTTGGACGAGGACCGCAGCGGCACGGTGGTCACCTTCATGACGACCAGCCCCGTCGAGGTGGCGACCAGCCGGTTCTCGGCACGGGCCAGCACCTCGCCGCTGCCCTCCTCCACCACCTCCAGCCCCAGGCTCGTGGCGGTCTCGAAGGCCCAGGTGTGCGCGATCACGTTGAGGTCCAGGTCGCCGAGAGGCTCGTCGTGGGCGGTCAGCTCGGCGATGAGGGTCGAGCTGGCCTCGGGTGCCACGTCGATCACGTCGAGGTCGAAGTTGCCGGCGAAGGTGTACTGGCCGCCACCGGGCGCGGTGACCGCCAGCCTGGCGATGTCGGCATGGATGCCGGCGAGGTCGCGGGTGACCGCGTCCAGGTCGACCGTGGAGCGGTGGGGCACCCCGACGCGGCACAGCACCGCCAACCCGCCGATGAGGCGGAGCTGGGGTGGCAGGGAGGCCAGCAGCTCCACGGCCCGGTGGGTGGTGCCCTGGCGACGACCACTCAGCACGATCACGACGGGTCTCCGGGCTCGGTGACGATGCCCCAGTCCTCCACGATCTCACGGCCCCGGGAGGGGTCCGCGGCCAGGCGGAGCGCGCAGATCAGCGGGTGGGCGACCGCCCAGGGGTGCTCGGCGTCGGGCGGGTGGTCCTCGTTGAGAGGCAGGAACTCCACCGGCGCGACGCGCGCCCAGGTGCGGGTGGGGGCGTCGCGGTCGGCCAGGGCACGGAGCCGCCGGAACACGCGCACGGTCGGCACGTAGACCCGGGCGGGCAGATCTCCTGCGGCGGCGATGCGGGCCCCACCCAGGGTCGCGGCGCGTTCGTCGACCCGTACCAGCACGTCGGCGCCGACCCGTTCGGCGACCTCGGCGAGCTCGGCACCCAGACCCATCCACCCGTCGTCGGGCCAGTGCGCCGCGGTCTCCCAGAACAGGTCGGGCATCAGGGGCAGCCGGCTGGTGTTGCCGATCAGGCCCACCGCGGCCAGACGTCCGATCATCTCGTGGACGGCGCCGACGCTGCGGCCGATCGCCGCGGCGAGCTGCCGGGTCGACACCTCCCGGTCGGGTTGGAGCAGCGCGGCCACGGCGACCTCGAGGCCGACGGTGGTCCAGGGGTTGCCGCCCCGGTCGGCGGGGGCGTCGACCTCGCCCGGGATGGGCGCCTCGATGCGCACCCCGGAGGTCCAGATCCGCAGGTGCCCCCGGCGGTCCAGCCACCCCCAGCCCGCGCGTCGCAGCACGTCGCGCCCGGGCTCGGAGATGCGGTCCGCGATCACCATCGCGGGGCGCCGGGGCGGGGCCTCCTCCACGATGCTCGCCAGCGCGGCCGGCGTGGGGTGGGCGCGGTCGACCAGGGCGAGGACCAGCCGGTCGCCGTCCACGGTCACCGCGTCCTCGGCGCGGTCCACGGGAACCCCGATGGCGACGAGCGCGTCGGTGACCTCCCGCAGCAGCTCCGCGTGTTGCTCTGTATGTGCCGTCACGAACACCGAACACAGTGTACCAGAGCCGAGTGCAGCTCCCATCTTCAGCCGTCCGTGCCGTCACGAACACCGAACATCGGGCGCTGGGTGGCGTCCCGGACACCGGGCGACCTCCTCCACCGCGGATCCGTTCGCCTAGGTTCGTGCCATGTCCGAGACCACCGACCGTCCCTTCTCGTCGGTGGGCGACGCGGCCGCGATCGCCCGGGCCACCACCGGGCCCCACGTCAGCGAGGACCGGGCTCTGGCCGACGCGCTGCGCGAGCTGGTCCGCTTGGCCCGCAGCAGCACCGTCGACGAGCCGACCCGCGCCCAGGCCCTGGACCACCTGGCCGCCGCCACCGACCTGCTCGGCGCCTCCCAGTACACCGGCCCCTACTGGATCACCGGGCACTCGGCGCTCCAGGCGTTCTCCCCCACCCTCGACCTGCAGGCCCTGTGCCCGTTCTCACCCGCGACGGGCCCGGCCAACCCGATCGCGCCCGACTTCGAGGTCACCGTCGACGCCGACAACGTCGTCCACGCCCGCGTGGTCCTCAACGAGTCCTACAACGGCCCGCCCTTCGACCACGCCCACGGCGGGGTGGTGGCGCTGCTCTATGACGACCTCATCGGCATGGCCACGATGCTCGGCGCCGGCGGCGGCATGACCGCGAACCTGTCGATCGACTACCGCCGACCCACCCCGCTGTTCGAGCCGATCGACATCGCAGCCTGGTTCGACCACGCCGACGGTCGCAAGCTCTACTCCAAGGGCACGATGCACTGCAACGGCGAGCTGCTCACCGAAGCCGACGGTCTCTTCATCCGCCCCGAGTCCTTCCCCGTGGGCACCCCCGCCGCCTGAACGACCGGTCGGGCCGACCCCTCGGGTCGTGTCTGAATGAAACGGCCCGATTGGTGTACGGTTTTCCCCCTCATCGACCTCGAGGGAGGGAACCATGCCGACAACGATCCGACGGCGCCTTTTCGGTCGCGGCACGATCTGGGCGGTCGCCAGCCTGCTGTCGCTGGCGCTGGCCGGGTGCAACCCGCACTTCGGAACCACCAATGGCCCGGTCCAGCACACCACGATCAACACCAGGGACGGCGAAGTCTACGAGTACGCCCTCGATGGCGACACGTTGGTCGCCGCCGCGCCCGAGACCAACGAATTCGGCAACGTACGCGAGTTTTTCTGGTCCGAGGAGAACCCCTACGTCGCCGACCAGCAGAGCTGCACCACCCTGGTGTATCCGGCCGGCAACCAGGGCGGCGACATCATCCAGACGGGGCTCGCCCTGCGCATCGCCCCCAGCGGCCCCGACGGCCAGGGCGTCAAGGGCGTCACCGTGCACCAGAACATCTGGTCCGCCGCGCTGTGGATCTTCTGGGTGAACATCTGGGACACGACCTGGCCGGCCGTGCCCTATCAAGCGCACCAGAGCTTCGACGTGTCCGGAGTGGTCGGCAAGTTCTGGATCGAGAACGACGAGTTCCACTCGACGCTGAAGTCCGGACCGTGGCACCTGTGCGCGCGGACCCGGGGTCTCGACGTCACCTTCAAGATCTGGACCGGCACCGACCCCGAGCCGTCGTGGGACGACCCGGTCCACGTGTTCTCCACGACCCTGCCCGAAGGCTGGGACCACCCCGGCTACTCGGGCGGCTACGTCGGTCACGTCAAAGGCGGCGAGGCCGCGCGGTTCACGGGGTTCTCCACGGTCCCGCTGTGCCTCCTCCCCGACCAGATCGACACGGCCTACTGCCAGGCGCAGTTCGACGCACTCCAAGACCCCCCACCGGGTCCAACGACACCCTGAGCCGCCCACTCAATAGTCGCCGGTGAGGAACTGACGGTACGCGGGATTGTCCACCTCGTTGCCGAAGGGGTAGCCGAGCGTCTGCAGGAACGTGTGGAACGCACCGCGCTCGCCGGGAGGCACCTCGAAGCCGGCGAGCACCCGTCCCACATCGGCGCCGTGGTTGCGGTAGTGGAACAGGCTGATGTTCCACCGACCCCCGAGCACCGACAGGAACTCCATCAACGCGCCCGCTCGTTCGGGGAACTCGAAACGGTAGACGACCTCGTCCTCCACCTCAGCGGCCCGCCCCCCGACCATGTGGCGCACGTGCAGCTTGGCGACGTCGTTGTCGGACAGGTCGATCGTGGGGTAACCGGCGGCGCGCAGCGCCTCGGCCAGGGTTGCGGCGTCGTCACGGGACGAGGTCGTCACCCCGACGAAGATGTGGGCCCGGTCCCGACCGTGCAGCCGGTAGTTGAACTCGGTGATGACCCGTTTGCCGAGCATGTCGCAGAAGTCGCTGAACGCGCCTCGGCGTTCGGGGATCGTCACCCCGAACAACGCTTCGCGGTCCTGGCCCACCTCGGCCTGTTCGGCCACGAACCGCAACCGGTCGAAGTTCATGTTCGCGCCGCTGAGCACCGCGACCAGGTGCTGACCGGTCACGTCGTGATCCTCGACCCAGCGCTTCATGCCTGCCACGGACAGCGCCCCGGCGGGCTCGACGATCGAACGCGTGTCGTCGAAGACGTCCTTGATCGCGCCCGACACGTCCGAGTTGGTCACGGTGACCACCTCGTCGACCACCTCGCGGGCGAGCGCGAAGGTGAAGTCACCGACCCGACGGACCGCCACCCCATCGGCGAAGATGCCCACCTCGTCGAGCTCCACGGGATGACCGGCGGCCAGCGAGCGGGACATCGCGTCCGCCTCGATCGACTCCACCCCGATCACGGCGACCTCGGGCATCACCATCTTGAGATACGCCCCGATGCCACCGATCAATCCCCCGCCGCCGACCGGCACGAACACCGCGTCGAGCTCGCCGCTGCCGTGACGCACGATCTCGTCGCCGATCGTGCCCTGACCGGCGACCACGAGCGGATCGTCGAAGGGATGCACGAAGGTCATCCCGGTCGAGGTCACCAGGGTGTCGCAGTGGGCCTTGGCATCCGAGAAGCTGTCGCCGGCGAACACCACGTCCGCGCCCAGGGCCCGCACCGCGTCGATCTTGATCGCCGGGGTGGTCTCGGGCATCACGATGCGCGCCGGAACGCCCAGGTGCCGGGCCGACCAGGCGACCCCCTGAGCGTGGTTGCCCGCACTGGCGGTGATCACTCCACGTTCCAGTTCCGCGCGCGTCAGGTGGGCGATGCGGTTGTGGGCACCACGCAGCTTGAAGCTGAACACCGGCTGCAGGTCTTCCCTCTTGAACGACACCGCGCACCCCAGCCGGGCCGACAGCCGGGGCGCGGGGTCCAGCGGCGTCTCCACCGCGACCTCGTAGACCCGGCTGGTCAGGATCGACCGGAGCAGCTCACCCGGTTCGATCGGCGCAGGGGTCACGATCCGACTTCGGCGCGCAGATCCCGCTTGAGAAACTTGCCGGCGGCGTTCCGGGGCAAGGGCGCATCCCGTACGTCGATCCGGTCGGGCACCTTGAAGGCCGCCAGTCGTCGGGCGACGTGCTCGCGCAGCTCGGCTTCGGTGAGCGTGACCCCGGGCTTGGGCAGCACCGCCGCGGCGACCCGCTCGCCCAGCCGGTCGTCGGGAATCCCGAACACCGCCGCCTCGTGCACCCCGGGATGGTCGTAGAGGGCGTCCTCGACCTCGGCGCAGTAGACGTTCTCTCCCCCGCGCAGCACCATGTCCTTGACCCGGTCCGACACGTACACGAAGCCCTCCGCGTCCACATGGCCGATGTCGCCGGTGCGCAGCCACCCGTCCACGATCGTCGCGGCGGTGTCCTCGGGCCGGTTCCAGTACCCCCGGATCAGGTGCGGCCCGGTCATCCACAACTCACCGGTCTGGCCAGGCGGCAACGTGTTGCCTTCCGCGTCGCGGGCCTCGATGTCGGCGATGGCCACCACCCGGCCGGTGCTGGTGGGGTGCGACACGTAGTCGTCGCCGGAGTTGCCCGGCCCGTACGAGTTCGTCTCGGTCATGCCGTAGCCGATGTTGGGCCGGGCCCGGGCGAACGAGTCCTCGACCTGGTGCACCTGACTGGCCGGGGTCGGTGCCCCACCGCCGCCCACGCTGATCAGGCTGGAGGTGTCGAAGTCACCGAAGCGGGGCGACGACATCAGGTCGTGGCTCTGGGTGGGCACGCCCACGAAGTTGGTCACCCGCTCGGCCTCGATCAGCTCCAGCGCCCGTTCAGGGTCCCAGCGGTGCATGATCACCAGCTTCAACCCGCTCGACAGACAGCTGAGCATCACCGGCACCGACCCGGTCACGTGGAACAGGGGCACGATCAGGATGAACACCGGCCGGCTGGGAGCCGCCGCGTCGGCCGACGAGTCGTCCGACCCCGAGCGGAGCCGTTCGATCGCGGCCCGGGCGCCGTAGGCCAGCAGGGCACTGAGCACCGCGCGGTGCGTGGAGACTGCCCCCTTGGGCCGTCCGGTGGTGCCCGAGGTGTACAGGATCGTCGCATCGTCGTCGAGGTCGAGGTCGACCTGGGGCGGACCGGCGCCGGTGACACCGACGTCGGAGAAGCGGTCCACCCCGTCGGGAACGTCGTCGCCCATCCGCACTCCGACCAGGGCGATGCCCCGTTCGGCGCAGGCGTCGGCCATGCGCTCGACCCGTTCGCCGTCCGCGATCACGACCCGGGGCTCGGCGTCATCCAGGGCGTAGGCCAGCTCATCGGCGGTCCACCACGCGTTGAGCGACACCACGATCGCCCCCACCGAGATCGCCGCGCCCCACGAGATGATCCACTCGGGCAGGTTCCGCATGGCGATCGCGACCCGGTCGCCCTTGGCCACGCCGTAGTTCTCGACCAGGCCGGCCGCCAACGCGTCGACCGCGTCGACCCATTCGCCGAAGGTCCAACGTTCGTCCTCGTAGACCAGGAAGGTCTCGTCCCGCCGGGTGCGGGCCGAGTCGACGAGAGCCCGCAGATGCGGCGGGGTGTTGGCGAACACCTTGGTGGGACGGCCACCGACCTGCGCGGTGGTGATGGCGAACCGTTCACCGGGAGCGGTGACCCGGGCCTGGGCTTCTTCGAAACTGAGTGCCACGTCGCAGCACACTAGACCCCTCACCGCTCCCCGGGTCTAGGAGCACCCCCCCCACCGCACCGTTGGCAAGGGCGCGTTCGAACCACCTGGCTAGGATGGCCGCCGACCTGAAGGGAGGCGGTGAATGGTTCACAGGCGGATCGTGCCGGGGCTGCTGTGCGCGGTGGTGCTGACGTTGAGTGCCTGCAATCCGGTCTTCGGCCAGTCGAGTGGGCCGGTGCGCCACGCCCCGATCACCGGCGAGCCCGAAGCGACGTACTCCTTCGAACAGGATGGCGCAGCCATCCGGGCGATGGCGTCCCCAACAGACAGCGTGGGAGGGACCCGTGAATTCTTCTGGGACACCGCGTCGCCGTACATCGAGGATCAGCAGGCCTGCATCACCTGGGAGAACCCGACCGGATCCCTCGGTGGCGACCAGGCACAACCCGGCCTGGCGATGCGCATCGCGCCCACCGGACCCGACAACACCGGGGTGCGGGGTATCACGGTGAACGAGAACATCTGGACCGCGGCGGTCTGGTACCTCTGGGTCAACACCTGGGACTCCACCAACGTGGCCCAGCCCTACCAGGGCGTCGAATTGTTCGATCTGTCCGACATCGTCGGCAAGTTCTGGTTCGACGACGACGGCATGCTGCACTCCACCCTGGTTCCGGGCCCCTGGCACATCTGTGCACGCGCCCTGGGTCTGGATTTCACCTTCAAGGTCTGGACCGGCGACGACCCCGAGCCCCCCTGGGACGATCCGGACCACGTGTTCACCACCGTCCTGCCCGAGGGCTGGGATCACGCCGGCTATTCGGGCGGCTACATCGGCCACCTCGTCGAGGGACAGTCCGTGCACTTCTCGGGATTCTCGGCGATGCCACTCTGTGTGATCCCCGAGATGGTCGACACCCCGCGTTGCCAGGAACAGCTCGCACAGCGCCGATGACGACCGCCGGGCAGCGATGGGCAGCGGCGGTCCTGAGCCCACCGGCCTCTCAGGCGGTGTTCGCCTGCGCGATCAGGTCGTCGAGCTCCTCGAGGCGGAACGCACCACCCAGCATCGGCAGCAGCCGCCGCAACGGAAACGGCCCGATCATCCGCAGCAGTGAGGCGTCCTCCAGGAGGGGGGTGAGATCTCCGACCGGGCTGGTGCGCATCGTGTCGACCAGGCGGGCGCGGCCGGTGGGGTGTGCCAACCATTCGGCCAGCGTGGAGTACGCGTCGAGCCGGCCCACGGGTACCTCGCCGCCCAGCTCCACGGTTCGGACCTCCCGAAGGTCCTCGGACGACGCGGCGACGGCGACCTCGTAGGTGCCAGGGTCGAACACCCAGTCGTGGCTGCGCACCGACCAGCGCGCCAGGTCGCGGCGGGTCAGGGCGAAGTCGACCCGCTGGGAGGCGCCCGGCTCCAGGAACACCTTGGTGAAGGCGCGCAGCTCGCGCGCCGGGCGGGGCACGGGGGCGCCCGGCGAGCCCACGTACACCTGGACCACCTCGGCGCCGGCGACGGCACCGGTGTTGGTGATCGTGGCCGACACCTGCATCACCGTGGCGTCCATCGACGGCGGATCGTGCACCTCCACGGCGAGGTCGGAGTAGCCGAAGGTCGTGTAGGACAGCCCGAAGCCGAAGGGGTGCGCCATTTCCACCCCGGCGGTCGTGGCGCGTCGGTAACCCACCAGCAACCCTTCGCCGTAGTGGACCTGGCGTTCGGAACCGGGGAAGTTGCCGAAGGCCGAGGTGTCCTCGATGCGGTGGGGAATCGACTCGGCCAGCCTGCCCGAGGGGTTCACCTCGCCCAGCAGCAGATCGGCCACCGCCGAGCCCGACGCCTGCCCGCCCAGCCAGCACTCCAGCACCGCGGCGGCGGACGCTTCGACGTCGTCGACGGTGACCACCCCGCCGTTGACCAGGACCGCGACCAGGTTCGGGTGCACCGCGGCGAGCGCCTCGACGCAGCGGAGCTGGTCCGCGGGCAGGTCCAGGTGGTCGCGGTCGAAGCCTTCGGATTCGGCGGAAGGGGGCAGCCCGACAAACACGACCACCGCGTCGGCACCCTCGGCGACCGCCACCGCTTCGGCGACCAGGTCGGCGCCTTCCGAGCCCGCAGCACCCGGCGCCGTCCCTCCCGGATCCGCATCAGGGTCGAGCCGGTAGCCGGCGGCGAAGTCCACGGTCACCGCCTCGCCCAGCGCGTCCCGCAGCGCCCCCAGCGCATCGTCCACCCGGGTGGGGTTCACCTGGGAGGAGCCCGCCCCCTGAAAACGCGGGGAACGGGCGAACTCACCGATCACGGCCAGACGCTGACCGTCGGCCAGGGCCAGCGGCAGCGCCGAACGGTCGTTCTTGAGCAGCACCGCCCCTTCGGCCGCGGCACGCCGGGCCAGCAGGTGATGCGCGTCGACGTCGACACCGGCGGTGGCGGCCTGCCGGGGAGCCCGCTTCACGAGCGTCAGCACCCGCCGCACCACGGTGTCCAGGTCGGCCTCGTCCAGGCGACCAGCGCGGACCGCCGCGGTGAGGGCCTCGGGGCTCGCCTTGCCCGTGGAGGGCATCTCCAGGTCGAGGCCCGCCTGCACCGAGGCCACCGGATCGTCGACCGCGCCCCAGTCCGAGACCACCAGCCCGTCGAACCCCCCCTCCTCGCGCAGCACCTCGGTGAGCAGCCAGTGGTCCTCGGAGGCGTAGGTGCCGTTGATCCGGTTGTAGGCGCACATCACGGTCCACGGTGCGGCCTGGCGCACCACCGGTTCGAAGGCCGCCAGGTAGATCTCACGCAGGGTGCGTTCGTCGACCTCGGCGCTGACGCGCAACCGGTCGGTCTCCTGGTTGTTGACCGCGAAGTGCTTGAGCGACGCGCCGACACCGGTGGACTGCAGGCCCTGCACCCAGGCGGTGCCCATCGCGGCGGCCACGTGCGGGTCCTCCGAGAAGTACTCGAAGTTGCGGCCGCACAGCGGCGAGCGTTTGATGTTGACCCCCGGTCCCAGCACCACCGCAAGACCGGCGGCGCGGGCCTCGGTACCGATCGCTTCGCCCACGGCCCGCACGGTTTCGACGTTCCAGGTCGAAGCCAGGGTCACCGCCGGGGGAAAACACGTTGCGGGTTCGGAGGAGTCGATGCCCAGGTGGTCGCCGCCGTCGATCTGGATCCGCAACCCGTGGGGCCCGTCGGCCACGGCGATCGAATCGATACCGAGGCGTTCCACCGCGCGGGTCTGCCAGAATCCGGCGCCCGAGCACAACCCGGCCTTCTCCTCGAGGGTCAGCGCCGCGATGAGCGCGTCGATGTCGTCGGGGTCCGCTACCGAGGTCATGGCCGGCGACGCTAGACCGTCCGGCTCACCGGCCGCGTCGCGCGCGGCGACCGGCCGTCCCGGACACGACCCGGTCCCGGGCGGACCCGGCCCGCGCAGACCGCGACCTAGTCTTGCGAGCCGTGCCGATCTGTGGAATGTTCCCGCTGGGCACGGTGCTGGTGCCCGGCGCCCGGATGCCCCTGCAGATCTTCGAACCGCGCTACCGGCGGTTGCTCGCCGACTGTCTGGACGGCGACGGAACCTTCGGGATCGTGCTGATCGAACGGGGCCACGAAGTCGGTGGCGGTGACACCCGCTTCGGGGTGGGAACGCTCGCGCACATCGACGCCCACCGCGCCCGGGGCGAGGGCCGCCACGACCTGGTGGTGCGCGGCACCCGGCGCATCCGCGTCGCTGCGTGGCTGCCGGACGCGCCCTACCCGCGGGCAGAGGTCGTCGACTGGCCCGACGAGCCCGTCGACGACCCCGCCGCGCTGACGGCCGCCTATGGGCAGGTGCTGACCAAGGTGCGACGGGTCCTGGCCCTGGCCACCGAGCTCGGCCACCGCGTCGCGCCGGTCACCTTCGATGCGCCCGACGACCCGGCGGTGGGCAGTCATCTGCTGAGCGGCCTGGCGCCGGTGGGGCCACTCGACCGGCAGCGGCTGCTGGAGGCGCCGGGGCCGGATGAGCGGCTGGAGATCCTGGACGGACTGCTGGACGAGCTCCTGTCCCTGACCCGGTTCGGCTGAGTCGTTTCAGGGCTCGCCGGGCGGTTCGGCATCGTCGGGGTGCCCGGCGAAGACCACCGGAGCCTCGAACGCGGCGCGTCGACCCGCGCGCCGCAGCGCCGCCAGGATCGCCGGTCCGGTCACCACGATCAGCACGGTGTTGGTGAGCGCCCGCAGCGTGTCCCACCCCAGCGAGGTGACCGACACGAACACCAGATAGCGGCGCAGATTGAACCAGTTGGCCTCGCCCGGGACGTACGCGGTGGTGCTGGCCGGGTCGACCACGAAGGGCCAGAACGACAGGTTGATCAGCAGGCCGTAGAGGTAGGCCGACGCAAACCCGTACGCGGCGAGCAGCAGGATCTCGCCACGGCCACGGCAGCGCGGCAGCAGTCCCGCGCCCAGCCCGACGAACGCGGCGCCGAACATCTGGTAGGGCAGCCACGGACCCACACCGCCGGTGATGATCGCCGAGGCGAACAGGCTCGTGCAGCCCAGCAGGAACCCGAAGCCCGGGCCGAAGACCCGTCCGGCCAGCACCAGCAGGAAGAACACCAGCTCGATGCCCGAGGTCCCCGCCCCGAGGGGGCGCAGACCCGCGTTGACCGCCGAGAGCACCCCGAGCAGCGCCAGCGCCTTGGCGTCGATGCCGGCTTCGGCGACCTGGGCGACCGCGACGAGCACCACCAGCACGAGCAGCAACCCGAACAGCAGCGGGGCAAGGGCTACGTCGTCCAACAACGAGGCATCCAGCAGGAACGGCCAGAAGAACGCCACCACGCCCAGGCCCACCGACAGACCCAGGGCCAGCCGCGACCAACCCCCCAGTGGCACGACCACCGGGTCACGGGGACCGGCCCCGCGTCGCGGGGTCGCCCGAGGGGTCGACGCGGCGCCCGCCCGGGGGGATGTGACCGGGTCGTGGACGCTCACCGGACCCACTCTCGGACCGAATCGCCGGGTCCGTCCAGGGCGGCACGGACCTGGTCGACGGTCAGATACGGCAAGGGTCGCAGGACCTTGGCGACCTGAGGCGCGAACGCCGGCGAGGCGACCAGGACCTCGGCCGCGGGACCGTCGGCCACGATCTCGCCGGCGGCCATGATCAGCACCCGGTCGGCGACCCGTGCGGCGAACTCGACGTCGTGGGTGGCGACCATCACCGCGCTGCCCTCGGCGGCGAGCTCCCCGACGACGTCGGCCAGGTGGGCCTTGGCGGCGTAGTCAAGCCCGCGGGTGGGTTCGTCGAGCAGCACCACCCCGGGCGCGGGGGCCAACTGGATCGCAAGGACCAGCGCCAGTTTCTGACCTTCGGACAGATCGCGGGGGTGGGCGGAGCCGTCGATCCCCGGGGCGAAGCGGTCCAGCAGCGCCCGGGTGGTGCCTCCGGGCCGGCGCGACTCGCGGTCGGCCTGGGCGCATTCGGCGCCGACGGTGTCCAGGTACAACAGGTCCGAGGCGGTCTGGGGCACCAGCCCGACCCGGTGGCGCCCCGCGGAGGGGGCGTCGGTTCGCTGGGCGGGAGCCCCGGTGCTCTGCACGTCGACGGCCCGGCGGGGCCCCGACCCCTGCAACGCCCAGAGGAGCGACGACTTGCCCGACCCGTTGCGACCCATCAGGGCCACGACCTGACCCGCGCACAGGTCGAGGTCCACGCCGGCGACGGCGACCAGATCGCCGTAGGTCACCACCAGTCCCCGGGCGCGCAGCACCGGGTCCTGCGCGTCGTCGTCGGGTGCGGGCGCGTCGGGGCGGCCCCGTCGGGCCGGGGGGTTGTGTGAGGCGGCATCCGGTGGGACCTGATCCGGTGCGGCCAGGCGCTCCCGCAACCCTGCCGCCTGACGGCGGGCGTCGCGCACGCTCAGGGGGAGCGGGTCCCAGCCGGCGACACGGCCCAGTTCGACGACCGGCGGGGCCACGGGAGCATCGGCGAGCATGACCGGCGGAGGACCGTGGGCGACGGTGCCGTCTCCGGTGAGCACCGCCACCGAGTCCGCGTACTGCACCACCCGTTCGAGTCGGTGTTCGGCCATGACCACGGTGAGTCCCAGGTCGTGCACCAGCCGGGTGACGGTGGCCAGCACCTCTTCGGCGGCACCCGGGTCCAGCGCCGAGGTGGGCTCGTCGAGCACCAGCACCGAGGGCTGGACCGCCAGCACCGAACCGATGGCCACGCGTTGCTGCTGGCCGCCCGACAGCTCGGCCAGGGGCCGGTTGCGGAGCTCGGCCAGACCGAGCACGTCGATGACTTCTTCGACCCGTTTGCGCATGGTCGCCGGCGGCACCGCGAGCTGTTCCATGCCGTAGGCGAGTTCCTCGGCCACGGTGTCGGTGACGTAACCGGCGAGCGGATCCTGGGGTACGACCCCGACCACGTCGGCCAGATCCCGGGGCGCGTGCCGGCTGGTGTCGCGACCGGCGACGGTGACCCGACCGGTGAGCGTGCCGCCGGTGAAGCGGGGCACGAGCGCGTTGATCGTGCCCAGCAGGGTCGACTTTCCCGTGCCGGTTCGACCGACGACCAGACACAGTTCCCCTTCGGGGATGCGCAGGGACACGTCGCGCAGCACCGGCGCGTCCGCGTCGGCGTAGGTGACCGAGACCCCCTCCAGCACGATCACGTCGCCACCTGGACGCGCCGGGAGATCGAGGTGCCCACTCGGGCACCTGGCGGGAGTGGTGCGGTCACCGCCGGGGTCGCCGCCAGGAGGACCGCCAGCATCGGCACCAGGTCGACCGTGGGCCACGCCAACGGCGTCAGCGACGGGTGCAGGTCGGCCACGTCGAATCGCGTGACGACCACGAAGACGATCGCGCACACCAGTCCGGCACCGGCGACTAGGCTCTCGGGCAGGTCCCAGGGGTCGGGGGCGTATTCGGTGTGCCGGACCCGGCGGGAACCCAGGGCCAGACCGCCGATGCACAGCGCGATGCCCAGCGCCATCGTGGACAGCGCGACCGGCGTGGAGCTGCCCCCACCGAGGGTCCCGTACAGGCCCACACAGAGCGCGACCAGACCGCCGATCAGCAACGCGATCGTCCCGCGACGCTGGACCTCGCCGACCGCGGCGCGGCGCCCGTATCCCCGTGAATCCATGGCGGCGGCCAGAGCGATGGAGCGGTCGAGCGCGTCGTGCAGGACCGGCAGGGCGATGCTGCCCAGTGCCCGCAGTCCCCGGGTGGCCCCACCGCGCAGCCGTCGGGCCCGGCGCACCCGTTGCACCGCGGCAATCAGTTGGGGCGCCACGGTGACCGAGATGACGACGGCGGCCCCGAGTTCATAGAGCGCACCGGGCAACACGCGCAGTGCCCGGCGCGGGTTGGCCAGGGCGTTGGCGGCGCCGATGCAGGCGATGATGGTGGCAAGGCGGAGACCCTCGTAGGCGGCGGCGAGCACGGCTTCGGCGGTGACGGGACCGCCGACGACGATGCCGGCGGTCCAGTCGGGAAGCGGCAGCTCGGGCAGGGTGAACAGCACCTCGGTGCCCATCGCGGTGCCGCCACCGAAGATCACGCGGGTGACGATCCGGATCACGACGATGATCACGCCGAAGTACAGGTAGTAGCGGAACGCCCGGGCCCAGGTGGCGTTGCCCCGACGGCGGACCACCACCAGACCGGCGACGGCCAGGATCGAGGCCAGCAGCAGCGGGTTGGTGGTGCGGCTGGCGGCGACCACGAGCCCGAGCGCCCACAGCCACCAGGCGATCGGGTGCAGGTTGCGGGGCAGCCGGTGCACGCTCGACGACGATGCGGAGAAACCGCCCGAGCTGTCCTGGCGCTGCCGCGGGAGCCGTGCCGGAGGCCCACCGGGGGACGACGACGATCCGGAGGCCGGAGGTGCCATCGGATCAGCGGTCATCGAACTCCTCGTCGATCAGCAGGATCCGGTGCGCACCCGCTGTGCGGGCACGGTGCCGTCCTGCCTTCTGGCCCGGTCGCAGGTAGTCCGACTCACCGTGCCGGGTCGGCCGGCGCGGTTCACGGTTGCGGGTCAGTGCCGGATTCGCACCGGCTTCCCCTGCTCGGGGCGCCTCCGGACATCGGGCCCGGCGACAGGCAGGACCCTACCAATGGCCCCATCCGGTCCGCACCTCCGCCGCGGGGGCATCGGCCCCGCGCGCCCACCCACGCCGCCATCCTCCAGCGAAATTCGGAGCGAAAAGGTTGCCATTCCACCTTTTCGCTCCGAATTTCGGGTGGGGGCGAGATTTCGGGGGCGAGGTGACGGGCGGGTCGACGGCGGTGGCGACGGTGATCTGCAAGGCTGCGGGGTCGTGAAGTTCACCCTGTCGCTGGCCATGGTTCCGCCCGATGAGCTCGTGCCCCTGGCACGAGCCGGAGAGGCCGCGGGCTGGGACGCCATCGCGCTGCCCGACTCGGTCTTCTACCCCGAGCAGGTGTCGGCCGACTACCCCTACACCGCCGACGGTCGGCGCTTCTGGGACGGCGAGTTGCCCTTCGTCGACCCGTTCGTCGCGATGCCCGCGATCGCCGCGGTCACCGAGTCGATCCCGCTCTACACCAACGTCTACAAAGTGGTGCTGCGCCAGCCGCTGCTGGTGGCCAAGATGCTGGGCTCGATGGCGGCGATGTTCGAGGGTCGCATCGGGATCGGTCTGGGCCTGAGCTGGATTCCCGAGGAGTTCGCGTGGCTGGGTGAGGACATGCGCACCCGGGGGCGGCGCCTGGACGAGACCATCGACATCCTGCGGGCCACGATGCGCCCCGGTTGGGCCGAGTTCCACGGCGACCACTACGACTTCGACCGGCTCATGATGAGTCCGGCACCACGGGAACCGGTGCCGATCTACGTGGGCGGCCATTCCGACGCGGCACTGCACCGGGCCGCCACCCGTGGCGACGGCTGGATCGGGGCGAACGTCGCGCCGCCCGAGATCGACGACCTGATCGGCCGTCTCGGCGCTCGACTGGAGGCCGCGGATCGCGACCCCGAAGGCTTCGAGGTGAAGCTCACCCCACTGGTCCTGGCAGAACCCGACGCGATGGCGGCGGTGTTCGCCCAGGGTGTCACCGACGTGATCACGGTGCCCTGGCTCTATGACGGGCCCGGGCCCCATGCGCTCGAGGAGAAGGTCGACCACATCCAGCGGTTCGCCGATGAGGTGATCCGCCCCCTGCGGGCCGCCTGACTCGCCGACGGTCCGGACCAGAACCGACCGCGGGAGCGGCACGGACCGGTCTCGTCCCGCACCCATCGCAACTTCGGGAGGTTGCTTCGCCATGGGCGACGCAACCTCCCGAAGTTCGAATCAGGGGGGCTGGATTGCCCAGGATGAAGCCCGGTCAGGGGCGCGCGGGGCGCCGGGTCAGGTCTCGGGGACCATCGTGGTGTGGTCGACGAAAGCGCGCTGGGAGGTGATGCGCGCCGCGTCGTCGAAGGTCATCACGTCGATCGCCTGCAGGGTGAACATCGACCCGTCCAGGTCCACCCGGATCGTGAACGCGAATGCGGCCTGCGAACCCACCACGATCGCCGGCGCGTTCGGCTTCAGTTCGATCGAGTCGGGGGCGGCATGGCTCTCGTCGAAGAACGCGCCGATCTCGGCGATGCCCCGGCGCACCGGCGAACCCACCGGGTCCTCCATCGTGGCGTCCTCGGCGAACAACTCGAGCCACCCGGCGCGGTCGGCGGCGGAGAACCGTTGGCAGTAGGCGTCGATCGTGGCGCGGATTTCGTCTGACATGCCGAGCAGACTACCCGGGGGCACAATGGGGACGTCCCCGATCCCGAGGTTCCGCCATGACCGATCAGATCACCGCTCCGGCGTCGCTGCCCGTCGCCGACAGCCGCGAGTCGATGGTGGGCCGCACCCCGGTCCGCAGGGCGCTCCCCCAACGCACCCGTCGCACCGTGAGCGCCTGGTGTTTCGCCGACCACATCGGACCCGTCGACGTGACCAACCCCGCCGACGCCGGCATCGGCCCGCATCCCCACATCGGGTTGCAGACGGTGACCTGGCTGCGCGACGGCGAGCTGCGCCACATCGACTCCCACGGCGCCGACCAGGTGATCGTGCCGGGCCAGTTGAACCTGATGACCGCCGGCCACGGCGTCACCCACGCCGAAGAATGGCGGGGCGGCGAGGGCCGCTACCACGGCATCCAGCTCTGGGTCGCCCAACCCGAGGCCACCCGGTACGGCAAGTCCGCCTTCGAGCACCACGCCGAACTACCCCGGGTCGAGCTGGACAACGCCGAAGCGGCGGTCCTGGTCGGCGCGTTCGCCTCCGAAGTCTCTCCCGCCCGCCGCGACACCGACCACTTCGGCGCCGAGCTGCGACTGCGCCCCGGCACCACCACCGTGGGCGTGCAACCCCACCACGAACACGCCCTGGTCGTGCTGGAGGGGACCGTGCAGATCCACGGAACCGCCCGGGTCGCCGGCGCCACGGTCGTCCCCGGCAAGCTCGCCTACCTGGAGCCGGGCTGTGACGAGATCTCCTTCGGCGCCACCTCGGACGCCACCGCCATGCTGCTGGGCGGCGAACCCTTCGAGGCGCGGGTGTCGATGTGGTGGAACTTCGTGGGGCGCGACCACGACGAACTCACCGTCGCCCAACGGGCCTGGAACGCCGGCGACGACCGCTTCGGCGAGATCGACTCGACACTGGACCGCATCCCCGCACCCGAGGTCCCCTGGAGGACCTGACCGGCAACTGGCGCGCCGCCGGTTGCCACGTTCGGGACCGGCCCACGCACCGTACGCGCGCATCGAGCACGAAGGCTTCTGATCCCGGTCGGGAGCGGGTACGGTCGAAGGCGGGGACACCACGATCAGAGACCGTCATGGAGCCACGACCCCTCACCGACCCGGACCGCCCGCCAGAACACGCCTTCGGAAAGATCCACGAGATCACCGTGCCCCTGACGTGGGCTCCCACCCCGGCGAGCCCGCGGCGCAAGGCCCGTCGCTTCGTGACGGCCACGACCCAGACCTGGTCGGTCAACGGGACCGGATTCGTGTCGGCCACCAACCCGGCGGTCGCCGTCGGCGGCGTGGTCACGATCCGGATCGGACCGGTCGAGGGCGAGGCCATCGTGCGCTCCCAGCATCCGGGCGACGAGGCGGACACCAGCTACTACGGCGTCGAGCTGGTCAGCGACGACCTGCAGGCGGTCGCCCGCGACCTGATCTCGATCCATCTGCGGCACCGTCCCGAAGAGCGCCGCACCAGCGGCTCGCCCCTGGAGGTGGAAGACCCGCGTCAGAAGAACGTGCACGACTGGACCTGACCCGCGCCGGCCCCATCCGTGGCACCCGGCCGGATCTTCGAAGGTGGTGGTCAGACCGAGCGTTCGACGAGCGCTCCGTCCACGATCGTGCGATCCCGACCGGCGGCCTTGGCCACGTACAGAGCCCGGTCGGCTCGGCCGACGAGGTCCTCGATCGACTCGGCGCCGTCCCAGGCCGCCACCCCGGCCGAGAAGGTCACCCCGCTCAGATCCTCGGCCCGGCGGAACCGGCGCTGGATTTCCTCGACGACCCGACGGGCGCCGCCGCCGTCGGTGTCGGGAAGCACCACGAAGAATTCCTCGCCGCCGTAGCGGGCGACGAAATCGGACGAGCGAACCCGCGCCCGTAGCCCGGTGGCGTAGCTGCGCAGCAGGTCGTCACCGGCCAGGTGACCGAACGAGTCGTTGAACTCCTTGAAGTTGTCGAGGTCGATCATCACCACCGACAGCGGCGACCCTCGACGGGCGGCGGCCAGATGGGCCTGTTCCAGATGGTCCTCCAGGGCCCGACGGTTGGGCAGACCCGTGAGCCCGTCGGTGCGGCCCAGCTCCTCGAGCCGGGCGATGTAGCGGCTGCGGTTCACCAGCACCCCGACCTGCAGCACCATGCGTTGCAGGTTGAACTGGGTCATCAACCGGTCGTAGGCGGGCTGCGCCAGTTCCTCGAGCACGATCGCGAGCCCCTCGCCGCCGTCGGCCGCGGCGACCACCAGCGCACCGTCGGCGGTGAAGGTCACGCCACGGTCGGCGTGCGCGGCCTGCAATTCTGCGGGCCTGGGCGGGGTCACCGACGCGCCGTCGGGCCAGCGGGCCAGCAGCTCGGGCGTGCTCCATCGCCCGTCCTCCAACACCACTCGGTAGGCCACCGCCCGCGCGGCGCCCGCCCATTCACCCACGACCGGGAGGAGCTTCTCGGTGCCCTCGAGCAGGGTGTTGGCTCTGGCGGCGATCCCGGCGACCTCGGCCAGCCCGGCGACCTGACGGTCCGAGTGCAACGCCGACAACGCCAGCAGGTGCACCATGATCGCGGCGATCCCCCAGACCACGCCATAGGACAACAGAAACGCCGCGATCCCCTCCTCGATCACGTCGGAGGCGACCGCGACGACGGCCACCGACAGCGTCGCCGTGGCCCAGGCGACCGCGATCATCCACCGGTCGCCGACCATCGCCACCAGCAGCAGCGGTACGAACACCAGGGGGCGGTACATGCTCGTGGCACCACCGATCGCGTACGACAGGGTCGCCGCCGCGATGGTGACCACGACCACCTCGAAGAGCAGCCACAGCGCCGGAGGCGACTGGTAGCCACCGGAACGGATCATCCGGACGAACCAGACCGCGTTCGACGCGGTGAGGATGACCCCGACCACGGCCACCGCGACGACATAGGACCATTTCGTCGGCGCATCCCGGGGAAAGAACGCGCCCAGGATCGGCAGGATCATGGCCAGGTGGGCCAGACCGACGATCTTCCACCCGAAGGTCGACAACGTCGGGTCGATGCTGGTCACGTAATCGAAGAACGGACGAGGAGCCGATCCTCCCTGTCGCTCGGCAGTCATTGGCGCGCCCCTCCAGGCCCGTTTCACGGCGCCATCGTCGCACGAAACCGCACTCCGGAGCCATACCGGAACCACCCGGACCCTCTCCCGGGGCGGCCCGCCACCCGGCGACGGCACGGGGTCGGGCCGCGCACACGACGAACCGGAAGGCCCTAGAGTGGGCCCCGATGACCTCCTCACCCGACACATCCCCCACCACCGTGACCGGCGCGGTGAACCTTCTGGAAGCCGAGGGATACACCGCAGATCTGGGGCTGCACGAGGGAGCGGAGCACGCCGAACACGACGCGAACCAGTACGTCATCGAGCGGGTCTTCCGCTTCGAAGGCGCATCGGACCCGGGCGATTCGGCGATCGTGATCGGGGTGTTCTGCCCGGAGTGCGATGCCCGCGGCACGGTGGTGTCCGCATACGGCTACGAGGCCGACCCGGCGCTGCTGGCCCGCCTCGTCCACCACCCCGGCGAGTGACCCCGCCGGCGTCCGGGACTCCGGCGCCGCTGGTCCACCGGCCGCCGCCACCGTCACCCGCGTCGGTTCAGATCTCCCGGCGCTGCCGGCGTTCCTGGAGCCGGACCGCCATCGTGGCCGCCTCGGTGCGGCTGTGGAGCCCGAGCTTGGCGAGCAGGTTGGACACGTAGTTCTTCACGGTCTTCTCCGCCAGGTGCAGCTCGTCGGCGATCTGACGGTTGGTCCGACTCTCGGCGATCAGGTCCAGCACGCGGCGCTCGCGGTCGGTGAGCACCCGCAGCGGGTCCTCGGCTGGGGTGCGCAGCCGGGCCAGGGTGGTCTCGACCACCTCGGGAGGCAGCAGTGACTCCCCCGAGGCGACACTGCGGATCGAGTCCACCAGCTCCGAGCCCCGGATCTGTTTGAGCAGATACCCCGATGCGCCGGCCAGCACCGCCGCGGCGAACGCCTCGTCGTCCTCGTAGCTGGTCAGCATCAGACAGGCGATCCCGGGGTGCTCCGATCGGATCTCGCGGCACACCTCGATCCCGGACCGTTCACCTTCTCCCAGGCGGATGTCGAGGATCGCGACATCGGGCTGCACCGCGGGGATCCGGCGCATCGCCTCGTCGCCGTTGCCGGCTTCGCCGACCACGACGATGTCGTCGGTGGACCCCAGCAGCTCGGTGATTCCCCGTCGCACCACCTCGTGATCGTCGACCAGAAAGACCCGGATCGCCATCGAACCAGTCTGGCCGGATTCCTTGCCCGACGGGAAGATCCGCGCGGTTGACGGACTCGAACAAGTGTTCGATACTGGGGCCGATGTCCGCCACAGCCCGTCGCGCCGACCTTCCCCGTTCGCTGCGGAACCAGGTCGCACCGGTCAGCGTCGCAGCGCAACGCACCCTGCCCGTGCTCGACCCGTTGGAGACCCTGCTGCCCGCCGGGCTGCCACGGGGAACCAGCCTCACCGTCGAGGGCACCGCCGCCCGGTCCGCCGCGTTCGCGCTCGCCGCCGCGGCCGGTCGAGCCGGTTCGTGGCTCGCGGTGCTGGGTCTGGAAGGCCCGGGCTGGCGGGCGGCCGCGGAACTGGGCGTGCCTCTGGAGCGCATCGTGCACGTCGACCTGGACGCCGCACCGGACCGGGCCGTGGACTGCGTCGCCGCCGCCGTCGACGGCTTCGATCTGGTGCTGCTCGGCTCCGGGCTGCGCCTGTCGGCAACCGTGGAACGACGCCTGGCCGCCCGGGCCAGAGAACGCGGCGCGGTGCTCATCGGGGTCCACGAACCGCCACTCCCCGGGCGCCGCCGCCGCCCGGCCGGTCCTCTGTCCCACACCGCCGAGCTGCGGGTGCACCTGGAGGACCGGGGGTGGCAGGGGCTCGGGTCGGGCAGCGGCCGGCTCACCGGTCGACCGGTCGAGATCGTGGTGACGGGCCGGCGGCTGCCCGGGCGACGCCGCCAGGGGCGTCTGTGGCTGCCCGGCCCCGACGGGACGGTGACCTCCGACCCGCCCGGTACCCGACCCGTTCCCGTCTCCGACCCGGACTCGACCCCGGGTTCCGAGCACCCCGGGGCGGTGCCGCTCCGCCCCATCGGACGGTCCGCATGAGCCGCACCCTGGTGGTGATCTGTGAGGACTGGCCGATCCGGGCCGTCGACCCCTCCGCCGCCGGGAGCGACCGACCCGTCGCGGTGGGAAACCATCGGGGCATCGTCGCCACCAACGCCGCGGCCCGCGCCGTGGGCGTCGAGGTGGGGCTCCGGCGCCGGGAGGCCCAGGGGCGCTGCCCCGAGTTGCAGCTCATCGCCGCGGACCCCGCCCGCGACGCCCGCGGTTTCGAACCCGTCGTCGCCGCCCTGGGCACCTTCACCCCCCAGGTGGAGATCGTCGAACCGGGAATCGCCGCGCTGGGCACCCGGGGGCCCTCCCGCTACTTCGGCGGCGACCGGGCACTGGCCGAACAGATCCGCCAGGCGGTGCTCCAACCGGTGGGCGATCCGGCGGCGGTCCGGATCGGGGTGGCCGACGGACCCCTCATCGCCACCCTGGCCGCGCGCCACGCCTCAGCGACGACTCCCCGGGTGGTCCCGCCGGGCACCTCGGCGTCGTTCGTCGCGCCGATCCCCCTGGCCACCCTCGGCCCGTTCGTGGACGAACCCGACCTGCTCGCCACCTGGACCCAGCTCGGGTTGTCGACCCTGGGCGACGTCGCCGCACTCCCCCGGACCGCGGTTCTGGGCCGGTTCGGCACCGCCGGCACCCGGCTCCACGACCTGGCCCGGGGCACCGACCCCAGCGTGTCGGCCCCGGTGCCGATCCCCGCCGACCTCGACGAGGTGCTCGAGTTCGATCCTCCCGAGATCCGTGCCGATGCGGTGGCCTTCGCCGTGCGCGCCGTGGCCGACACCTTCGCCGGCCGGCTCGCCGCGTCGGGACTCTCCTGTGCCCAGGTCGTCATCTCGCTGGCGAGCGACCACGCCGAGACGCTGCAACGGCGCTGGCGTCTGGACGGGCCGGGCCGCCGGGCCGACACCTCCCGACCCCTGGGAGCGCTCATCGCCGAGCGGGTGCGGTGGCAGACCGACGGGTGGCTGTCGGGTCCCCCCGGGACGCGCCCCTCCGCCGGGGTCGTCCAGGTGGTGCTCAGCCCCGGTGAGGTCCGACCGGCACGCGGCGCCCAACTGGGATTCTGGGGCGGCGCGTCCGCGCAGGACGAGCGGGCCGCGCACGCCGTCGCCCGCCTCGAGGCGCTCGCCGGTCCGGACGCGGTGCAGGTGATCGAACCCGGCGGCGGTCGCCACCCGGGCACCGAGACGGTGCTCGTGCCGACCGCGACCGTGGACCTGGAAACCCGCGCCGCTCCACTCTCCCCTCACACCGCCGCGCCCCCCTGGCCGGGACAGCTCCCCCCGCCCGCGCCGACGTTCGTGCCCGAAGATCCCTGGCCGGTCGAGGTGCTCGACGCCCAGGGTGCCCGCGTGGGGGTGAGCGGGCGGGGTGAGCTGGTCGGAACCCCGGCCCTGCTGCGCTTCGACGTCGACGCAGACCGTACCGTGGGGACGGGCCGCCGGCGGAGCGCAACCCCGTCGACCCCGGTCGCGGCCTGGGCCGGTCCCTGGCCCGTGGACGAACGCTGGTGGGATCCGGCGCGTCGCCAGCGTCAGGCCCGGCTGCAACTGGTGACCGACGAGGGCGTGGCGTTGCTGGTGGCCCGTCAGCACCGACGCTGGTGGGTCACCGCCGTCTACGGCTGAGCGGTGCCGACCCGTGCTCCGACGGACCCCGGGTCCGACTCAGAAGCGCCGGTGGTACTCGACCGAACCGAACAGCGCCGCGACCAGCGACGCGTTCGGCTGGGTGCTCCAGAAGGCGAGTTCGCTCTCGGCGGGGAGACGCCGCACCAGTCCGAAGTAGGTGATCAGCACGTCGGTCCGGGCCTTGGTGGCGCGCACGTACTCCGGCGATTCGGAGAAGCCCACCATCACCTCGCCACGGTTGCGGGCACCACGGGCGAGCTCGTTCACCCAGAAGGCCCGACCGGCCGCCTCGGGGGCCCGACCCAGCACGTTCTGGTACACCAGATCCACGTACTGACCGTCGTTCAGCGAGCCGTAGCGGCCGACGAACTCCGGTGACTGGGAGAAGAACTCGGCGACCCGCCACAGGTTCCACCCACCGTTGACCCGTCCCCACCAGAAGCCCATGCCCGAGGCGTCGGGATCCCGCAGGAAGAACGCCCGGTACAGCCGGGTCACCCCACCCATGCGGGCCTGGTGGGTACGGCCCTGGATCTGCTGGGTCAGCCAGGTGGTCGGCGCCATGGTGTTCTGGGCCGCGACGCCGGTGAACAACGCGGCACTCGACGGGGGCGCGCCGAACAGATCGGCCCAGGTGGCCCGCACGAACGCATTGGGGCTGGGGTGGGGACCGAAGCGCACCTGGGACCTGATCCAGTTGGCCTGGGCGGCCACCCGCGCATAGACGCCGGGGGCGCCGGCGGCACACCCTTCTCCCCAACTGGTGATCCCCACCTGCACCCACTGGCTGCCCTGGCGCACCACCAGGGGTCCACCGCTGTCGCCCTGGCAGGAGTCGAAGGAGTGGTAGGGCGCCAGCCCGGCGCACAGCATCATCGACGAGATCGATCCGGGGTAGGACGCGGCGCAGGCGGCGTTGGAGATGATCGGCACCGCAACCTGCTGCAGGGCCGTGGGGTAGTCGTTGGCAACCGACGACATGTTGCCCCAGCCGGTGGCCACCGCCGTGGTGCCCGCGGCGACGCCCGCCCCCTGGGCGGGGATCGCCTGCAGCGGCGCCGAGGTCGGCGTGCCGATGCGGACCAGCCCGTAGTCACCGTTGATGTTGTAGGAGTCGTAGTAGGGGAACATGCGCAGCTCGGCTGCACGGTGCCGGGTTCCTCCGGAGACCAGCGACTGGGTACCGATCAGAACGTCGACCTGGTGGGCCGATCCATCCTCCAGACAGTGCGCAGCGGTGAGGACCCAGGAAGGGTTGATCACCGTTCCTCCGCAGAACTGGGCCTGGTAGTTGTTCGGCTGATTGGAGAGCAGCAGCCCCACCTGGGAGGGCCAGGCACCCGGGGGCGCGGTGGTGCCGCCGACGATCCGGGTCGAGGGCGCCGAGCCGGTGTCATCGCCCGCGTCGGGCGCGGTCGCTCCCGCTGGAATTGCGGTTGCCAGCAACACGGCTGCCAGGACCAGGGCTCCTGTCATTCCACGGCGCGTGGTGTTCATCGTGACCTCTGTCTCCCGGTCGTCGTGCCGTCGGGCACGGGACCCTCGTCGGGTTGAGCGGGGCGAGACGCTACCTCGTCACCGCGGGCTCGTCACGCGATTCTTCTGAGTGGCGGTGGAAGGCACAGGACCCCCAAGTCTATCGAACACATGTTCGATAGACTTGGGGTGGTGGGGTTCACCAACGCATCGATTCCCTGGCACGAACTGGAGGCACGACTCTCGGGCCGCGCCCCCCGGGACACGGCCGTCCCGGATGCGTCCGCGGGGTCCCGACACAGCCGCCGCGCGCCCCGATCCGAGGTGGGCCCGGGGCGCGCGCCGCCCACGGTGCCCTATGCGGAACTGCACTGTCATTCGCACTTCAGCTTTCTGGACGGCGCGTCCTCGCCCGAGGAGCTCGTCGACGAGGCGGTCCGTCTGGGCCTGGAGGCGCTGGCGCTGTGTGACCACGACGGGTTCTACGGGGTGGTGCGCTTCGCCGAGGCCGCCCGGACCGCGGGACTGGCCACGATCTTCGGCGCCGAGGTGACCCTGGACCTGCCTCCTGGGACCGACCCCCACGCCCCGGACCCGGCCGGTGATCATCTGGTGCTCCTGGCCACCGGTCCCGAGGGCTACCGCGGGCTCAGCCGTCGCCTCAGCCTCGCCCAACTCGCCGGGGCCAAGGGCGCGCCCCGCCAGTCGTTGGCCGACCTGGCCGAGCTGCGCGGCCAGGTGGTCGCGCTCACCGGGTGTCGCAAGGGCACGGTCCCCGCGGCGCTGGAGGCCCACGGTCCGGCTGCCGCGGCCCGGGAGCTGGCCCGACTCGTCGAGCTGTTCGGCCGGGACCGGGTGGCGGTGGAGTTGTGGGACCACGGCCACCCTCTCGACGGTCACCGCAACGACATGCTGGCCGAGCTGGCCGTGCGCGCCGGGGTGCGGGTGGTGGCCACCAACAACGTGCACTACGCGGTGCCCGCGCAACGGCGTCTCGCCACCGCCCTGGCCGCGGTGCGGTCCCGTCGCAGCCTCGACGACCTGGACGGCTGGCTGCCCGCGTCCGCGGGCGCGCACCTGCGCTCCGGCGCCGAACAGCAGCGGCGCTTCGCCCGCTACCCCGGCGCGGTGGAGACGACCCTCGAGGTGGCCCGGGCCTGCGCGTTCGACCTGTCCCTGGTGGCCCCGTCGCTGCCCCCCTTCCCGTGCCCCGAGGGCATGGACGAGATGACCTACCTGCGGCACCTGACCACCGAGGGCGCCACCCGCCGCTACGGCCCCCGTCCCCACCCGTCCCCCACGACACCCACCCCCCGTCCGAAATCTGGAGGTAAAAGGTCGATTGGCAACCTTTTCCCTCCAGATTTCGAGGAAGGCCGGCACGCCACGGCCACGACCACGACCACGGCCCGCGCCTGGGACCAGATCGACCACGAGCTCGCCGTCATCGAGGCGCTGGGCTACCCGGGGTACTTCCTGGTCGTGTGGGACATCGTGCGGTTCTGCGCCGAGGCCGACATCTTCTGTCAGGGACGGGGCTCGGCGGCGAACTCGGCGGTGTGCTACTCGCTCGGCATCACCCGGGCCGACGCGGTCGGCCTGGGACTGCTCTTCGAACGCTTCCTGTCCACCGCCCGGGACGGTCCTCCCGACATCGACCTCGACATCGAATCGGGCCGTCGTGAAGAGGTCATCCAGTACGTCTACGAACGCTACGGGCGTCACCACACCGCCCAGGTCGCCAACGTCATCACCTACCGGGGTCGCTCCGCGGTGCGCGACATGGCCCGCGCCCTGGGCTACGCCCCCGGTCAGCAGGACGCCTGGGCCAAGGGGATCGACCGGTGGAGCTCGCTCGGTGACGCCGCCGACACCTCCGGTGCCTCCTCCGGACCCACCGGCGTCACCGAGCAGGCAGCGGCCCGCCACGGCCAGATCCCCGAGGCGGTCCTGGACCTGGCCCGCCAGGTCCAGGGCGCGCCGCGCCACCTGGGCATCCACTCGGGAGGCATGGTGATCTGTGACCGACCGGTGATCGAGGTCTGCCCGGTGGAGCACGCCCGCATGGAGGGCCGCACCGTGCTGCAGTGGGACAAGGACGACTGCGCCGCCGCCGGACTGGTCAAGTTCGACCTGCTGGGCCTGGGCATGCTCACCGCGCTGCACCACGCCGTGGACCTGATCGCCGAACACCGGGGTTACGAGCTGGACCTGGCCGCGCTCGAACAGGACGACGCGGTGTACCAGATGCTGTGCCGGGCCGACTCGATCGGTGTGTTCCAGGTGGAATCCCGCGCCCAGATGGCCACGCTGCCCCGCCTCAGACCCCGCAACTTCTACGACCTGGTGGTGGAGGTGGCCCTCATCCGACCCGGGCCGATCCAGGGCGGCTCGGTGCACCCCTACATCCGGCGCCGCAACGGCGTCGAGCCGGTCACCTACCCGCATCCGCTGCTCAGATCCGCGCTCGCCAAGACCCTGGGAGTGCCCCTGTTCCAGGAACAGTTCATGCAGATCGCGATCGACGCCGCCGGCTTCAGCGCCACCGAAGCCGACGAGCTGCGCCAGGCGATGGGCGCCAAACGTTCCCGGCAACGGATGAACCGGCTGCGCGAGCGGCTGTTCTCGGGCATGGCCGATCGGGGGATCACCGGAACGGTCGCCGCGGACATCTGGCACAAGCTGATGGCCTTCGCCGACTACGGGTTCCCCGAGTCGCACGCGGTGAGCTTCGCCTACCTGGTGTACGCCTCGTCGTGGATCAAGCTGTACGAACCCGCGGCGTTCTGCGCCGCCCTGTTGAACGCGCAGCCCATGGGGTTCTACTCACCCCACACCCTCTGCCAGGACGCCCGCCGCCACGGGGTGGTGGTGCGGGGACCGGACCTGGCCCACTCGCTGGCCGACGCCACCCTGGAACCGTGCGCCGAGTCCCACAACGGGGTGGCCGTCCGGCTCGGGTTGTCGTCGGTGCGGGGCATCGGCGACGACGTGGCCGCCGCGGTCGTCGCCGAACGCGCAGCCCACGGCGCCTTCACCGACCTGGCCGATCTGGCCCGACGCACCGGACTGCACCAGGCCCAGCTCGAGGCGCTCGCTCTCGCCGGGGCGGTCCCCCGGCACCGGGACACCGCGTCGGACGGCAGCGCCGCCGGGGCCGCCGGCGACGTCGGGGGTCGCCGGGCGGCGTTGTGGGCGGCCGGGGCGGCGGCGCAGTCCCGGCCGGGCCGGCTGCCCGGAATCGTGACCGGGGTCGAGGCCCCACCGCTGCCGGGCATGTCTCCGGCCGAGGAGGCCGTCGCCGATCTGGTGGCCACCGGAGTGAGCGCGGAGGGGCACCCGACCCGGTTCATCCGGGACCGGCTGGACCATCTGGGGGTGGTCACCGCCGCCGGGCTGGCCACCGTGCCTCTGGCCGAGGGGACCACCAGGGTGGTCGTGGCCGGGGTGGTGACCCACCGTCAGCGGCCCGCCACCGCCGGGGGCACGATGTTCATCAACCTCGAGGACGAGACCGGCCTGGTGAACGTGATCGTGTCGAAGGGCTGTTGGGTGCGCCACCGCAAGGTGGCCCGCAGCGCTCCGGCCCTGACGGTGCGGGGCCGTCTGGAACGGGTCGAAGGGGTGGTCAACGTGATCGCCGAGAAGATCACCGAACTGGACCTGGCCATCGGCCCGCTGCGGTCCCGCAACTTCCGCTGAGAAGGTGCGGCGCCCCTGCGCCCGCTGAGAGGCGCGTCAGACCTGGCGGGCCAGGATCCCCAGGGTCGCCCGCAACGCGCCTTGATCGAGCACCGGAAACACGCCCGAGTCCCGCCACACCTCGTGGGCGTCGTTCCAGTCGTAGTAGCTGGTCACCTCGGTGCCGTCGTCGACGGGCTCGAGCCGGTAGCCGTAGACGTGTCCCAGGGGTGGGTCCATCTGGCTGATGATCGTCCAGGCGATCTCACGGTCGGCTTCGAAGGTGGTGATCCGGACCGTCACGTCGTAGCGACCCAGCTCCGGATAGTCGTTGAGCGCCTCACGGTCCATGTGCACCACGAAGGAGTCGCCCACCGCCGACACCGGTGCCCCCTCGGCGGACTGCAGCATGCCCGACGAATCGATGGCGACGTGCCCCTGGGGGTCGGTCAGCACCGCGAAGATCGCCGCCGGGGGCGCTGCGATCCTGCGGGTGACCTGGATGCGACGGTCCGGGTGTTCGGTCATGGCACGCGAGTCTGCCAGCAACCCACCACCGGCACGTCAGACCTTGGCGATCGACAGGTTCACGTCCGCGACGCCGGCGAGCGCCTTGGACACCGGACAGTTGGCCTTGGCGTCGTTGCCCAGCTCGGTGATCTTGTCGGCCGACGCGTCGGCGTCGACCTTGGCGTCGAGGTCGATCCGGGTGATCGTGGGCCCGTCGTCGCCCACCTGGATCGACACCTTGGCGGTGGTCTCGATCGAGTTCGGCGGGGTGCCGTCCTTGCTCAACAGCAGCGACAGGTACTGCGAGAAGCACCCCGCGTGCGCGGCGCCGAGCAGCTCCTCGGGGTTCGTGCCCTCGCCGTCGGCGAAACGGGACGCCTTGGAGAAGGGGCCCGACAGCCCGGTCCCCGTGGTCATCGTGCCGGAGCCGTCGTCGATCGATCCGTTCCAGGTCGCGGTGGAAGTCGCTGCCATGTCTGTCGCTCCTCGTGTCGGGGATCGGTCCGACCGGGGCGGCCGGACCCTTGCCACCGACAACCCTAGGACCGGGCCGACCCGATCCAGCGGGGCGCGATTTGGTGAGCGGCGCGACGACGACTGCGATACTGGCACCATGTCCGCGAACGAACCCACCATCGATGTCGTCGTGGAGATTCCCCGCGGCAGCCGCAACAAGTACGAGGTCGATCACCGCTCCGGGGTGATCCGCCTGGATCGTCGGCTCTTCTCGGCCACGGTGTACCCGTCGGACTACGGCTTCATCCCCGACACGCTCGCCGAGGACGGCGACCCGCTCGACGCGATGGTGCTGCTGGACGACCCGACCTTTCCCGGATGCTGGGTCACCGCTCGGCCCATCGGTGTGTTGTGGATGGAGGACGAGGCCGGGCCCGATGCCAAGATCATCTGCGAACCCGCGCTGGACGTCCGCGTCGAGTCGATCACCGAACTCGACCAGCTTCCCACCCACCTGATCGCCGAACTGATCCACTTCTTCGACGTCTACAAGAACCTCGAGCCCGCCAAGACCTCCACGACCCTGGGCACCGACGGTTCCGCGGCCGCCTGGGAGGAGATCCGGGCCTCCAAGGCCCGCTTCGAAGCACTCCAGACCGAGGGCTGATCGGGCGGACCCGTAAGATGCGACCATGCATGATCTGGTCGTCCGCAACGGTCTGCTCGTCGACGGCACCGGCGCCGAACCCCGCCACGGCGACATCGGCATCGACGGCGACACGATCACCGCCGTCGGTGACGAGGTCGGCCCGGGCCGGCGGGTCATCGACGCCGACGGTCGCACGGTCACCCCGGGCTGGGTCGACATGCACACCCATTACGACGCGCAGGCCACCTGGGACCCGGAGCTGACCCCGTCGGGATGGCACGGGGTGACCACCGTGGTCATGGGCAACTGCGGGGTCGGTTTCGCGCCGGCCGCGCCGGACCGGCACGACTGGCTGATCGGGCTGATGGAAGGCGTGGAGGACATCCCCGGTGCGGCGCTCACCGCGGGCATCCAGTGGGAATGGGAGACCTTCCCCGAGTACCTGGACGCGCTCGACCGGCGCCGGTACGTGATGGACGTGGGCACCCAGGTCCCGCACGGTGCGCTGCGGGCGTACGTGATGGGGGAACGGGGCGCGGCCAACGAGGTGGCCACCGACGCCGACAACGCCGAGATGCGGCGTCTGGCCACCGAGGCGCTGCGGGCCGGAGCGCTGGGCATCTCCACCTCGCGCACCCCGCTGCACCGCTCGGTCGACGGGGTCCTCGTTCCCGGCACCAACGCAGAGATGGACGAGGTCGCCGCGCTCGGCGCGGCTCTGGTGGACGCCGGACACGGCGGGTTCCAGGGGGCCTATGAGCATCCGGCGCTGGGCGGAGAGCTGCCCTGGTTGCGCCGCCTCGCCGAGGACACCGACCGTCCGGTGACGGTGAACCTGCAACAGGACGATCAGGCCCCCGACCTGTGGCGGGAGGTGCTGGCCGAACTGGACCGGGCCGCCGCCGACGGGGTGCCCCTGTACGCCCAGGTCCACGGCCGGCCCGTGGGGGTCCTCATGAGCTGGGGAGCGACGGTCCACCCGTTCTCGTTCGCCGAAGCGTGGGGTCCCCTGGCCTTCCTGTCTCCCGCGGAGCGCCTGGCCCGGCTGCACGATCCCGAGGTGCGCGCCGCGCTCACCGGGGGTCCCCGCGTCGAAGAGCTGCTGGGCGACTTCACCCGATTTCTCACCCAGTCCTGGCACAAGATGTTCTGCTTCGTGGGTGAAACCGACTACGAACCCGCACCCGAATCGTCGGTCGCCGCGATCTCACAGGCCACCGGCCGTCCTCCCGCCGAGGTCGCCTACGACCATCTGCTGTCGGACGACGGTCAGGGGGTGCTGTACTTTCCGCTGTTCAACTACTCCAACGGCGACCTGGACCCCACCTACCGGATGCACCAGCACCCCCGCACCCGGATGGGCTTGGCCGACGGCGGTGCCCACGTCGGGTCGGTGTGCGACGGTTCCACGCCCAGCTTCATGGTGGCCTTCTGGACCCGGGACCGGGTGCGCGGACCCAAACTGCCCCTGGCCCACGTGGTCCGCCGCCAGACCCTGGACACCGCACGGCACTACGGGCTGGAGGACCGCGGCGTGCTCGCCCCGGGATACCGCGCCGACGTGAACGTGATCGACTACGACCGTCTGGCGATCGACGCGCCCCGGCTGGCCTACGACCTCCCCGGCGGCGCCAAGCGGTTCGTGCAGGGCTCCACCGGTTACGACGCCACGATCTGCGCCGGCGTGGTCGTCCGCGAGGCGGACGAGTTCACCGGCGAGCACCCGGGACGGCTGCTGCGCGGCCCGACCCCCGCACCGGTCACTTGAACGCACCCGCCGAGCCGGGGCCGACGCCGTCGGATCCCGCCGACCGCGTCGTCATCGCCGGTGCCGGTGCGGCCGGCACGCTGATGGCGCTGCACCTGGCCCACGCCGCTGCCGGGCGCGCCATCCCCCTCGAGATCGTCCTGGTCGACCCGGCCGGGCCGCTGGATGCCAGCGCCGCCTTCGCCACCGACGACGACCGCCACCTGTTGAACGTGCCCGCCGCGGGCATGAGCGCTCACCCCGACACACGACTGGACTTCGTGGCCTGGCGTGCCGAGCACGTGGCACCCACCGAAGCCTACGACTTCGTGCCGCGGCGCGACTTCGCCCGGTATCTGCGTGCCCGTCTGGACGCCGCGGTCGCCGCCGCGCCCGCGGTGCACCTGCACCTCGTCCGCTCCCAGGCGGTCGGCGCGGGTCCGGTCTCCGCCGGAGTGCGGGTGCGCACCGGTGACGGCGACGCCATCGACGCCCGGGCTCTGGTGGTGGCCACCGGCCTGGGCCCACCCGGTGTCGACTGGGCCCCGGCGACCCTGCGCGCCTCGCCCCGCTTCGTCGCCGACCCCTGGCGACCCGGCGCACTCGATGCGCTCGGCCCGGGTTCCCGGGCCGGCGACGATGTGCTGATCGTGGGCACCGGGCTGACCATGATCGACATCGTGCTGACCACCGCCGGTGAGGGCCGCCGGATCCTGGCGGTCAGCCCCAGCGGTGCGTTGCCCCACCCGCATGCGCCCGAGCCGGTGACCGCATTGACCGTGGACGTCGCGGGTTGGGGAAGCGAACTGGACGCCATCCGCGCCCACGTGGAGGACCACGTACGGGCGGCCTGGGCCGATACCGGCGACTGGCGGGGCGCCATCGACGGGCTGCGGCCGGTGACCGCCACGCTTTGGTCGCGGCTGTCCGAAGCCGACCGGATGACGTTCCTGGAACGCGACGCCGGCGCCTGGAACCGTGCCCGGCACCGCTCCCCGGCCGCGTCGATCGCGCAGCTCGACGCGCTGGTCACCTCGGGGCGCCTGGAGATCCGGGCGGGCCGCGTCGCCGCGGTCGAACCCGTCGCCGAGGACCGGCTGCGGGTGCGGCTGGACGACGGGACGAGCCACACGGTGGGCTGGGTCGTCAACGCTGCTGGGCCCCGCGTCGACACCACCGCGGCAGATCCGCTGGTGGCCGACCTGGTGGCACGCGGGCTGGCCTGCCCGGCGACCGCGGGCATGGGAGTACGCACCGACCGGGGCCGCCTCGTCACTGCCGACGGTGCGCCGCGCGCGCCGATCTGGACGTTGGGGGCGCTGCGCCGCGGCGAGCTGTGGGAGTCCACCGCAGTTCCCGAGATCCGCTCCCAGGCAGCCGCCCTGGCCACCGAGTTGACCGACGCCGGCTGAACCGGGGCGCGCCTCGCCGACACCGCCCCCGCGGCGTACCCTCACCATCGTGGCCTTCCCGACGCCGCTCGACCGCGGCCTGTTCCCCGTCACCGACCGTTACGTTTACCTCGACCACGCCGGGGTGGCGCCGCTGTCGACGAGGACCGTGGCCGCGGTTCGTGCCGCCGCCGAAACGGCCGCAGCACACGGCTCGGTCGGTGAGGACGAACGCTTCGCCGCGCTGGAGGACACCCGCGCCCGGGCCGCCGGACTCCTGGGCGTCGACCCCGAAGACGTCGCCTTCGTCAAGAACACCACCGAAGGGCTGGGTTTCGTCGCCAACGGGTTGGAGTGGCGGGACGGCGACCGGGTCGTGGTCCCCGACGGCGAGTTCCCGTCCACGATCTTTCCCTGGCTGAGCCTGGCCGATCGGGGCGTCGAGGTGACCCGGGTTCCCCCGCAGGGTCCCGGCGGGTCCCTCCCACTCGACGCGTTCGCCGCCGAACTGGACCGCGGGCGGGTCCGCCTGGTCGCGCTGAGCTGGGTGCAGTTCGCGACCGGGTGGCGCAGCGACCTCGCCGGTCTGGCCGAGGTGTGCCACGCCCACGACGCGCTGTTGTGCGTGGACGTCATCCAGGGCCTGGGGGTGCTGCCGTGTGACCTGGCGAACTGGGGCGTGGACTTCGCCGCGGCCGAAGGACACAAGTGGCTGCTGGCCCCCGAGGGCGCCGGCGTGTTCTACGTGGCCGCGGCGCACCGCGAGCACCTGCGGGTGCTGGAACCGGGTTGGGCGTCGGTGGCGCACCGCATGGACTGGGACGACCTGCGCCTGATCTATGACGACTCGGCCCGCCGCTTCGAGGGCGGCACCCCCAACATGATCGGCCTCGCCGGTCTGGGCGCCTCCCTCGAGCTGCTCGCCGACACCGGCATCGAGACGATCTGGGCGCACGTGGACGCGCTGGCCGACCGACTCTGTGCCGGGCTGGCGGACCTGGGCGCCACGGTGCACTCGGACCGCAGCGCCCCGGATCTTGCCCAGGGTCGCTCGGCGATCGTCACCTTCTCGGTGCCCGGCTTCGACGCCGAGGTCCTGCACCGGCGTCTCAGCGACGCCGGGGTCGTGTGTTCTCCCCGCGGCGGTGGGGTGCGCTTCGCGCCGCACGGCTACAACGATGCCGACGACATCGACCGTGCCCTGGAGGCGGTCCGCCGGGCCGCGCCCTGACCGTCCCGTCCCGGACCCCTCACAGGACGCGGCGCCGCGTACGGTGGGCGCCGTGGCGCCCCGCACCGACTGGAACCCTCTGCTGCGCGACGAGTTCACCAAGCCCTACTGGGCCGAGCTGCAACGCTTCGTCGCCGCCGAACGCGCCCGCCACCCGGTCCACCCTCCCGCCGACCAGGTGTTCGCCGCGCTGCACCGCACCCCGTACGCGGCCGTCCGGGCCGTGATCCTGGGCCAGGACCCCTACCACGGTCCCGGCCAGGCCCACGGGCTGTGTTTCTCGGTGCCCCGGGGGGTCGCCCCACCGCCGTCGCTGCGCAACATCCTCGCCGAACTCGAAGCGGACCTGGGCATCGCCGCGCCCGGCCATGGCGACCTGGGACGCTGGGCCGATCAGGGCGTGCTGTTGTTGAACACCACCCTCACCGTGCGCGGCGGCCGGGCGGCATCGCACCAGGGGCGGGGCTGGGAGACCTTCACCGACGAGGTGATCCGCACCGTCGACGCCAAGACCGACCGGGTGGTCTTCGTGCTCTGGGGTGCCGCCGCCCGGCGCAAGCATTCGCTGATCAGCACCGACCGGCACGTCATCGTCGAATCCGCCCACCCCTCACCGTTGTCGGCCCACAACGGATTCTTCGGTTCCCGGCCCTTCTCCCGCACCAACGCCGCGCTGGTCGAAGCCGGCCGTGCCCCGATCGACTGGCGCCTGGACGCCGATCAGCCGCCGGGCGCGGTGGTTCACGCCACGGCGTGAGCAGAGGTCTTGGACAGCCACGGCTCCCAGGCCGGGTCGGCGGCCACCCCTACCAGCAGCCAGGCCCACCCCGACGGAGCGTGCGGGGTGACCCGCAGCCTCCAGCCCAGCTCGTCCAGGGTGCGGTCGGCCTTGCGGCCGTTGCAGGTCGCGCACGCGGTGACGACGTTCTGCCACACGTGCTCACCACCCCGTGAGCGGGGCACGACATGATCGATGGTGTCGCCCCGGCGGGCGCAGTAGGCACAGCGTCCCTGGTCACGGGCCACCACGTTGCGGCGGGTCAGCGGCAGGTGCGCCCGGAAGGGCACCCGCACGTAGTAGCGCAGTCGGATCACCGAGGGGACCGGCACCGCCAACCGTTCTGAGTGCACCACCCCGTCGCCTTCGGCCACCACGTCGGCCTTGCCGGAGAGCACCAGGACCACCGCGCGACGGTGCGTGACCACGTGGAGCGGCTCATAGGAGGCGTTCAACAGGAGTGTCGCGCTCACTCCGGCCCTCCTTTCGCGAACGACGGCCGACCAGGCGACGCCCGCAACGCTACCCGGTTCCGGCGGGGGATCCGGGGAACTTCCGCCGCCGTGGACCGACAGCGCCGGTACGATCCGGTCACGTCGCACACGGGGTTCACCCACGGGCCCCTGCAGGGACCCACCGTGACAGCGACCGGCCACGACCAGGTGAGGAGACCGACCATGGAACCCCGCGGGGCACGCATCCTGATCACCGGCGCCACCGGCGGGCTCGGACGGGCGATCACCGGCGCGCTGGCGACCGTGGGCGCCGAGTTGGTGCTCACCGGGCGCCGGGCCGACGTACTCGCCGAGGTGGCCCGACCCTTCGGGGCGACCGCGGTGGTGGCCGACCTGCGCGACCGTGACGACCTGGAGCGCCTGGCCGAGGTGGCCCGCGGCTGCGACGTGCTGGTCGCGAATGCCGGCATCGGCCGAGACTCGCCGATCACCGAGGTGACCACCGACGAGATCGACACCCAGATCGACGTGAACCTGCGGGCACCGGTGGTGCTGGCCACTGCGTTCGCCCAGGCCCACCTGGCCGCGGGCACCCGTGGACAGATCGTGATGGTCGGGTCCCTGTCGGGGCTGGCGGCGAGTCCGGAGTCCCGGCTCTACAACGCCACCAAGTTCGGGTTGCGGGGCTACACGCTCGCGTTGCGTCAGGACCTCGCCGACCATGGCATCGGGGTGACCCACGTGGCGCCCGGGTTCATCGGAGACGCGGGCATGTTCCACGACGGCGGGGTCCAACTTCCCCGGGGCACCCGGACCAAGTCCTCCGGTGACGTGGCCGCCGGGGTGCTGCGCGCGATCCGCGACGACCCCGCCGAGGTGTTCGTGGCGCCGGTGGAGCTGCGGCTGGGCGCGACGTTGGCCACGGTCGCGCCGGGCCTGAGCGCCCTGGTCCAGAAGAAGGTCGATGCGGCCGGACGTCAGCGGGCCTGACCGGAGGCCGGTCCCGATGCGGTCGGCCCGTCGGGACCCGTCGTCGGCAAGGATGAGGCGATGACCGCCGAAGCAGCCCTGCGCCGACGTCTGGGCATTCCCGGCGATGCCGCCGAGGTGCTGGTGCTCGCCGAGTCCACCCACTGGGACCCGGACTGGTTGTTGACCTCCACCGAGTATCTGCGGTGGATGGTCGTACCCACCCTGGACCGCGCCCTGGACGCGCTGGTCGCGGAACCCGGGAGGATCTACAGCGTGGAGTGCGCGTTCTTTCCCGAGGCGTACCTGCGGGTCCGCCCCGAACGCCGTGACGACTTCGTGCGCCTGGCCAACGAGGGACGCCTGCGCTTCACCGGTGGTGGCGTCACCACCCCCGACACGCTGCTACCCGAGGACGAGGCGTTGCTGCGTGACCTGGGTGAGGGCGCCCGGTGGTTGCGGGCCCAGGGCATCACCGCCGAACCGCGCAGCCTGTATCTGCCCGACAGCTTCGGTCATTCCCCGGGGCTGCCGGCGCTGCTGGCTGCCGCCGGGATCGACCGGGCCGGGATCTGCCGGATCGACGGCATGCGGTTCCCCGGCGCCGAGCTGGAACCCGCCGACCGCTTTCCCTGGCCGGGCACCTCGGCGGAACGCCTGGTCGCCGAGGGCAGCGCGGATTTCTGGTGGCGCAGTCCCGACGGCTCGCAGGTGCTGACCCACTGGCACGCCTTCTCCTACGGGCACGGCGACATGATCGGGCACGGCGGGTTCAATCGGGCGATGGGCCTGCCACTGGCGTGGCCGTCCCGCGCGCCCGACAAGGTGGCCGCCCGCATCGAGGGGTACCTGGACCAACTTCGGCCCCTGGCCCGCACCCCCTATCTGCTGCTCACCATCGGCTTCGACTTCTCCCGACCGGTCACCCGGCTCACCGAGTTGATCGACCGGTGGAACGCCACGCGCTTCGAAGGCACCGGAGTGTGGTTGGTCAACGCCGCGCTGGACGACTACCTCGACCTGGTGGCCACCCGGGCCGACCAGCTTCCCGTTCTCGAGTTGGACCCGAACCCGTATTGGATGGGGTTCTACGCGTCGCGTCCCGAGCTCAAGCGCGCCTGCCGGGATCTGGGACGGGCCCTGGTCGCCCTCGACAACCGGCGCGCCCGCCACGCGCTGGCCGCGGGCGACGACCCTCACCGGGGCGACCCGCCACCCCGGTGCGACGAGGCGCGTTGGATCGCTGCGACCAGCAACCACCACGACCTGATCACCGGCACCTCCCCGGACCGGACGGTTCGGAAGGAACAGTGGCCCTGGCTGCGCGGGGCCCTCGCCGAGGTGACCGCGGCGCTGGAGGCGACCGACCCGGTCGCGGGTGCCCTCGACGACCTGGCGCCCGACCCCGCCGATTCGCCGGGCGGCCGCTTCGAGGTGACCCGCTCGGGTTCGATGGTCACGGTCGCCACGGCGCACTTCGTCGCCACCTTCGACGAAGCCCACGGCGGCACGCTCAGGTCACTCGTCGACACCGAGGGCAGCGACCTCGTCGCTCCGCGGACGTTGTCGTGCGTGGCGATCGCCGAACGGGGCGGGCTGTGGCGGATGGGCAACGAGTTCCCCGGGGGACGGTGGCGGCCGGTGGACGCCACCGCCGACCATCCCGCGACCGTGCAGGTGGCCTCCACTTCCGAGGAGGTCACGGTCCGGATCGGGGCGACCCTGGAGGGCCGCGACGTGGTGCTGGAAGTGGGCTTCCCGCACGACGCGCCCGTCGTCACGGTCACGACCACGCTCGTTCCCCGATTGCGCCGCAGCATCACACTCACCTGGCGCAGCGACACGCCGGCCTCTGGCGTGGTGATGCACCAGCCCGGCGCGGTCGTGACCCGTCCGTTGCACAAGCGCTTCACGCCGACGTTCTGGCCCCTGCACTCCTGGGCGGTCACCGCCCCCGCCGGTCGCGGTGCACGCCCGCGCCTGGGGGTCGCAACTGCCGTTCCCACCGCGGTGACGGTGCAGGCCTCGGGCACCGTCGAGGTGGTGGTCGCCCGCACCGCTCCCCGGGAACTGGCCTGGGGCGTGGTCCCGCTGCTGGGCCCCGCGATGGGCTACGAGCGCGGCGAGGCCCACGCGCACCTGGCCTTCGGCTGGCCGGTCGGCGACGAGCCACCGCACCGGGTGGGGACGACGCTGGTCGCCCGGGCGGACGCCACGGCAGGACGGACCACCCCGGAGTGGATCGTCACCGTGGACGACCCCGACACCGAGGTCGTCGCGGTCAAACCGGCCGACCGCGGTCCGGGAACCGTGGTGCGCCTCCGCAATTGGAGCGTCGACCCCTCCGACCGCACCCGCGTCGGTCGCCTCCGACTGCGCGGGACCGGCGACGATTCCCGAGGGCCACAGATCCGGGGCGCCTGGCGCTGTGACGCCACCGAGCGCGACGAAGCCGAATTGGCCGTGCACGACGGCGCCGTCGAGATGCTCCTCGACACGCACCTGCAGTCGGTCCGCCTCCTCACCTGAGGCACCACCCCACGAGGCGAGCCCTCTCCTAGGGTTGATCCCACGATGAGCACGCAATCCTCCGCTCCCGACGACGGAGCGCTGCCCGCGGGAGCCGCCCGGTTCCCCACCTGCCGGAACCAGGGCGAGCTCGAGGCCAACCTGACCGAGGTGCGCGCACGGATCGTCGCGGCCGCCCGACGTGTGGACCGTGACCCCGACGAGATCCGACTGGTGCCGGTCACCAAGACCATGGGGCCCGAACCCATCGGGTGGCTGGCCGCCACCGGCGTGGCGCTGGTGGGCGAGAACAAGGCCCAGGAGGCCCGCGACAAGAAGGACCTGTTCGCCGGACTGGGACTGTCGTGGGCGATGATCGGACACCTGCAGACCAACAAGGTCAACCAGGTGGCCGGCGAGGCCACCGAGTTGCATTCACTGGACCGGCTCAAGCTGGCCGAACGCCTCGAGCGGCGCCTCCAGACCCTGGGCACCTCGCTGGACGTGTACATCCAGGTCAACTCCTCGGGCGAGACGTCCAAGTACGGCATGGAGCCCGATCAGGTCCCCGCATTCGCCGAGGAGCTGCGCGCCTTCGACGCGCTCAGAGTCCGCGGCCTGATGACCCTGGCGGTGTTCTCGGCCGACCGCGATGCCGTGGCCCGCTGCTTCACCACGATGGTGGACCTGCGGGACCGGCTGCGCCAGGACGCCGCCGAACCGGAACGATTCGCCGAACTGTCCATGGGCATGTCCGGCGACTTCGAGCTGGCCATCGAACACGGCGCGACCACGGTGCGGGTCGGCCAGGCCATCTTCGGTGCCCGCGACCTGGGCCCGGACCACTACTGGCCTTCGGTGTCGTCCTCCTGAAGCAGGACCTGCCCGTTCCCGGGCGGTGTCGGTTCCGGACCCGCCGGGTCAGAGGTCGGTGCCCAGCAGGTGGGCGGCGTCGTTGAACCGCTGGAGCTTCCAACGCGACCCGTCGTGGTGCCACTCGGTGATCGACGTGTTGATGGCGGTCATCACCCGGTCGAGTGCCGGCCGAGGGTCGATCCCGCCGAGCTCGACGAAACTCGAGCCGACCGTGCCGCCGTGACCGGCCACCACCACGGTCTCGCCCGCATGGGACGCCGCGGTGGCACGCAATTGGGCACCGACCCGGTCGAACACCTCGGTCCAGGTCTCCATCCCCTCGGCGCGCCGCACACTGGGGTCCTCGAGGCGCTTCAGGTCGGCGACCTCGATCGCCTCGGACCACTGCAGACCCTCGACCACACCCGGGTGCATCTCGCACCAGGCACACGACGGCTCGAACTCGGAGGGGGTGCCCAACGCGTCGGTGATGATCGCCGCGGTCTCCTGGGCCCGCTGCAGCAGGCTGGTGGCGAACACCGACGCACCCTCGAACTCGCCGGTCCTGGCGAGACGTTCGGCCAGGCTGGCTGCCTGACGCCGACCCCGGTCGCTCAGCCCGGTGCAGGTGTCGTGACCGGAGATGAAGCCCCCCTCCTGGGCGCGGGATTCGCCGTGACGGATGATCACGAAGCGCGTTCCTGCCAACACCGCAGGGTCGGCGGGCAGCTCCGGAGCGATCGGGGACGGTTCGGCAGTGGAGGTCATCGTTTCGATTCGGGAAGTGAAGCGGACACGGAAACGGTTCGGGGAGACCCGACATTCGACCGTACCGGGCTGCGCCGGGACTCCCACGCCTGCCTTCTCCCCCGGCCACCACCGGCGCGCCCACCGCCGGTGTCGAGCCACTTCCGGGACGGCCAGCGGTTCTGGATCGGTGGTGGCACACCTACCCTGCATCTCCATGGCTGCACCGCCCCGCCAGAGGTTCCTCCCCGTGCAGATCACCCGCCTCGTCGACGCCCTGAGAAGCCACGAGGTGCCCGGCGGCGCACCGGTGGATGCGGACTTCGACCGGGTGACCGAGCTGGTCGCCGCGCTCTACCACTTCGAGTTCCACCGGCGTGAGGAAGCCGCGGTGCACACCTGGCACCGTGCCACCGCCGACCGCGACCGGGACGCCGCCGCCGAGTTGAGCGACCGGCTCAGAACCCTGCTCGAAGACTCGAACCACCGCGCGATGACCATGGCCGAGATCGACGATGCGATGACCCGTGAGTCGCTGATCCCGCTCCGTCTCGAGGTCGACTTCGACGACTACCGCGAGATGCTCATCTACCGGCGGGGCACCCGACACGACGAGGTCGAGCTCCGCACCTGGGCCGGGCTCCGGCGCCGCCGCCGACCGATCACCCTGGACGAACGCCTCGTGCTGCACACCCAGGTGCAGTCCCGGGAATGGTTCGAACGGCAGGGGCGCGACCCGGCCGACCGCGGCCTGGTACCCGACCAGATCACCCTCAAGCACTTCCGGGACGTCCCCAGGGCGAACATCACCTCGCTGATCCCCTCGGTGCAGGTGCGCTTCCGCCGGGTCGACACGCTCATGCTGGGCGTGCCCGCGGTGGCCTCTGGACTGGTGGTGCTGCTGACCAAGGCGCTGTCCACGATCGGGCTGATCTTCGTGCTGATCGGCGCGTGGCTGGGGCTGCGCTCGGAGGAACCGACCCTGGACCAGGGGGCGCTGGTGGCGCTCATCGGTGGCCTGGTGGCGCTGGGAAGTTTTCTGGTGCGCCAGTGGACCAAGCTCAAGAACCGACGGGTGCGGTATCTCAAGGTGCTCACCGAGAGCCTGTACCACCACATGATCGGCGACGGACCCGATGTGCTCCACGCGCTCATGTACGCCGCCGAACGCCAGGAGGTGGCCGAGGTCGTGATCGCGTACCGGTTTCTGCTGGCGGCACCCGAGGGGCGCACCGCCGCCGAACTCGACGACGAGATCGAGGCCTGGCTGGCCGGGATCACCGACACCGACATCGACTTCGACATCGACGATGCGGTGACCAAGCTCCTGGCGCTCGACATGGCCCACACCGGGTCGCGCGACGGCGACGGCCAGCGAGACCGGGACGCTCGGGACCGTCTGGTCGCGACGTCGGTCCCCGAGGTCCTCACCGACCTGAACCGCCGCTGGGATGCGTTGTTCTCCACCGACGAGACCGACCACGTGCCGGTCACCAAACAGCGCGACGACCCCGGCAAGGGCACCCCCGGGCCACCGAAGCCGACCGCGGCCCAGCGCGATCGTTCGACCCGGTGATCACCATGTCGAACCCGCATTGCGGCAGGCTTGAGCACGCCCGGAGGGATTCGAACCCCCAACCTTCTGATCCGTAGTCAGATGCTCTCTCCAGTTGAGCTACGGGCGCTCGGCGTTCTTCGACTCTACCGCAACCGCAGGCCGTCCCACGAGGTCGCACCGCGGCGGGGACTCAGCGCTCCAGCGGCGCCGCGAACAGATGGACGATGCCCAATGAACGCCGCTGCGCTTCGAGCGCCCATACCTGCAGCTCGTCCCCGGTCAGGCCCGGGACGTCGAACAGGGCGACGCCGTCGACCTGTCCCCAGCCGGCGAGCATGTCGACGGAGGCCTCCAGGACACCCGCCACATCGCCGTCGGCCGCCGCCAACGCGTCGTCCAGCGACGCCTCGGCCTCGGCGCGATCGGCGGGATCGAGCTCGAGGGCAGGGTTGATCCGATCGTCGACGTCGGTCGAGAGCCAGTCGATCAGGACATCTTGGAGCCGCCCGAACTCTTCGGGGGTCAGATACGGCTCCGGTTCGAAGGTCGCGACCAGTCGTTCGTCGGCCCCGTGCTCCTCCGACGGTGACAGGCGCAGACGGGTCACCGCGTCCGGGTGCTGCCGCGCCCATCGGGAGGCGCCGAACTGTTGCGCGTCGAAGGCGGTCTGCACACGGAACTCGGTCCCGGCGTCCTGCAGACCCAGCATCATGCTGGGTAGGTGCCGTCGCATTCGGAAGTGGCGACCATCGATCAGGATCGGCCCCTCGCCGACCAGCTCGGGGACCATCGCAGCCCGGATATCGGGAGCGACCTCGGTGGACCGCGAAGGCATCAACGCGAAGTTCGTGCTCTCCCGAAACCCGGCCAGCGCCGCGACGACCACCAGCACCACGCCGACCGCAGCGAGCCCGACCGGGACCGCCAGCCGAACCCGGCGGACTCGGCGGGGCAGCGCCCTCACCACGGCCACGATGGTCACGAACCACAGGAACGCGGCCGAAGACCACAGGCCCAGGAAGTACCGTTGGGCGAATCCCTTGGGATCGGGGTTGCCCAACGCGGTGAGAAGGTAGGCCCCCCAGCCCGCGACGGCGATCGCCACGGCGGTCACGACCCGGTGGTCGGAGCGACGCACGGCGCGCCAGGTCGCCCATGCGAGCAGCCCGAACAGCGCCACCGACCACAGCAGCCCGGTGAGGAAGGACGCGTTGGCGCCTTCGGGCCCGAAGGGCGCACGGTCGAAGGACGGGGGCAACCAGGCGGGTGGCACCGCGGTGACCGATGCCACCAGGCCCAACGCCCCGGTGAGGCTCGGCGAAACCGCCGCGGGCTGCTCCGCTGCGACCTGGCCGGAGGCGAACGCACCGATGAGCTTGCCCAGGTTGCCGCCCGGGGTGAAGAACTGGTCGATCAGGGGCGGGAGCCAGGCGACCAGGGTGACCAGCGCGGCGGCGCCGAGCCAGCGACGATCGTGCCGACGGCGTCGTGTCCGGCCCGTCGGATCCGCGCGCCGTGCGCGATGCCGCCTGGCCAGGTCGAGGCCCACCGCGACGGTCACCACGACCGGTACCACCACGACGAACACGAGCTGGTTCAAGAACAGGTAGTTCGCGAGGACCGCGAGGATCACGTACGCAGGCCGGTCCCCCTCTGCGACCGACCAGGCGGCGACGAAGAACGCGAACAGCGGCACGATGCCGATCGCCAGCGGCGTGGGGTAGACCAGGACCCCGCTGCCCACGGTCCACAACAGCGCGGCGAGCACCGTCGCCGCCACGACGGCCCATCGCTCCCCCACCCGTCGACGGACCAGCCACAACGCCGCCACGCAGCACCCGATGTTGATCGCCGCCATCCCCAGCAGGACCCCCCAGGTGGTGCCCAGCAGCCGCACGGGGATCGCAAGGAGGTACAGGTGCATCGGGCCGGGAAACGAGTAGGCCACCTCCGCAGAAGCCGACGGCTGCGCGGCCATGCCCGTCAGGGGCGGGTGCATGGAGAACACGTCACGGATGCGCACCACGGTCGTGGCGACATCCCAGGAGGGCTCCCACCCGGTCAGACCCCGCCGGAGCGCTGACACCACGATGGGGCTGACCGCCACGACCACGGCGATCCGGTAGCACCACCGCCACCGCGCAGCCGCCGCGACCCCGGTCTCCGGGGCGGCCGGTGCGGAGTCATGATGGTTCTCGGACTCGGCGCGGCCCTCGACGACCGCGCCGCGGTCCGCCGCCACACTCGTCTCGAGGTCCACCCGATTCATCCAACCCTCCGCATCTGGCGTGGTCGCGGAGTCGTCACGGCGTCGTTGCCCGGCTCCGCAGCGACCTTAGTCGCTCCGCGATTCGATGAGGATCTGCGACCGTGGACTCCATCGCCCCACCCAACTGGTGACAATTCGAGTGTCAATATCTAGGATCGACGTCATGGACCTGCTGCGCACCCCCGACGACCGCTTCACGAACCTGCCCGGCTTCGAATTCACCCCCCACTACGTGGAGGTCCCCGTCGACGCCGACGACGAGGGCATCGCGCCCGGCCAGACGCTGCGCGTCCACCACCTCGACGAAGGCCCCGTCGACGGCCCGGTGGTGCTGCTGCTGCACGGCGAGCCGACCTGGTCCTATCTGTACCGTCACATGATTCCGGTGCTGACCGCCGCCGGCCTGCGGTGCGTGGTGCCCGACCTGGTCGGCTTCGGCCGGTCCGACAAACCCGCCCAGCAGTCCGACCACACCTACGCCCGACAGGTCGCCTGGATGCGCGCCGCGCTCTTCGACGTCCTCGACCTGTCCGACGTCACCCTGTTCGGCCAGGACTGGGGCAGCCTCGTGGGGCTCCGCCTCCTCGCGGAGCACCCCGACCGTTTCGCCCGCGCCGTCATCGGCAACGGCGGACTGCCCACCGGCGACGGCAAACTCTCCGAAGCCTTCATGAACTGGCAGAACTTCGCGGCCACGACCGAGCACTTCCCCGTGGGCAGGATCATCGACGGCGGCTGCACCACCGACCTCGACGAGGCCGTCATCGCCGCGTACGACGCCCCCTACCCCGACGACTCCTACAAGGCCGGTCCCCGGGTCTACCCCAGCCTGGTGCCCGTCGCCGCCGACAACCCGGCGGTGCCCGCCAACCGCGCGGCGTGGCAGACGCTGGGGTCGTTCACCAAGCCGTTCCTGACCGCGTTCAGCGACTCGGATCCGATCACCGGCGGCGGCCACCGGATCCTCCAATCCCACATCCCCGGCGCCCGGGACCGTGACCACCCCACCATCGAGGGCGCCGGGCACTTCCTCCAGGAGGACCGCGGCGCCGAACTGGCCCGCGTCGTCGCCGCCTTCGTCGACGAGACGAGCTGAGCCCGACGCACCGGCGGATGCCCCAGCGGTAGGGTGCGGCCCATGTGCGACACCCTGGTGGTCCGGACCGACGACGGGATCCTGTTCGCCAAGAACAGCGACCGGGACCCCAACGAGGCACAGGTCGTCGACTGGGTCGATGCCGCGGACCATCCGGCCGGCGCCGAGGTGGCCTGCACGCATCTGACCATTCCTCAGGCCGACCACACCCATGCGGTCCTCCTGGCCCGCCCCTGGTGGATGTGGGGCGCCGAGATGGGCGCCAACTCCCAGGGGGTGGTCGTGGGCAACCAGGCGGTGTTCAACCGGGCCGGCCACGCGCGCACCGGCCTGCTGGGCATGGATCTGGTGCGTCTGGCGCTGGAGCGTGCCGATTCCGCCGAGGCCGCCGTGGGCGTCATCGTCGAGTTGCTGGAGGCCCACGGCCAGGGCGGTGCGGCCAGCCACGAGCACCCGGGCTTCCGCTACGACAACAGCTACCTGGTCGCCGACGCGGACGAGGCGATCGTGCTGGAGACCGCCGGCCGGTCCTGGGCCACCGAGACGGTGACCGGACGGGTCCGGTCGATCTCGAACGGCTATTCGATTCCCGAGTTCGCCCGGGCCCACGCCGACCCGCTGCGTGCCCGGGTCGCCCAGTGCGAACGCCGCCGCGCCCGGACCCACGCCGCCGGCGCCGTCGCGGAAGACCCCGGGGATCTGTTCGCCGCGTTGCGCGACCACGGCCCCAGCGGGGTGCCGCGCTACCGCCGTCTCAACGGCGCGCTGTCCGCGCCCTGTGCTCACGCCGGTGGCGTCGCCACCGCCACCCAGACCGTGGGGTCCTGGGTGTCGGACCTGCGCGCCGAACCGCTGCACTGGGTGACGGGCACCGCCGCGGCCTGCACCTCGATCTTCAAACCGGTCCGGGTCGGCGACCCCCACCCCCTCGACGGCGACGAGGGGGTGACCAACCGGTTCGATCCCGACGTGGGCTGGTGGCGCCACGAGCTGTTCCATCGCCTGACCCGACGGGACCACGCCGGATCAGCCGCGCGGTCCGCTCCGGAGCGGGACCGTCTCGAGGCCGCCTGGCTCGCCGACCCGCCCACCACCGCGTCTGCCCACAGCTCGGCCACCTCCCGCACCGGTGCGTGGCTGGCCGAGCTGTGGGCCGCGCAGCTCCCCGACACCCGCCCGGGGTGGCTGCGCACGATCCACGACCGGATCGACCGCGCCGCGGGGATCAGTCTCGACGACACCACCGTGGACCGGGCGGTGCGGGACCTCACGGCCGACCCGTCTGACCGCGCGCTCGCCGGGCACGTCGCATGAGCCGCGACACCTCGGTCGTGGTGGTCGGCGCCGGCCTTGCCGGATTGGCCGCGGCCCGCCAGCTCGCGGCCGCCGGGGTCGACACGGTGGTGTTGGAGGCTCGCGACCGCGTGGGCGGGCGCACCGAGGTGACCGAGACCGCGGACGGTCTCCGTGTGGACCTGGGCGGCCAGTGGATCGGGCCGGGCCAGACCCGCATCGCCGCGCTCGTCGGCGAGCTGGGCCTGGACACTTTCGCCACCCACAACGACGGGTCGCTGCTGCTGCATCTGGGGGGCCGCCGTTCGCTGATGGGCTCGGCGCGGGGCGCCACGCCCAAGATGAGCGCCTTCACCCTGGCGGACCTGGCCCAGGGGCTGCGCAAGTTCGGTCGGCTCGCCGCCCGCGTTCCCCTCGACGCGCCGTGGCGTTTCGAGCAGGCCGCGGAACTCGACGCCCAGACCTTCGAGACCTGGATCCGGCGCAACCTGCACACCCGCGGCGGTCGCACCTACTTCCGCATCGCGTGTGAGGCCGTGTTCGCCACCGACACCGCGGACCTCTCCGCGCTGCACGCCCTGTTCTACGCCCACTCCGGCGGCGACCTGGAGACGCTGCTGTCGGTGGACCGGGGCGCCCAGCAGACCCGGATCGTGCGCGGCGCGGGCAGCATCGCCGAAGCCATGGCCGACCAGCTCGGCGAGCGGGTACGCCTGGGCGACCCGGTGCGGGGCATCGACCACGACGCCGACTCGGTCACGGTCACCACCCGTGGTGGGGCCACCCACCGGGCCGACGCCGTGATCGTCACGCTGCCCCCGACCCTGTCCGGGCGCCTGGAGTACCAGCCCGCCCTTCCCGCCTGGCGCGACCAGCTCACCCAGAAACTTCCGGCGGGTTCGGTCATCAAGATCCACGCGGTCTACGAGCGGCCCTTCTGGCGCGACGCCGGCCTCAACGGGCAGACCGCCTCGGACGAAGGCCCCATCAAGGTGACCTTCGACAACTCGCCACCGGACGCCGAGGTGGGCATCCTCATGGGCTTCATGGAGGGCGGCGACGGGCGCCGCATGAGCCGCCAGACCCCTGAGCAGCGCCGGGCCGCGGCCCTGGAGTGCTTCGCCCGGTACTTCGGGGTGGCGGCCACCAGGCCCCTGGAGGTCCTCGAACGCGACTGGTCCGCCGAGGAGTTCTCGCGGGGGTGCTACGGCGCGCACTTCGCGCCCGGCGTGTGGACCGCCTTCGGCGACCGGCTGCGTTCACCCGTTGGGCGCATCCACTGGGCCGGCACCGAGTACGCCACGGTCTGGAACGGCTACATGGAGGGCGCGCTGCGCTCCGGGGAGACCTGCGCCGCCGACGTCCTCGCCGGGCTCGACCGATGACCCGCGCCCCGGACCCGGCGCCCGATCCCTTCGCCCCGGCCCGGCTGGGCCCGATCACCCTGCGAAACCGCGTCATCAAGGCGGCCACCTTCGAGGGCCGCACCCCCGACCACGTGGTCACCGAATCGCTGATCGACTTCCACACCCAGGTCGCCGCTGGAGGGGTGGGCATGACCACGGTGGCGTACCTGGCGGTCTCCCGCGAGGGCTGTGGCACCCCGAACGAGATCGCGCTGAGCCCCGCCGCGGTGCCGGGCCTGACCCGCCTCACCGACGCGATCCACGCCGAGGGGGCGATGGCATCGGCACAGATCGGCCACGCCGGCGCGGTCGCCGCGGCGACGGGTCGCCAGGGTCGTTCGCCGTCACGCATGTTCTCGCCCTTGGCGATGCGTCTGACCCGACCCCTGGCCGACCACGAGATCCTCGAGGTCATCGGCGACTTCGCCCGGGCCGCCGATCTGGCCGCCGATGCAGGCTTCGACGCCGTGGAGTTGCACTTCGGGCACGGCTACCTGCCCAGCGAGTTCCTCTCACCCAAGCTGAACCGTCGCCGCGACCGATGGGGTGGGTCGTTGCAGAACCGGGCGCGCCTGGTCCGCGCGATCGCCGAGGCGGTCCGCGCCCGGCTCGACGGTCGGCTTGCGGTGCTGGCCAAGCTCAACATGGACGACGGGGTGCCCGGAGGGCTCTGGGTCGACGAGGCCGTTCAGGTCGCCCGGTTCCTCGATGCCGACGGCACCCTCGACGCGCTCGAGCTCACCGGGGGATCATCGCTGCAGAACCCCATGTACCTGTTCCACGGCGACGCGCCGATCCGGGAGTTGGCGGCGACCTTCCCGCGGGCGCTGCGTCCGGGGTTCCGCCTGGCGGCGGGCAGCTTCATGAAGACCTACCCCTACTCCGAGGCGTACTTTCTGCCCCTCGCCCGCCAGTTTCTCGACGCCGTGGACCTGCCACTGGTGCTGCTGGGTGGCGTCAACAACCGGGCCACCATCGACGCGGCCATGGCCGAGGGGTTCGCGTTCGTGGCGATGGGACGGGCCCTGTTGCGTGAACCGGACCTGGTGCGACGCATGGCCGAGGGCGCCGTCGACGACGGGCTGTGCATCCACTGCAACAAGTGCATGGCCACGATCTACGACGGCACCCGCTGCGTGCTCGTCGACGCCGACCCCCCGGCGATCGACCGACCCTCGCTCGTCACCCGCGACCCCGAACGACCCAGCGCCGACCGCGTATAGGTCGTTCGGCCTAGGTCGATGGTGTCATTCGGGTAAAGTCCCAGGACGATCGGGACGTAGAGAGGCGAGGCGCACCATGTCTTTCGTGGCGCCAAGGAGGGTGACGGGCGTGACCGGCGACGATGAGATGGGGACACCGCCGGTGGGGTCGACCGCGTTCTTCCGGACGATCGTGGAGACCTCGGCGAACCCGTATGTGGTGATCGACCGCGACCTGACCCTGTTGTACGCCAGCCGTTCGATCGAGATGCTCCTGGGATGGAGGGCCGACGAGTGGGTGGGCCAGAACATCGCGGAGCTGCTCGACGCCGACAGCCTCCAGCTCGCCGAAGCGGGGCTCTCCGAGATCGGGTTCGCGTCGCGGGACCCCAACTGGGTGGGCGCCCCGCTGCGGCTGTTCCTGACCAATGTGCACGGCCAGTCGGTCCCGGTGGACGTGTTCGCCCGGGAGACCTCGCGCACCGGCGTCGGCGGCACCCTGGTGCAGCTCGTCCGGGCCGACGCCTCCCAGACGATGAGCGACGCGGTCGACACGATCCTGGAGGGCACCGACCTGGAACGTGCCCTGTCCCTGCTGACCTCCCTGGTCGAACACGACATCAGCGGTACCCGGGCGGTGCTGGCGGGCGGATGGGACGGCGCCCGGTTCGCCACGGTCGCCGGCCAGGACCGCCTGTTGTTTCTCAACGCGCCCGGTCCCGAGGACGCCCGGGCGATCGGCGACGTGCTCGCCAGCGGCCACCGGGTGGCCGAGATGTACAGCCTGCTGTCGGAGACCACCCGAGCCATGGCCCGCCGACGGGGCTTCCACGCCTGCTGGTGCGCTCCGGTCCCCGACGAGGACGGCACCGAACCCACCTCGGCGCTGATCATCTGGCGGGACGAACCGGGACCACCGGGCGTGGTGTTCCGTGACGCGATCCTGCGCGCGGTGAGCCTCGCCCAGCTCGCCCTGCGCTGGATGGGCCACCAGCAGGTGTTGACCTGGAACGCCTCGCACGACCAGCTCACCGGTCTGACCAACCGCGCCGAGTTCCAGAACCGCCTCGACGTCAGCAGCGGTCGTTCCCGGGCCGTGCTGTTCTGCGACCTCGACGACTTCAAACCCGTCAATGAGATGCTCGGACACCGCACCGGCGACCGGGTCCTGTCGGCGGTCGCCGCCCGCATGTCCAACGTCGGCGAGGAGACGGTGGTCGCCCGCGTCGGCGGCGACGAGTTCGCAATTCTTCTGGAGGTCGACACCCTCGACGACGCCCTCGAAGTGGCCGAGCGGGTCGGCCGGATGCTGGACGATCCGATCGCGGTCGACGGCTCGAAAGCGCAGGTGGGCGTGACCATCGGAGTGGCCTTCGACCCGTCCGGTCAGGTCGACTCGGACCGGCTGATGGACCACGCCGACCGGCTGTTGCGTGAGGGCAAGACCCAGGGCAAAGGGCTGGTGCGTTCGGTCACGCTGAGCTGAGCTGACCCGAGTCGCGCTGAGTCGGTCACCACCCGACCTCGTCACAGCCCACATGGTCGGAGGGCTCGACCTGCAGGGTCGCGTGGCCGATCCCGTAGCGGCGCTGGAGCAGGTCCCGGGCCTGGTCGAGCACGGCGTGCTGGTCGGTGCCCGGGGGCACGACCACGTGCGCGGAGGCCGCGTCCATGCCCGAGGTGAGCGTCCACACGTGCAGGTCGTGCACATCGACCACGTCGGGCAGGGCTTCCAGATCGTCGTGGACCGCTTCGAGATCGAGATCGCCGGGAGCCGACTGCAACAGGATCCGCAGCGACCGGCCGCCCAACCGCCAGGCCCGCGGCAGGATCCACACGCCGATCGCGATGCCGATGACCGCATCGGCCCACAGCCAACCGAACGCACCGATCGCCACGGCCGCCACGATCACCCCGACCGAACCGACCAGGTCCGCCAGCACCTCCATGGCGGCGCCCTCCACGTTCAGGCTCTCCTTCGCGCCCTCGCGCAGCAACAGGTAGGCGATCACATTGACGACGAGACCGCCCACGGCGACCGCCAACATCGGACCGGCGGCCACCTCCGGTGGGGTCTCGAGGCGGCGGACGGCCTCGGCCAGCACGTAGGCCGCCACGCCCACGAGCAGCAGCGCATTGAACAACGACGCGATGATCTCCAGGCGGTAGAGCCCGAAGGTGTGCCGGTTGGTGAGCCGCCGACCGGCGCGTTCGGCCCGGTGCCGGCGTGCGGTGTGACGGTCGGCGAGTTCGATCGCGGTGAGTGCCATGGCCAGACCGAGCACGTCGGTGAGCATGTGCCCGGCGTCGAAGAGCAACGCCAACGAGTTGGTCGCGATGGCCGCGACCACCTCGACCACCAGGTAGGCGGCGGTCATGGCGAGCACCACCGCGAGCCGGCCGCGGTAGCGGCTTCCCGCGCCGAGCCCCGGCCGGGCGTGGTCGTGGTGGTGGTGGCCGACCGACATCAGGGCCGATCCGATGCGTCCATCCGTCCGGCTGTGGTCAGCCCGGGACTTCGTAGGTCGCGGTCAGCACCGCCCGTGCCAGGGTCAGGTCGGCCATGGTGAACCCGGCGACCGCCGGGCGAGTGGAGGCGTCCAGACCCAGGGACGCCACCGACAGGGCGTGGACCACGAACACGTACCGGTGGGGTCCGTGCCCGGGAGGCGGGAACGGACCGGTGTAGGAGGGCGTGGTCGTGTCGTTGCCCAGGTGCATCGCACCCTCGGGCAACCCGGAGCCGTCACCCGAGGCCGCCCCGGTGGCCAGCTCGGTCACCGACACGGGCACGTCGAGGAGCACCCAGTGCCAGAACCCGCTGCCCGTGGGAGCGTCCGGGTCGAAGCAGGTGATCGCGAAGCTCTGGGTGTCGTCGGGAAAACCGCTCCAGGCCAGGTGCGGCGACACGTTGTCGCCGTCGAGACCGAAGTTGGCGTCGGCCACGAACCGGCGGTCGATTGGCGCCCCGGCGGTGAGGTCGGTGCTGGTCACCTCGAAGGCGGGCACCTCGGCGAGGTAGTCGTAGGGGATCGGCGGGGTGGCTCGGTTGGGTCGGGGCACGGTTGCGTCTCCTGATGCGGTCGACAACGGGAGCGACCCGCCTGCGCAGGCAGGCCGCCCGGCTCACCTCCTGACCCTATCCAGATCCGAAGCCGCCCCCGTGGCGACGCCGACCGGTCGCCCCCGGCCGTTCAGCAAGTACTACCTGGTGGTGAATCTCGGATTCGCAACTCGGCTGTTGCACCAGGGAGTCACGAGGTGCGAAGCATCCATCGGCGCACGTGTCGACTCAACCCAGTCCCGAGCAATCCGGCGTCGAGCTCGGGGGGCCCAGAAGCGAATACAGGTCGGCCTTCTTGCGAAGCATTTCGTCGACCGCATCGGCAAGGGTGCCCATGGCTTCCGCGATCTCGAGGATCCCATTGGCCGCGTCGAAGTCGCGCAGCCCGTCGATGGTGTCCAGCACCGACGACCTCAGTTCCTGAATTCGCAGTGCCCCCTCCTCGGGCCAGCCTTGCCACGACAGACGATCGTGGAAGAGTTGGTACGCAGCAATCGTCTCCTCCAAGACCAGATGCAAGTCGTTCTGAAGCTGGTAGGGGTTGCTCGACTCGCCGGAGTTTCTCTCGAGAACCTCTTCGAATCGCTGGGTCCCGCATGCCAACTCGTCGACGACGTCCAGCCACGTTCCCCTGTACACCGCGGTCGTCGGGGGGACCCATTCCGTCGATGATGTGGCACCAGTCGATTTCGTCGTCTCCGCTTCCGACGATCCTCCGCAGCCGGTGACGGTTGCAAGAAGGCCCACAGCAAGCGCGGCAATGAACGCCCAAGACTTCGCCACTCCCATGACTTACAGGTTACACCTTCGAGCTCGATCGATTCTTCGGTCAGCCCTGACGGGATCGGCACACCGTCGGCCCCTGCCGAGGAGGGCTGTCGCCGGAGCGCGGGGTCAGCAGGTTCCCGACGCTTCGACGTCGAGTCGACGAGCGTCGGGAACCCGCCCCGGCGGAGAGGGTGGTGTGATGGTTCAGGACATGTGCAAGGCATGAGTCGGGACATGTGCAAGGCCGAGAGGGGATCAGCCTTGCCCGATGTCGAAGAGACGTGCGGTGATCTTGGCGGTGACGCTTGAAGGTCGGTCCCAGGCAGAGGTCGCCCGGGACTACGAGGTGTCCGAAGCCACTGTGTCGCGATGGGTGGCCCGATACCGCACCGACGGCCCAGCCGCGTTCGAACCCCGGTCTCGACGACCGAAGACCTCACCAACGCTGACCGCCC
>CAYVAS010000008.1:0-66620 GCA_964449375.1 uncultured Iamiaceae bacterium | reverse complement strand
GCCGGTCTCTACGGGCTGGAGACGAGGCGTGACGGCGAAGTGATCCGTGCCCCTGAGGTCGAACGGTGGCGGTCGGTGATCGACGAGACCGTCGCCCAGGCGGCTGAGGACCTGCCCGACGAGGTGCTGATCGAGTCCAAGGGCCTGGCGGTCACCTTGCACTACCGGGCGGCGCCCGAGCTGCAGATCACCATCGAGAACTGGGCGGCACGGTGGGCCCAGCGCACCGGGTTGCGTCAGGCCGCCGCCCGCCGGTCGGTGGAGCTCAACCCGCCGCTCGACGTCGACAAGGGCACCGTGGTCGCCGACCTCGCCTCCGCGCCGGGAGTCCGCCACGCCTGCTACCTGGGCGACGACCTGGCCGACGTCGCCGCATTCGAGGCGTTGCGACGCCTCGGCGAGCACCAGGGGATCGCCACGCATTCGGTGGTGGTCCGGGGCGACGAGACCCCCGCCGCGGTGCTCGCCGCCGCGGATGCTGCGGTGGACGGGCCCCACGAGGCCGTGGCGTTGCTGCGGAGCCTGCTGCCGGTCACCTGAGCCGGCCCGGGACCCACACCCGCGGCTGATCGGTCGTCAGTGGGTGGCATGAAGCTGGTCGGCCAGCCAGTCCGCCGGGGTGCGCGCCGCGGCGAGCATCCGCAGACCTGCGGCGGTGGCGCGCCGTTCCGCCACCGGCATCACCAGCAGGTCGTGCAGCGCCTCGGCGGTCTGGACCAGGTCGTAGGGGTGCACCGGTGTGGCGGCCTCGCCCAGCAGCTCATGGACCCCCGCCTGGGGGCTGAGCGCCAACAACGCGTCGCGTTGGTTGATGAGCATCGCCTCGGACGCCACCAGGTTGAGCCCGTCACGGATCGGGTTGACCAGCACCACGTCGGCCCGGGCCAGGGTGGCCACCGTGGTGGGGAAGTGGTCCTCGGTGTCCAGCAGGATCGGCGTCCAGGACCCGGTGCCCCAACGCTCGTTGATCTGCGCGACGGTGTCCTCGACGCTGCGGCGGTAGGCGGCGTAGGCGGGCACCGCTTCCCGCGACGGGTACACCGACGCGACGAACACCACCTCGTTCCGCCACTCGGGGTGCCGTTCCAGGAGCGTGTCGAAGGCCAGAAAGCCGCGCACCAGGTTCTTGGACAGCTCGATGCGTTCGGACCGGGCGATCACGGCACGGGATCCGACGCGCGCCTCGAGATCCGCGCCGGCCCTGGCGCAGGCGTCGGAGTCCCGGGTGGCGGTCAGGTCGTCGGCGTCGGGGCCCAGGGGAGCAACAAAGGTCCGGGGCGGATCGACCCCGTCCGCGGCGCAGCACGCCAGAAACGCCGAACGCCACGCATCGGTGTGGAACCCGCAGGCCCGGTGGGCGGCCAGTCCGGCCAGGATCCGGGCGCGCACCGTGTCGGGCAGCACCGCGAACTGGTGCGGCTCGGCGAAGGGGGTGTGCCCGAAGTGCACCAGGGACACATCGGGGCGCCGCCGGGCGACCGACTCGGCCACCAGATACAGGTGGTAGTCCTGGATCAGCACCGCCGCGTCGGGCGGGGCGATCTCGACGACCAGGTCGGCGAAGGCCGCGTTGACCCGCTCGTAGGCTTCCCAGGCGGCGAACCAGGCACGGTCGAAGTTCGGCTCGTCGGCCAACCCGAACAGGTGGTGGTGGACGAACCACAGCGTCGCGTTGCACACCTGGTCGTAGCTGGCCGCCAGGTCCGCGGCGTCGATGCCCGCCAGCACCGCGGTGATGCCGTCGATCTCGACCCGACGGTGCGGCACCGTCGAAGTGGCCGGATCGGCCGCCTCGGGTGCCCCGGCAACCGCCTCGCGGTCCGCGTCGGACAGCGCGGCCGCGATCCACACCCGGTCCTCCCGACGCATCAGCGGTGACAGCCCCGACACCAGCCCCCCGGCGCCCCGCCGGGCCGTCAGCTCGCCGGTGTCATCCCGACGGAACGACACCGGTCCCCGGTTGGACACCACCACCACGCCACGCTCGGTCACCCGCTCCAGACTAGGGGCGCCACCGGAGCAGGCAGACTGGTACGACGATGCGAGTCCTGGCCGCTCCCGACAAGTTCCGTGGCACCGCCACCGCCGGCGAGGTCGCCGCCGCCATCGGCGAGGCCGCCTGGGAGGCGGGCTGGGACGCGCGTGAACAACCCTTTTCGGACGGCGGCGAAGGCCTGCTCGAGGTCTTCGGCGGGGTGAACCGCACCACCCGGGTCACCGGCCCCTTGGGCGATCCGGTGCAGGCCGGTTGGCGACTGTCCCGGAACGTGGCGGTGATCGAGATGGCCCGCGCCTCGGGCCTCGACCTGGTCGGCGGCGCCGAGGGCAACGACCCGCTGGTCGCCGACACCACCGGCACCGGTGAGCTGCTCCTGGCCGCCGCGGGGGCGGGTGCCCACCGGATCGTGATCGGTCTGGGCGGCTCCGCGACCACCGACGGAGGGCTGGGCGCGGTCCAGGCCGTGGCCGACCCCGCCCGGCTGGCAGGTGCCGAACTGCTGGCCGCTTGCGACGTGGACATCGGCTTCCACGATGCGCCGGGTCGTTTCGCCCCCCAGAAGGGCGCGACCCCCACCCAGGTCCGCCTGTTGGAACGCCGCCTGCAGGCCACCGCCGAGCACTACCGCGACACCTTCGGCGTGGACGTGGCAAACCTGGCCCACGCCGGAGCCGCCGGCGGTCTCGCCGGGGGACTGGCCGTGCTCGGCGCCGAGCTGGCCTCGGGTTTCGAGGTGGTGGCCACCGAGGTCGACCTGGACGAGCTGCTCGCCGAAGTCGACCTGGTCGTCACCGGCGAGGGGTTCGTCGACGCGGCGTCCTACGAGGGCAAGGTCGTGGGCGGCATCGTGGAGGCCGCGGCGGCCCATGACGTGCCGGTGTTCGTGGTGGCCGGAGCGGTCTACGACGGGGTTGCCGACCGGGCCGAGACGGTGTCGTTGTCGGACCGCTTCGGTGAGGAACGCTCCTTCACCGACACCCTGGGCTGCGTGCGTGAGGTGGTCGCCGAACGGCTCGGAGCCCACGGGGCCTGAGCACCACCGCGGGGCGGTGGCGCCCGGAGCGCTCCCGATAACCTGTGGTGCGAGCACCCAACCGTGCGATACCTCCGTCGACCTTTCCGAGGCAGCAGCGATGACCGTCACCGTCCGTATTCCCACCACCCTCCGCTCCCTGACCAGCGGGGCCTCCGAGGTGGAGATCGAAGGATCCAAGGTGTCCGAGGTCCTTGCGAACCTCGAAGCGGCCCACCCGGGCTTCTCCAGCCGGATCCTGGACGACGCCGGTGAGCTGCGCCGTTTCGTCAACGTGTTCGTCGCCGACGACGACGTCCGCTTCCTGGACGGCCTCGACACGCCCGTGGCCGACGGCGCGACCGTGTCGATCATTCCGGCGGTCGCCGGCGGCTGAACCGACCCGCCGTCCCGGCTCGCCTCCTCCGCGCCGCCGGGTAACGCCGGGGCTCGGGACGACGCGCGAGCGGACCCCGGCGACCCCCTCCGGTCCGCCGGGGTGCGACGCTCGCAGCGACCACTCCCCGGGGTGGTCGCTCTCCCTCACAGCCTTCGGGCCCGGTGCGGAAAAGCCCTGATCCGTTGGCTGGGTCAAAGATCGTCGGTTCCGGGGGGTGTCTTGAGCGCCGCGGACCGAAATGAACCACATGACCTAGGGCGTTGGACCCGGATCGGGCCGATTTTGAGTCGCACGGCCCAGAAGGGGCCGGAGCGTGTCGTACCTCGGCGGTAGCTTCGGCCATGTCGACCTTCACCCGCCTCACCTGAGGTCGGGGCGGCCTGCGGGCCGGTTCCTTGAGCAGCGTTCGGAGCAGTCGAGCCGCTCTGACGAGCCCCACATGTCGAAACGCAGGCTCCATGGGGGACGTTCGCTCTACGGTGGACGTCCGTGAATGATCCGTCCGAGCCTGCTTCGAAATGCTCTATCATCGAACGCATGTTCGTGAAAGGCGGAGCACATGCCATTCGCCCGGCAACTCGTCCTCCTCGAGGATCCCATGGCGCTCACTGAGCTCGCCCCGGGCCCAGGCGCCGACTACGGCGAGGTCTTCACCCGCCGCTGGGTCGTCGATCTGGTCCTCGATCTCGTCGGGTACACGCCAGATCGAGATCTCGGAAACCAGGTCGTCATCGAGCCATCTTGTGGCACAGGCGCATTCCTCCTTCCGATTGCTGAACGCCTCATCGAGTCCGCCACCGATCACGGCCAGGAACTGCGGTCTCTGGGACCGGCCATCCGCGCTTTCGACCTTCTCGAGGCCAATGCGCAGCGTGCCCGCAAGGCCGTTGCGTTGCTCCTCCACGAGCACGGGCTGGACGAGGACGAAGCCGAGTCGATGGCCGGCGAGTGGGTCACCACCGGCGACTTCCTCTTGAACGGTCACGACAGTGCGTGCGCTGATTACGTCGTTGGCAATCCGCCCTACATTCGCCTCGAAAACGTCCCCCGTCAGACGATGGAGGCATATCGACGCAACTGTCCCACGATGCGGGGCCGGGCTGACATCTACGTCGGCTTCATCGAGCGAGGACTGGGCCTGCTCAAGCCGGGCGGGGCACTGTCGTACATCTGCGCCGATCGATGGATGCGTAACCAGTACGGCGCTGGCCTCCGCGAGTTCGTTGCGGACAACTACGCCGTCGAGACCGTCATCGCAATGCACGAGGTGAACGCGTTCGAGCACGACGTCTCCGCTTACCCGGCAATTTTCGTCCTTCGAAATGCCGCACAACGTAAGGCGGTCGTGGTCGATGCCAGACCCACCTTCGATGAGTCCGACGTTCCCGGGCTCACCGCTTGGGTGAAGCGGGGCCGCCGGAAGATCGTCACCGAACCGTCATATGAAGCCACCCGAGTCGACGGTTGGTTCAGCGGCCGAGACCTCTGGCCCGCGGGCTCACCCAGTCAGCTCGCACTCCTCGCGGATCTCGAGGTCCGCTTCCCACCCCTGCAGGACCCCACCACGGGGACCCGAGTCGGCATCGGCGTTGCGACCGGCTGCGACGACATCTTCATCACGGGCGATGCCGACTTGGTCGAGAGTGACAGACTCCTTCCGCTCCTGCGAGCAGACGACATCGCAACCGGTTCAGCCTCGTGGGCTGGCAGCTTCCTCGTCAACCCATGGAACGGATCGGGTCTGGTCGACCTCGACCGGTACCCGCGCCTGGCCTCATATCTCGACGCCAACCAGCGCCGCCTGCGCAGTCGGCACATCGCCCGAACCCGGCCGGCCGCCTGGTATCGCACCATCGACCGCGTCCACAATGACCTCACCGGCCGACCGAAACTCCTGATCCCCGACATCAAGGCAGCAGCCCACCCGGTTCTCGACAAAGGCGGTCACTACCCGCACCACAACCTCTACTACGTGGTCTCCGACGCCTGGGACCTGGAGGTACTCGGAGGGCTCCTCTTATCGGACATCGCGAACCTGTTCGTCGGTGCCTACTGCGTGAAGATGCGTGGAGGGACCTATCGATTCCAGGCCCAGTATCTCCGCCGTATCCGGGTCCCTGATCCACGGTCGATCACACCGCGGGTCGCGCAATCGCTTGCTCAGGCCTTCCGCGAGCGGGACCAGCCGCGAGCGACTGCCGCTGCAGTTGAGGCCTATGGGCTGGAGGCCGCAATCGGCTGAGTCGTCGGATCACGAGGGTTCAACCGGGTCCCAGTCGATGTCGGGGTTCGTAGCCATGAATTGGAGACACCGCCCGTGGATGGCCGCGGCGAACGCCTGGAAGGACAGGCTCGTCGACGGAAACCGGACTTCTCCTGTTCGCTTGTTTCCCATGACCAAGCACGCGGCGTCGAGCAGTCGTTCGCGCACCATCCGCTCGAAGAACACCTCGTATCGCTTGGCATAACTTGAGCCATCGAAGGCCGGGTCAGGTGTCCACACGGGTGTCCTCGCCTTCACCGGGTTGTTGAACGAGGGGTTGTCCTCGAGGAGCATGAAGTAGCCCAACCACGGACGCAGCGGGGTGTCGATGATCCCGCGCTCGACCGCCTTCCACACATCGACGGCCTGACCCAGGGCCTCGTCGGTTCGGTTGTTGTAGTTCTGGCCTGGGCTCGTTCCGGCCATCGATTTGAGCTCGATGATGCCAACCACTCGATCCGCCACCATCACGACCACATCCCAACTCTTGTCGCGTCGGAAAAAGCCCGCGATCGGTCGCTTCTTCACGTCGATGAGATGTGCGGGGATTCCGGCATCGATGAAGACCCGGACGAGAAGAGCCTGCAATTCGTCGAGGTGTCTCCCGCCGGTGACCTCCGGTCGCAAGCCTGGGTTCAGGACACCCTGGGCCAGGGACTTCTCCGCCTGGCTTCGCCGAACATCCCAGTACGCGGTAACGGCGGCGTGGACGAGGTCGGTGTAGTCGGGGAGGGGGTTGGTCACATCTGTCTCTCAGTGGTGGCTTGCCCAGTATCCCAGTTCGCCGTACCCACGACGGCGATTCGACCCGCAACCGCGGCGCCAGGGCATCAGAGGATCAAGCGGTCGGCGCCACATGACGGGACACCTCGGCCGATGGGCACCGGCGAGCGCCCCGGCGGTACCCTGCCCGGTATGTCCGATCAGGTGGTCACCGTCCACGACCCCGCAGCGATGTCGGGCTCCGACGCCGGTGACGAACTGGCCGCCAAGCTCGACGCGTTCCGGGCGGTGCTGGACGAGCTGGGTCAGGTGGTGGTCGCCTACAGCGGCGGCGTGGACTCCGCGCTGGTCGCGGAGGTCGCGTCGAGCACGTTGGGCCGCGGAGCCGCGCACATCGTGACCGCCATCTCGCCGTCGCTCGCCGGCTCCGAACTCGCCGACGCCGAAGCACTGGCCCACGAGCGGGGGTGGAACTGGCAGGGCGTGCCCACCGAGGAGATGCAGAACGCCGCGTACCGTCGCAACGACGCGATGCGCTGCTTCCACTGCAAGGACGCCCTCATGGACGCCGTGGGTCCGATTGCCGCACGCCACGACGCGACCGTGCTGCTCGGCGTCAACGTCGACGACCTGGGTGACCACCGTCCGGGTCAGCAGGCCGCCGCCCAGCGTGGTGCCCGGTTCCCGATGGTCGAGGTGGGCCTGACCAAGGCCGACGTGCGCGAGCTGTCCCGCCGTCTGGGTCTGCGCACCTGGGACAAGCCGGCGGCGGCCTGCCTGGCGTCACGGATGCCCTATGGCACCCCGGTCACGCTCGAACGCCTCGGTGCGGTGGAGCGGGCCGAGCTGGCGTTGCGCCGGCTCGGCTTCGCCGAGCTCCGGGTGCGTCACGAGGGGGCGCTGGCCCGCATCGAGGTGCCGGTGGACGATCTGGAACGGATGCTGCACCAGCGGCAGGCCGTGGTGGCCGCGGTCAAGGCGGTGGGCTACCAGAGCGTCACCGTCGACCTCGAAGGGCTGCGGTCGGGCAACCTGAACGAACGCCTGGACCGCACCTCGGAGGACTGAACGCTCACCGGCGGGCCGAAGCCGCCGGGCGGCGAAGCCTGAAATCGGAGGCTCGACCGCCGATAGGAAGCCCTGTGTTGCTCCAGCCGCGTCGCGCCAAACGCCTCCCCAAACCGCCGTCCCGCCTCCGGCCGCTGGTGCTGCGCGGCCTGGGGATCGTCGTGCTGTTGCTCGCCGTGGAGTTCGGCACCCGGGGCTGTGTCGACGCGGTGAGTGCCCGTTCGATCGAGAACCACACCGTGGGCGTCGACGACGTGACCGTCGCCGCCGGAGATCCGCCCACGGTGTTCCACTATCTGGCGCTGGGGCGGTTGCAGAACGGATCGATCACCATGCACGGGGTCACCGCGACGCCGGTGAGCATGGCCCGCCTCTCGGTCACCGCCGAGCACCTGGAGCTGTCGCGGCTGGAGCTGATCAAGGGCAACGCCCGGCTGACCGGATCCGCGCCGTACCGGACCACCATCGTGTTGTCGCCAAAGAACCTGGGTGACTACCTGAACACCAAGGTGACCTTCCAGTCCAACTACCTCGTCGCCACGATCGAGGGCCACAACATGCACGTGGTCCCCGAACTGAAGGACCGCAGCATCGTGCTCGCCGACGAACGCCACACCTACGAGGTGCCCCTGCCCGGGACCGAGTACCTGCCCTGTGAACCCGAGTCGTTGGGGATCGGCAACGGCGTGTCGGTGAGCTGCACCTCGGACCGCCTGCCCCGGATCGTGGCCGACGCCACCCGGTGAGCGACCACGACAACCCGTCCGGTCCGACCCCGTCGGGGTCGGCGGGTGCCCACCGCGCCGAGCAGGTCGCCGAGGCGGAGGCCGCGTACCGCGAGGTCGCCACGGAACTGCTCGCGGCGCTCGACGACACCCTCACCGGCTGGATCGTCCGGATCCTGCACGAACGCCTGCCCGCCGACTGGCCACCGGAGCGGCGCGCGGAGCTGGCCGGCCCGATCGACGAGGTCGCCCGCAGCATCCACGCCGAGGTCGGGCCACGTCTGCAAGCCCTGCTCACCGCCGACGTCGACGACCAGCGACTCGGCCCGTTGGGGGTGCTGCGCGCGGCGGTGGCGCCCGCCAACCGGATGCTGAGCGACGCCGGCGTGCCCACGCCGCGGCGCGACCCGGTCAGTGAGGAGATGTTCCCCGACGATCCCTACGACCTGAGCCCCGCGAACTTCGCCGACGTCGACCCCGACCTGCACGAGTTGGGGCTCATCTGGGGAGCCGCCAAGGCCCACGTGGTGCTCGCCCGCCGCCCTCCACCCGAGCGCCGCTGACCGGCGCGCCGCGCCCACACCGTGGCGCGTGTTCGGGCTCAGATGTCGCCGAAGCGCTGCCAGCCGGCGTCGGTGATCGAACGGGACTCGAAGAACAGGCAGTGTTCCGGGCAGGCGAAGGGGGTGGACTCGTTCGCGCCGACGCGGCAGCGCTGGACCACCTCGCCCGAGGTGGTCGTCCGGGTGGAGTAGTGACGGCAGTCGGTACGAACGGCCACGACTCCAAGTGTGCCAGACCGACCGGGCACCCGTCGGGGTCCACCGCGGCGCCCGGACGGCGACCAGACCACCGGAACCGGCCCCGGCGACCGCGGGTTCGGCTCTAGTCTGGCCGGTGATGGAAGCCTCCCGGTTGTCCGAAGCCGACCTGGTCCGATGGGCGGAATCGCTCGCCGGCATCGCCCGGACCGGCCTGGCCTTCACCGAGAACCTCTATGAGCGGGAACGCTACGAGGAGGTTCTGGCCGTGGCCGCGGACATCCGCGCGCACGCCCAGGACCGACCCGACCCCCTGGAGAAGGTGGACGAGTGGATGCGCGACGTCGGCAAGGGCGTCGCCGGGTACGTCACCCCCAAGATCGCGGTGGGCGCGGCGGGCGGCAACGACGACGGCGAACTACTGCTGATCAAACGCCCCGATTCGGGATTCTGGTTGTTTCCCACCGGATGGGCCGACGTGGGCTACTCCGCCGCGGAGATCGTGGTCAAGGAGGTGCGCGAAGAGACCGGAATCGACGTGGAGGTCGTACGCCTGATCGCCGTGCTCGACGGGATCCGCCAGGGCTTCACCCGCACGCCCCTGTATTCGCTGCTGTTCCAGTGCCGACCCGTGGGCGGCGAACTCGAGGCCCATCCCCTGGAGACCGCGGACCTGGGCTGGTTCAGCCACGACCGGCTGCCCTCCCCGTTGGCCGGGTACGGACACTGGGGCGAGCGGGTGTTCTCCGCGCTGCGCGGCGACGCCGTCGAGGTCTATTTCGAACCACCCCGAGCCGAACCCTGGTCCAGCGCGGCGCGACGGGCCCCGGCGTGATCCGCATCGACGTGGTCACCGAGGTGACCGACGACCTCGTCGCCGCCTTCGCGCGCCTCACCCCGCAGTTGTCCTCGTCGGCGCCGCCCCCGACCGCGGGTGAACTGGCCGCGATCGTGGCCTCGGACGCGTCCCAACTGCTGATCGCGGTGGATCCCGACGCCGAGGGCGAGGCGGCGATCGTCGCATCGATGACTCTGGTGGTGTTCCCGATCCCCACCGGGATCCGGGCCTGGATCGAAGACGTCGTCGTCGACGAGGCCGCCCGCGGGCGTGGCGTGGGCGCGGCCTTGAACGAGCGCGCGCTCGAGATCGCCCGCGAGCGCGGCGCGCGTACGGTGGATCTCACCTCCCGGCCCAGCCGTGAGGCGGCGAACCGGCTGTACCAGCGCCTCGGGTTCGTCCGGCGCGACACCAACGTGTACCGCTTCTCCCACGACGCCTGAGCCGGCAGCGGCCACGCGCGGGTGCCCTGAGTCGGGTCAGCGCGCCGGGTCGAGCCGGTGGATCGCCCCACCGAGCGACAGGGTGTAGACCTCGCCGTCCGCGTCGGTGGCGAAGGAGATCACCTCTTCTGCGTCGTCGGTGCCCGCCAGGGCGGCGGCTTCGGTGACCTCGCCGATCCCGTCGTCCGGCGTGGTGGTCCGCAGCGCGTCGATGCCGGGCCGGCACAGGTCGGCGTACAGGTACGCGCCGGTCAGGTCCGGGATCGCGCGGCCCCGGTAGACCACCCCGCCGGTGACCGCGCACACCCCGTCGTCGTGGGAGATCTCGAACACCGGCGGCACACTTCGGCCCGGGATCCGGTCGGCGGCGAAGACCCGGGTGCCTTCATAGGCGCTCCAGCCCAGGTTCGCGCCGGCGCTGGCCGGTCCGCCCGGCAACCGGGTGATCTCCTCGATGTCGTGCTGGCCCACGTCCGCGATCCACAGGTCGCCGTTGTCGGGGTCGATCGAGAACCGCCACGGGTTGCGCAGCCCCACCAGCAGGATCTCGGGTTCGCCGCCGACGCCGTCGGCGAAGGGGTTCCCAGCGGGGATCCGGTAGGGCCGACCCGCCGCGGATCCGGTGGGGTCGATCCGCAGGATCTTGCCGAGCAGCAGGTCGGTGTCCTGGGCGTGCTGGTCCGCGTCGCCCTGGGGTCCGCCGTCGCCGAACCCGGCGTACAACAGCCCGTCGGCGTCGACGACCAGGTGGCCGCCCTTGTGGTAGGTGGTGTCGGGTTGGTCGACCTCGATCAGGGTGGTGCGCGTTCCCACCCGGGGTCGGCCGTCGCGGTCGGTGACCGGAGCGGCGTCGACCCGGGAGTCGTTGCCGGCGACGTTGTAGCTCAGATACAGCGTGTCGCCGTCGGGAGCGAAGGCCAGACCGAGCAGTCCCATCTCGCCGCCGGTGACCACCTCGTCGGTCAGGTCGGCCACGGCGCCGGCGGCCACGGTGAGCTCGCCGTTGTCCGGGTCGCGTACCACCAGACGGACCCGTCCGGAACGTTCGGCCAGAAAGAGCTGGTCGGGGTGTCCGGGTCGGGCGACCATCGCGGTGGGCGTGTCGGCCCGACCCACCGGGGTCAGACGCACGCGGACCTCGGCGAGTGCGCCCGCGCCGGGCGTCCCGGTCACGGGAGGAAAGCTGCCGTCGGGCAGCGTGTCGGGGGTGGCCAACTGCCCGGGGTCGACCTGCCCGGTCGAGGTCGGCCCGGTCGGCTCCGGCGCCACCGTCGTGGTCGGGGTCGGGGTCGCGTCCTCCGAACCGTTCGAGCAGGCGACGACCAGGCCCACCACCAGGGCCAGGCCCGACGCCACCCGCCCCAAGCGTGCCCACGGCGATCGGCGGGAGCGGTCGGCGACGGTCACCGGCACGGCCATCCAGCACCGCCCACCCGGCCGGTCAGGGTCTGGATCCACCGTGGCATCGACCGAGTCTCCCACACCCCTGCGCGCGGCCGGTCCGGCTGCAGCGTCGCGCCACCCGGCAGCACCTAGGCTTCCCGTCCCATGAGCGACGAGCAGTCCCTGGCCTTCCCCGACGGCTTCGTGTGGGGCACGGCCACCGCGGCTCACCAGATCGAAGGCGGCAACGTCAACAACGACTGGTGGGTGTGGGAGCACACCGAGGGCAGCGGCTGTGCCGAGTCCAGCGGCGACGCGTGCGACTCGTGGCACCGCTTCACCGACGACGTCGAGGCCGTCGCGGCGATGGGCCTGGGCGCCTACCGCTTCTCGCTGGAATGGAGTCGTATCGAACCGGCCCCCGGCGAGTTCTCCCGGGTGGCGCTGGACCGCTACCGGGCGCTGTGTGTGGCCCTGCGGGACCGGGGCATCACCCCGGTGGTGACCTTCCACCACTTCACCACGCCGATCTGGCTGGCCGAACGCGGCGGCTGGGAGGACCCGGCGACACCGGAACGGTTCGCCGCGTACTGCCGGGTGGTCGCCGAGGCGTTGGGCGACGTGATCGGGGCCGCGTGCACGATCAACGAGCCCAACATCGTGGCCACCATGGGGTACCTGGCCGGGGTCTTCCCGCCGGGTCGTCAGGACGTTCCGGCCCGCCGGATGGTCAACGCCCACTTCGTCGACGCCCACCGCCGCAGCGTCGAGGCGATCCGGGCCGCCGCCCCCGGGGTTCCCGTGGGGCTGACCCTGTCGATGGCCGACTACCAGGCGCTGCCCGGCGGGGAGGAGAAGCTGGAACGGATCCGTCGGGGCATGGAGGACGTGTTCCTCGAAGCCGTCGACGGCGACGACTTCCTCGGCGTGCAGGCCTACTCGCGCACCCGGGTCGACGCCGACGGGCAGCGCTTCGACGGTGCCGAAGGGGTGCCGATGCTGATCATGGGCTACGAGTTCTGGCCCGCGGCCATCGAGGCGACCCTGCGGCGGGCCTGGGAGGTGACCGGCGGGCGGGTGCCGCTGTGGGTGACCGAGAACGGCATCGGAACCGACGACGACGCCCAACGCATCGACTATGTCCACCAGGCCCTCGGCGGCGTGCTCCGGGCCCTCGACGACGGCATCGACGTGCGCGGGTACACCTACTGGTCGCTGCTGGACAACTTCGAATGGGCCTTCGGCTACGGCCCTCGCTTCGGGCTGGTCGAGGTCGACCGCACCACCTTCGCCCGCCGCCCCAAACCCTCGGCGGCCTGGTTCGGCGAGATCGCCCGCAGCAACCGGCTGGTGCCCCCGCCCCCGGGTTGATGCACCGAGGCGACCACGACGACCTGGGCGCCGGTGCCCACGGCGGAGTGCCCAGCCTCCTCCGATAGTGTGCGGCCTGTGGACCTGACCCCGCGCGGCCTGGCCGCGTTCTCCCGCTCCGACGCCGGCCGGAAATGGATCAAGTACTCGATGGTGTCGGTCGTGGGCATGACCGTCAGCCAGATCTGCATCATCATCCTCACCCGCGGCTTCGGCGTGCCGGACCTGCTCACCAACTTCATCGCCGTGGCGGTGTCGTCGATCCCCGCCTACCTGTTGAATCGGGCCTGGGTATGGGGCAAGTACGGCAAGAACCACCTGACCAAGGAGGTCATCCCGTTCTGGGCGTTCTCCTTCGCCGGACTGGTGTTCTCCACCCTGCTGGTCGCGTGGATCGGCCCGAACATCCAGCCGGGTGAGACCGCCTCGGCCATGGACACCTTCCGGGTCATGCTGGGCAACGTCGGTGGGTTCGGGATCCTGTGGGTCGCCAAGTTCTTCGTGCTCGACAAGCTGCTGTTCGGCAATGCCGGCCCGTTGGCCGACGACGCGGCCGTCGAACGCGAAGACGAGGTCGTCGAGGGCGCCTGAGGCCCGCGGCGCCGGTGGTCGCGCCCGGTCGCGGCCCTGTACGCTTGCCCGATGCCCGCAGTCGCCCGTTCCGCCGACCTGGTCCGTCGGCACCTGGGCCGGCGCTTCGTGTTCTACGCGATGGTCTCGGGCGTCGCCACGGTGATCACCCAGGTGGCCCTGGCCGTGCTGCACGGTCTGGTCGGCTGGCGCGCCTCGGTGTCCAACATCGTGGCCGTGGGAATCGCCACTCCGGTCAGCTACTACATGAACCGGGCCTGGGTCTGGCAGAAACGCGGACGCTCCAACCTCACCAAGGAGGTCGCGCCGTTCTGGGCGTTCTCCTTCGCGGGGCTGCTGTTGTCGACGCTGCTGGTCGGTCTGGTGGCGATGTGGCAGGACCTTCCCATGGGGCAGCGCCCCACCGCGTTCCAACAGCTCCAGATCAACGCCGCGAACGCGCTCGGCTTCGGGATCCTGTGGATGGTCCAGTTCTTCGTGCTCGACAAGATCTCGTTCAAGACCGACCGCGTCGGGGCCGGTGACCGGGCCGAGGCCGGCGCCAGCGGGTCGACTCCGGTCTCCGAGGCCGCCGGCGGTGCCACGTCCCCGGCGGTGACCGCGGTGCGCGCCGAGGCCGAAACCTGGTGAGCAACGACCGGGAGACGATCCCCGCCATGCCCGCCAAGCGGCTGGCCAAGGCCATCGCGGCGCGGGGGTTCATGCCCACCGAGGAAGGCGACGCGCTCTACGCCGCGGGCCGGCAGGCCGCCGCGGCGGTGCCCGGCCGGCCCCTGATCGAGATCGGCACCTACTGCGGCAAGTCGTCGATCTGGTTGGGTTCCGCCGCCGAGGCGGCCGGCACGGTGCTGTTCACGGTCGACCACCACCGGGGCTCCGAGGAGAACCAACCCGGATGGGAACACCACGACCCGGACCTGGTCGACCCGGTCGTCGGCCTGATGGACACCCTGGGCATCTTCCGCCACACCATCGCCGATGCGGGCCTGGAGGCGTCGGTGTTCGCCGTGGTCGGTGACTCCCCGGTGGTCGCCGCGCACTGGTCGACCCCGGCGGCGCTGGTCTTCATCGACGGCGGCCACGGCTCGGAACCCGCGCACACCGACTACGAGAGCTGGACCCCCAAGGTCGCCCCCGACGGCTTGCTGTGCATCCACGACGTGTTCGAGAACCCCGCCGACGGTGGCCGGCCACCCTTCGAGATCTACCAGCGGGCCCTGGCCTCGGGGCGGTTCACCGACGAGTGGGCCGTGGGCTCACTCCGGGTGCTCCGACGGGTCGTCGAGGCCTGAAGCGACCTCGGCGGCGTCGGGGCCCGAACCTTCGTCGCGTGCTTCGGCCACCACGGCGTTGAGCACCACCGAGTAGACCAGGATGCGGCTGAAGATCAGCAGCCAGGTCAGGATCGCGAACACCGTGCCCAGCGCGCCGTAGGTCGCCGAGGACCCGGCCAGCAGGCGGGGCAGGACCGCGGTGCCCACCCACTTGAGCACCTCGAAACCCACCGCGGCGGCCACCGCACCGGGCAGCAGCAGGCGCGGGTCGGGCCGTTCGACGTCGAGGAACCAGAACGTCCAGGTGAACAGCCCCACGCTGACCGCCAGGCTGACCAGCACCGAAAAGGGCGCGGTCCACCCGGGGAGCCACTGCAGCACCGCGGACACCGCGATCGATGCCGCCATGATCGCCCCGGCACCCACCAGCCAGGGGATGCCCAGGATGCGGGCCCGCAGCCCACTGACCGCGGTGCCGTGGGGCAGGTTCACCGCGAACCGCAGGGCCCCCACCAGGCTCAGCCCGGTCCACGCGAACCCCGCCACGCCGACGATCGAACCGGCCGCACCGGAGCGTTGGGCGCGCTCGAGAGTCTCGATCACCAGATCGACGGACCGCCCGGTGAGCCCGAGCGCGTCGACGATGTCGGTGCTCAGGTCCGGGTTCGATCCGGTCAGCAGACCCAGGACCGACACGATGAGCAGCGCCAGCGGAAAAAGCGACACGAACGCGATCAGCGTGACGGCGTTCGCGGCGTAGGTGCCGTTCAACTCCGCGGTGCGGGTGAACACCATGACGCCGATCCGCAGCGACCGGTGGCGTTCCACGAAGCGGCCGATCGCCGAGTCGGTCTTCATCCAGGTGATCCGAGGTGGCCGCGGCCCGGTTCACGTCGACGACGCCGGCCCGGAGGCGGGCCGCGCCTCAGACGTCGCGCAGCAGCGACTCGACCGCCGAAAGGGTCGTCTCGTCCGGGCCCTCTTCGTCGGCACCGGCTTCGCGGGCCTTGGCCAGCAACTCGTCGGCTCCCCGAGAGGTGATCACCTCGTCCCGGTCGCCGCGCTGGGTCGAACGACTCATGCGCGCGGCGAGGCCGGTCCGGGTGGACTCGTTGCCGATTCGCGGTGTGCGACGAGGTACGTCCATGTTTTCCACCCTAGTGGCTGCGGTTCGCGGACCGATGGACGTCGGCCACGCCCGACCAGACCGTGTGCGTGTGGGGTCCGTGCTGGACGGCCGGTCAGGCCTCGAGCGAGCTGCGGTCGTTGCCGGACCGCTGCGCGACGTGCCAACTCTCGCGGGAACCTGCCAACCTATATCGTATGCGTCGATCGAGTGAGCGGCTGCTGACCCGGGTCGAGTCGTTGGCGGATGCGGGTCACGACACGAACGAGTTCGCCGCCCAACTCGTCGAGCTGCTGCAAGCGACGGTCCCTCACGACGCGGCCTGTGTGCTGACGATCGACCCGGCGACCCTGATGACGACCGGCAACCTCAAGTTCGGCAAGCTCGCCGGACAGCATGGACTCGACGGCGAGTGGGCGAAGATCGAATACGGAAGCGACGACCCCACCCGCCTGACCGTCCTCGCACACACCGAGGTTCCGGCTGTTGCGACGAGTCACCTGCCGGGCGGCAGCGCCGACTCTGCACGGATGCGGGAGCTGGTCGGTCCCGCCGGCTACCACGACGAGCTCCGCATGGTGGCCCGCGACGGCGACGGCGTCTGGGGTGGGGTGAACCTGTTCCGCGCCGATGGTGAACGCGGTTTCGACGAAAGCGACGTCCGCGCCCTGGCGGAGCTGTCCGAGGCCGTTGCCAGAGGCCTCCGACTCGGGCTGGTCGCCGGCCGGGTCGACGCCGACGGCGGCAAGGTGCCGGTCGGGCCGGCGGTGTTGGTCGTCGACCACGACGCCAACATCCGACGGATGAGCGCCGGAACCGTCGATCTCCTCGACGAGTTCCACGTCGGGCCGCATCACGCTCCGATGGACAGCCTCGTCAGGGGCCTGGCCATCGTCGCCCGCCGCCACGATGCTGGCGAAGAGTGGCCCGTCCCGAGGGCGCGGCTCCGGTCGTCATTGGGCCGCTGGCTGGTCGCCCAGGCGGCTCCCCTGGCCGCCCGCGCCGGCATCACCGGTGAGGTCGTGGTGACCGTCGACGAAGCTCGTCCCGCAGAGGTCATGCCGCTGATCGCCACCGCGTTCGGGCTGACGAGCCGAGAACGGGAGGTCACCCAGCACGTTCTCGGCGGGAGCGACACCAAGACCATCGCCGCGGACCTGTCGATGTCGCGCTACACGGTGCAGGATCACCTCAAGTCCATCTTCGACAAAGCCGACGTGCGCAGCCGGGGCCAGCTCATCGCCCGGGTGTTCTCCGACCACTACGCGACACGTGGCAACGACGAGGATTCCCCGACCGGCTGGTTCTCCACCGCCGGTCGCCCCGACGTCGAACCGGCCACGGTGGACCTGGTCGCGCTCGGACTCGCCGAGCCGGGACTCCCCCGACTCCACGACGGGTCGATGCCCCGGGACGTCGGCCTTGTGGGTCGGGACGCACCACTCGAGCGCGCCCGGTCGCTGGCCATCGACGGCGTCGGCTCGCTGTTCCTGGGCGAGGCAGGGGTTGGCAAGACCCGACTGGTCGACGAGGTCCTCGAATCGTTGAAGGACCACGGATGGCACACCGAACGATTCGTGGCCGCGGAAGCCACTCGGGAGGTGCCGTTCGGTGCGCTGCTGTCGCTGCTTCCCGAGGGGGCATCGGACCTCACCGAGCAGCTGACGGGAATCCGGATGGCGCTCAACGAGCGGGCAACGGGCCGTCCCACGGTTCTGGCGGTCGACGACGTCCATCTGCTCGACGAGGAGAGCGTGCGGTGCCTGGTCGACCTGACGCACAACACCGACGTGGTGCTGATCGGAACCGCCCGCAGCACCGAGCCGGTCCATCCGGACCTGACCGGACTGTGGCTGTCCGAAGCGGTGGTGCGCATCGACCTCGAACCGCTCGGCCGGGACGACGCTGCCGAGCTGGCCCGACGGTTGCTGGGTGCCCCGGTCGGCGACGACCTCGCCGACCAGATCTGGACCCGCACCCGGGGGGTGCCGCTGTTCGTGCGCGAGTTGCTGCTCGACGCAGCCGCGCAGGGGTTGGTGACCTCTGCGGGCGAGGTGTGGGAGTTGAGCGGGAAGCTCACATCCGGCACGCGCGTGCGGGACATGGTGACCGCACGGATGGCGTTGTTGCCGCCGCGGACGACCGCGCTGATCGAGTTGCTCGCTGTCGCGGAGCCATTGGCGGTGGATGCACTCACCGAAGACGAACGACGAGAACTCGATCGGCTCGAAGAGCGCCGCCTGGCTCGCAGCGAGCAGATCTCGGGACGGTGGATCGTGCGGGTGGACCACCCGCTGGTCGCCGAGGCGATCGTGGCGGCGATGTCGACGCGGCGGCGACTGGAGTTGCTCGCCGAGGCGGCGGGTCGGGTTGCCGCGGCGACCACACCGCTGCCGGGCGACGCCTTACGGGCCGCAACCTGGCTCGACGAGTGCCACGCCCCGATTCCCGCGGCGGTGGCGCTGGCCGCGGGTCGGGAGGCACTGTCGGCACTTGCACTCGACCGGGCCCGCGCCCTCGGCGAACTCGCCGTCGACGAGTTGCCACGCGAGGCGCACCTGCTCGTGGGCGAGGTTCTCCGTCTGCAGGGGCGCGCGGCCGAGGCGGAGGCCGCCCTGGAGATCGCGGCCGATCTGGCCGACGACGACGCAACGATCGTGCAGGTGGCCATGTGGCGGAGCACCCTGCGAGCCCACCACGCGGACGACCCGGAGGGCGCGTTGGCGTTGCTCTCCACCGCCGCCGATCGGGTGACCGCGCCCGAACGCGCCCTCGAGTTGCGATCCGAGGCGGCCTTCCTTGCCGGCATCCTCGGCCGCCTCGCCGTCGCAGCGGACACGAACCGCCAGATCCTCCGCATGCAGGGACTGACGACCCAGACCGAATGGACGGCCATGATGAACCTGCTGTTCGCCCAGGTCATGCTGGCCGATCTCACCGACATCGACCGGCCGATCACGGGCATGGCCGGAATGCTGGACGAGGTCGGCCCGGCCCGCCCGGAGGAAGTCGACCTGTACTGGGCGTTGGTCGCCGCGTCCGTCACGTTGGGAGGCGACCTGGCCCGTTGCGAGGCTGACTACGTTCCCCACGTCGAGCGCCGCGCGGACACTGGCCGACTCCACGGGATCACCGCAGCGATCATCGTGCATCCGCTGTTGTACCGGGGGTCGACCCACACCGCTACGATCGCGGAGCTCGGTTGCGGAGCGGCGGACGAGACCGATCCGTTTCGAGCCGGACCGATCGCCCGTGCCGGGCAGGTGTTCGCGTACGCGCAGGCCGGCGACGCCGAACGGGCACGGCAGGCGCACCTGGACCTGGATCCGTTCCCGACCGGCGACCTCCGCCTCGACGGTTTCATCGGCCGCGCCGATGCCGCGGTCCTGGCGCTGGAGGGTCGCTTCGACGACGCGGCCGAACTGGTCGCCGACATCGGTCGCCACTGCATCGACGGCACCTATGTACAGCTCGGGATGCTCTCGCTCTACGACGCGGTGCGGTACGGAAGAGCCGATCTTGTCGTGGACGACATGCAGCACCACGGGGCGCGGACCACCGCATCGCTCATCGACACGATGGTCGCGCATGCGACCGCCCAGGCCGACGGCGACGTCGCCGGCCTCGTCGAGGCCGCGGGGACGTTCGCAGCGACGGGTGCACGCACGCTCGTGGCGGAGGTCCTCGACGACCTGGCGCGCGTTGCCGAGGATCAGGTGACGGTGGCCCGGGCGGTGACCACCGCGGCGCTGTGGCGACGGGCCACCCCCTTCCCCAATGCGTTGGCACGCCCCCTTGCCTCACCCTTGAGCGAACGGGAACTCGACATCGTGGAACGGGCGATGCGGGGCAGCCAGATCCGGGCCATCGCCGAGCAGTTGTTCACCTCGACCCGGACCGTCGAGGTCCAACTCGACAGGGTCATCGCCGAACTCGGCGTCGATGCGCCCACCGATCTGGTCGACGTCCTCGTCCCGCAGCCTCCCCACCCGGACCAACCGTCCGATCCGGCACAGGGACGGGCCGAACCCTGAGATCCGCCGAGCGGCACGAGGTTCTCCACCCTGGTCTCGAAAGACCTCTCCGTCCCTATCTGGTAGTCGTCTCTGTCTGTCAGTCGTGATCGGCGGGCACGTCGTCGCGGGCTTCGACCACGACGCGGGGCAGCACCTGGTCCGCATCGGCGAACAGCAGCGACGCCCGGGTGGGCCGGGCCAGCGCATCGGCGGCCAGCACCACCGCAGCCGCGGTGTAGGTCGACTGCTCGTCGGCCGGGAAGTGGGTTTCGTCCGGGTAGACCGTGCCGGTCCAGTAGCGGCCGCCCTCGACCCGGTACTGCTGGGCCCAGGCGAACAACTGGTGCGCCCGGTCCAGGTCGCCCATCGCGGCACACGCGATGGCACACTCGCAGGTCTCGGCCACGGTCACCCAGGGCCGGTCCGACACGCACCTGATGCCACGACCCTCCATCACAAAGGTGTCCCAGCGGGCGTCGATGCGCTCGAGGGCGGCATCGCCGGTGACCGCGCCCGACAGCACCGGGTAGTACCAGTCCATCGCCCAGCGGTGCTTGGGCGCGAACGCGTTCGGTTCGTGGGCGATCACCGATCCGAGGCGTTCCGCGGACAGCTCCCAGTCGGGCCGATCGTGACCCAACGACTCCGCGATGGCGATCGCGCAGCGCAGCGAATGGAAGATGCTGGACGATCCGGTGAGCAGCGCGAACGACCACGGAGTGCCATCCGCGTGGCGGGCCCACAGGATCTCGCCCCGCGGCGTCTGCAGGTCGAGCACGAAGTCGATCGCCCGCTCGACCATCGGCCAGTGCTTCTCCAGGTGGGCACGGTCCTCGAAGAGCAGCCAGTGGTGCCAGATCCCCGCGGCGACGTACGCGCACACGTTCGCATCCAGCTTGTCCTGTTCCACCCGGTCGGCCAGGTAGTACTGGTGCCAGGCGCCGTCGGGACGTTGCAGGTCGGCCAGCCAGGTGTAGGCCAGCTCGGCTTCGGCCCGGAACCCGGCGATCGCGAGCGCCATCGCGGCTTCCACGTGGTTCCAGGGGTCCGCGTGCCCGCCGGGGAACCACGGGATCATTCCCGAATCGAGCTGCCAGTCGACGATGGCGGCGCTGGTGGCCGCCACCTGCACGTCGGAGATCACCCCGTCGATGGCGGGTACCGGTGGGGCGACCGGATCGTCGCCGAAGCCGGGAAGGCCGTCGTCGTCTCGTGCTGGAACGTCAGGCACCGATCACCTCGTTCTGCTCGTCGGGCGCGCCGGGGCGGGCACGGCTCCTGGTCCGGCCCGCGGTGGCTCGTGGGAGCGGTTTGGAAGCGTACACGACGAGGCTCTTTCCCAACACCGGGTCGAGCAGTCGCTCGGTGGTGCGGGTCACCGTCGAGATCACCGGGGTGCCCGACAGATCCCACACCAGCAGCTGGTGGTAGGCGCGCACCAGGGGGTGGTCGTCGTTGGTGGGGCCCACCGCGCACCGCAGCCACCAGTACGGCGAATGCAACGCGTGGGCCCGGTGGGAACCCTGGGGTTCCAGCCCGGCGTCGCGCATGCGGCGATGGAGGGTGGCCTGGTCGTAGATGCGGACGTGACCGCCTTCGACGAAGGGCGCGTGGTACTCCTCGGACAGTCGCCAGCAGATCTTCTCGGGCAGCCAGGCGGGCACGGTGATCGCCATGACCCCACCGGGGCGCAGCACCCGGGTCAGCTCGGCGAACGCGGCCTCGTCGTCGGGGACGTGTTCGAAGACCTCCGAGGCGATGATGCGGTCGAAGGTGTCGTCGGCGAAGCCCAGGTTGGTGGCGTCGCCGTTGACGGCGACCCCCCGGGAGGTCTCGGTGCGTTCACCGTCGGCGGCCATCGCCGCGAACAGGCCTGCCACCTCGGGAAGCTCGTCGTATTCGTAGTCGAGCGCGACGACCTGCGCGCCGCGTCGGAAGGCCTCGAAGGCGTGGCGGCCTCCGCCACAACCCAGGTCGAGGAGGCGATCGCCGGCCTGCAGGCCGAGGCGGTCGTAGTCCACGGTCAGCACGTGCGGCTCCTGGTCTGGTCGTGTTCGGCGAGCAGCGCCCGATACTGGTCGATCGTGCGGCCGGCGGTGCGCTGCCAGCTCCAGTGTTCCTCCACCCGAGACCGGCCCGCGGCGCCGATCCGGGCACGCAGGTCCTCGTCGTCCAGCGCTTCACGCAGCGCCACGGTCAGGGCCTCGGGATCCCCGGGGGGCACGCACAGGGCGGTCTCCCCGTTGGTGCCGACCACTTCGGGCAGCGCTCCGCCGGTGGTGGCGACCACCGGGATTCCACAGGCCATCGCCTCGATGGCAGGCAGCGAGAACCCTTCGTACAGCGAGGGCACCACGGCCACCTGGGCCTCGGCGTACAGCTCGACGATGCGTTCGTCCGGTACGCCCGACACCCACGAGATGTGCGGATCCAGGCCGAGGTCCTCGATCTTGCGGGCGGTGGGTCCGCCGTCCTTCTTGCGGCCGATGACGGTCAGGTGGATGTCGTCGCGTTCGGTGCGCAACTTGGCCACCGCGTCGAGCAGGTAGGTGAGGCCCTTCATCGCCGAATCGGCCGACGCGGTGGTGACCAGGTGGCCGGGGCGGCGTTCGATGCCGGGGATCGGGCGGAACAGCGCCGGGTCCACCCCCACGGGCACCACGTGCATCCGGGCCGGATCGACCCGGTGGTCGCGCACGATGTCGTTGAACGAGTTGGTCGACACGGTCATGACCCGCTGGATCCGCCGGGCCACGTGGGTCTGCATCCGGGTGAACGCGTACCAGCGGCGCACCGCCAGGCGGCGGTACCACCCGCCGGCCTGGGACAGTTCCAGGCGACGGTCCACGGTGATGGGGTGGTGGATCGTGGCGATCAGGGGAAAGTCCCGTTGGATTCCGATCAGGCCGTAACCCAGGGTCTGGTTGTCGTGCACCAGGTCGAACTCGCCGACACGGCCGCGCAGGTGCCGCCAGGCCCGCATCGAGAACGCCAACGGTTCGGGGAACGTGCCGTTCGAGAAGCTGGCCACCTCGACCCAGTCGGTCCAGTCCTTCAGCTCCCACATCCCGGGCATGCGCATCGGGAAGTGGTCGTTGTAGATCTCCAGGCTGGGCAACTCCACCAGGGGGACCCTGGGGTCCAGTACCGGATAGGGGGGCCCGCCGAGCACCTCGACGTGATGGCCCTGGTCGACCAGCGCCTTGGACAGATGGCGGATGTAGATCCCCTGGCCACCGACGTGCGGTTTGCCCCGGTACGCGAGCAACGCGACGCGCAGAGGACGGTCGTCGACCGACATCAGGGGGTCGTGGTCGCTGCGCGGGTCGGACACGGGGCCAGCATGAAGCGACCAGCCTCGCCAATGACTGACCGTACGGTCAAGTGGACACCGGGGCGGGCGCGGACCGGGGATCGTCCGCGGCGCCCGCCGGTGCCGGCCCCTCGGCGGTCTCCTCGGGCCGGGCACGGCGGGCCGACCACCACCCGGCGAGCACCGACGCCACCGCCAGACCCAGGAACGGCCAGGGCCCGAGCCGGGTGGCGATGGTGAACCCCTCACGGCGGGGCACGTCCGCGTAGAGCACCTCGGCCTCGGAGATGCCGGTGCGGGCCTGCACGGTGCCGTCGGGGTCGATGATCGCGCTGAAACCCGTGGGTGCGACCTGGACCACCCAACGGCCACTCTCCAGGGCCCGGAGCCGGCTGGCCGCGACCTGCTGGGTCTGCACCAGGGTGCCGGTGTAGGTCGAGCCGTTGGTGGGGTTGATGAGGATCTCACCGCCGTCGCGGATCGCGGCCCGGGCCCGGTCGCCGAAGAACACCTCCCAGGAGATCACCACCCCGAAGGTGCCCTCGTCGGTGTGCAGCACCGCCGGCCCGGTTCCGGGGATCGCGTCCCGGGAGGTGAGCGAGGGTCCCCCGAAGGGCTCCACGATCGCCCGCAACGGTACGTACTCGCCGAAGGGCACCCGGTGGACCTTGTCGTAGCGGTCGCCGAAGTCGCCGTCGGGTTCGACGACGACCGAGTAGTTGCGGAACGCATCGTCGCCTTCGCGTTGGACGACCCCGGCGATGATGGTGGCGTCCCGGGTCCGGGCAAGCGAGGCGAGGGAGCGACCATGGTCCGAGTCGGCGTCGGCGATGTCGCCCTCGTTCAGGTCGACGACGTCTTCGGGCCAGATGATCACGTCGACGTCCCGGTCGATCGTCTCGGTGGCTTCGAAGTGGCGGTTGAACACCTCGGTCATGTCGGTGTTGATCGCCCGGGTGCCCTGAGGACCGCCGCCCTGGACCGCCGCGATCCGGACCGTGTCGCCGGTGTCGCCGCCGTGGGGCACGACTCGGGCGACGCCGACGAGCACCACCACGGCCACCGCGCAGGCACCGGCGATCAGGCGCACCCGGCGGGTGCCGGTGACGAGCGCGGCGAGGATCACCCCGATGGCCACGGTGACCCCGGTGAGCAGTTCCACGCCGCCGATCCGGGCGAGGGGCGCCAGGGGGCCGGCGACCTGCCCGATCGCGAGATCCGAGATCGGCACCCCTCCGAAGGGCCACGATCCCTTCCAGGTCTCGGCGATCACCCAGGCCCCCGGCAGAGCCAGGTGCCGACCCCGGCCCGGGGGGATGATCAGCCCGACGAGCCCGAACATGGCGGCGAACGCGACCACGGCGATCACGTACCCCGGCGCGGTGAGCTCTTTGATCCAGAACAGGGTGATCGCGAACAGACCGAGTGCGACCAGTCCCATCCGCCCGACCCGGGACCACCGGGGACGGTCGGCGAGCAGCACGTCGACCAGGGCGATGCCGGCGAACGCGAGCGGCCAGAAGCCCCACGGGGGCAACGAGCCGGCGAGGAGCACCCCGGCGGCCAGGCACAGCCCGGCGGTACGGGGCCGGGGGAGCGCGCCGAGCCAGCGCCGCCGGCCCTTGTCGGGCGCGGAGGTTCCCGGTCGGGTCACCTTCGGGCTCCCGACCGCCCCGGTGGGCCAGCCAGCGCGGCCCAGGTTCTCTCTGCGGCGCGCCGACCACTGGCGATCGTCTCGGGGATCGCGCCGCCCTGAAACGCGCTGCCGGCCACCGCGACCGGTGGGTCCAGCGCCTCCAGGTCCGCATGGACTTCGGCGATGCGTTCCGCGTGACCCGGTGCGGGTCGGGGGACCGCGGAGGGCCATCGGCGCAGGTGGGTCGCCACCGGTGCGGCTTCCACGCCCAGCAGGTCGGTGAGCTCTGTGGCGAGGCGTTCGATCAGCGCGGCGTCGTCGAGCTCGGCGATCCGGCGGTCCCCGGCGCGACCCGCGGCGGCTTGCACCAGAACGGTGCCGTCACCGGCGGCCGGGGCGAGGTGGTCCCAGGTCGACGACAGCCACCGCACGCCGGTGAGCAGCTGCCCCGAGGAGCGGGGCAGCACGAATCCTGCTCCTCGGGCGTGCGACTCGATGTCGGCGGGGTCGAATGCGAACAGGGCGGTCGCCACCGAGGCATGCGGGATCGCGCCCAGGTGCATGCCGGCGATCGGCGCGTGGTCCGCGATGAGGCCACCGGCGACCGCCGCCGGAGTCGCCAACACGACCGCCTCGGCTTCGAAGAGCACGTCGGTCGCCACCCCCCGGGCGCGCGGCTCGTCGGCGATGACGTGCCAGGACCGTTGCAGGCGCTCGACGCTGCGCACGGTGACGCCCCGGTGGATCGCCACGCCGCGGGCCTCCAGGGCGGCCACGGCGGCCTCCACGAAGGTGGCCATGCCTCCGGAGGGCGCCAGCAGCGGCGGGTCCGCAGGGTCGCCGGCGCCGCTGGTCGGGGGCGCGAGCGCCCGGGCCAGGTCGTCGGCGTCGGGGTCGGCAGACAACGCCGGCATCCGGGCCAGGGGGACCTCCTGCAACGCCCCGTCGGACCACACGGAACCCCGGTCGGTGGACGGGGCGACGAGCTGGTCGGCGACGCCCACCTGGGTGGCGAAGTCCACGGCGTCGGGGGGCTCGGTGGCGAACGCGTCGGCGCCTTCGTCGACGGCGCGTCCTGCGAAGCTCACGGTGGCGAGCTGGCCTCCGGGCCGGTCCGCCTCGACCACGAGCACCGACGCACCGCTTCTGGAGAGGTGCCAGGCGGCGCTGAGACCCGCGATGCCGCCGCCGACGACCGCCACGAGCGGCCCCTGGGACCCTGGCGGGGCGGTACCGTCGGCCACGATCGGCTCCGGGGCGGCGGTCACGGGGTCTCCGCCGCGAGGTGGACCCACTCGGCCAGCGCGGTGAACACCGCTGCATCGTCGCCCAGAACCCGGGTGCGGGCAAAAGCCGGACCGGCCCCGGCGGCGTGGCGGCGGTCGGATTCTGCATCGTCGCGGCCGGCCACGACCCGCGACGCTACCCGCCGGACCGCACGGTGCCTCCCGGGGTGGGGACCGACTCGTCGTGCACCGCCCGGGGTGACCCGGGCAGGACCGGGGGCCGGGCGCGCCGCGACCGGGGGATCGAGCGAAGCGGTAGGATGGATGATCCCCCGATCGGCTCCCGGCCCCGGAAGCCACGCCCGGGGGCCGACATCCACATTGGAGCCATGCCGAGCGATCCGGAACTGGAAGCCGAACAGCAGTACGTGGACCGGGCCTACCGCCTGCTCGAGGAGGCCCGGGACTCGGCCAGTCGCCTCCGCACCATGGTCGAGGTGGGCGCCGGAGGCACCGCGCAGGCTCGGTACGAGCGTGACGTGATCCATTCCGCGGTCGACGACCGGCTCTCGGATCTCGACCTGGGCGACGCCTCGCTGGTGTTCGGCCGCATCGACCTGGACGACGACGAGGGCGAGGGACCCTCCAGCTACTACATCGGGCGTCTCCCGGTGTCCGACACCGACCACGAGGCGGTGGTGGTGGACTGGCGGGCACCGGTCGCCGAACCGTTCTACCGGGCCACCGGCCCGCACCCCATGGGCCTGCAGCGCCGCAGGCATTTCGCAAGCCGGGGTCGCACCCTGCTCGACCTGGACGACGAGTACTTCGGCGGCAACGGGGCCCACGACGACCTCGAGGGGCGGGTGTCGGGCCGCCGGGCGTTGGAGGCGTCGTTGGAGTCGGGCCGCACCGGCCAGCTCGGCGACGTGGTCGCCACGATCCAGGTCGAACAGGACCGCATCATCCGCTCGGAGTTGCCCGGGGTGCTGGTGGTCCAGGGCGGGCCGGGCACCGGCAAGACCGTCGTTGCACTGCACCGCGCCGCATACCTGCTCTACACCCACCGCTTTCCCCTGGAGGGCCAGGGGGTGCTGGTGGTGGGCCCCAACCGGCTGTTCCTGTCCTACATCGAACAGGTGCTGCCCTCGCTGGGCGAGGCCGGGGTGCAGCTCGCGGTGCTCGCCGATCTGATCGAGCCGGTGGCCGTGAGCGGTGACGACGCGCCCCCCGTGGCCCGCATCAAGGGCGACCCGTCGATCGCCGGGGTGATCCGCCAGGCGGTGCGTGACCGGCGGCAGCCGTTGCGTGAGCGTCTGCGGGTGCCCTACGGGCTGACCCACCTCACCCTGGACGTGGACCGCTCCGCCGCGATCGTGACCGAGGCTGGACGGCGGTACCGCACCCACAACGCAGCCCGTCGCTTCGTCGAATCGTCCGTGTTCGACGCGCTCGCCGAGTCGGCCCGCACCCCCACCGCCGGCCCCACCGTCGCCGAACGGTTGGGCGAAGACGGCCAGGTGCGCGCCGCGTTGGAATGGATGTGGCCGGTGCTCACCCCGGCGGAGCTGCTGCACGAACTGTTCGGGTCCAAAGCGCTGCTGCGGCGCGCCGGCCGGGGCATTCTGGAGCCCGAGGACGCCGAGTTGCTGTACCGCCCCTGGTCCGCCCACGTCGACGACGTGATCTGGACCCAGCAGGACGTGCCGCTGCTCGACGCGGCGTCGGTCCACCTCGGGCGTCTGCCGAGACAACGGGGCAAGGTGCGCGCCGACGGCACGCCCGAGGGCGAGATCCGCACCTGGGGCCACATCGTCGTCGACGAGGCACAGGACCTGTCACCCATGCAGCTCGAGATGCTCCGACGTCGCTCGTTGAACGGGTCCATGACCGTGGTCGGCGACATCGCGCAGGCCACCGGCGCCTGGGGCCACGACGACTGGTACGATGTGCTCGACCACCTGCCCGACCGCCGCGGCGCCCGGGTTGCCGAACTGACCATCGGCTACCGGATCCCCGCGCCGCTCATGGGGTTCGCGACCAAGATCCTGGCCGAGGTCGCCCCCGAGCTGTCCCCGCCCACCGCGGTCCGCACCGAAGGCGACCCTCCGGTCGTGACCAGGGTCGATGCGGACGATCTGGAGGCGACCCTGGCCCGGGCAGTCGCCGAGGAGATCGGTGCGGTGGGCCAGGGCAACGTCGCGGTCATCGCCCCGGCTCCACTGGTGGACCGGGTCGACCGGGCGCTCACCGACGCGGGCGTCGACCACGGTTCGGCCAGCCTGAACGGGCTGCAACAGCAGGTCACGGTGGTGCCGGTGCGCCTGGTCAAGGGTCTGGAGGTCGACGCCGCGATCGTGGTGGAACCCCAACTCATCATCGACTCCGAACCGCAGGGGATGCGGTCGCTGTACGTGGCCTTCACCCGTGCCACCAAGCGGTTGCGGGTGCTCCACACCGGGGCTCTCCCGGAGGTCCTGAGAGAGTGAGCGAACTCGCCGACGGGGAGGGCGGCGAGACGACGGGCCGGAAGCGAGGACTCCGGGCCTGGAAGCGGTGGGTCCCCTTCGTCCTGGTGGGCGTGGCGGCCGCGGTGCCCCGGTTGGTGACCGCGGGGAACTTCGAGACCATCGACGAGCCCGGCTGGTTGGTGCGAAGCGAACTCTTCGCCGCCGCCCTGACCGGAGGGGATCCGGCGTCCATGACGGTGATCGACGACAAGGCCGCCACGATGCCCGGGATCACGACCATGTGGGTGGGCACGCTGGCCAAGGGTCTGTTCGCGCTGGGCGGGATCTTGGGGTTGGTGCCCGACGGGACGTCCTTCGTCTGGTCCACCCAGGGCGTGGCGGTGGCACAAGGGACCATGGCCGTTGCGACGGCGGCTCTGGTCGGCCTGACGTCCTGGTTCGCAGCTCGTTGGGCATCCTGGCGGGTTGGTATCGCCTTCGGTCTGCTGCTGGCGACCGAACCGTTCTGGGTCGCTCACGGAGCGGTGCTGCACACCGACGAGCTGCTGGCCCTGTTCGGCATCGGCGGGCTGTTGGCCTTGGCGATCGCGCTCGGGGTTCCCCGGCCCGGCGGAACGGATCCGTCGCCGCGGGAAGCGGAGCGGATCCCGATCGGATGGACCGTTGCGGCCGGGGTGCTGCTGGCGTGCGCTGCGCTGACCAAGCTCTCGGGTCTGGTGTGGGGTGTGACCGCGGGACTGATCGTGGCCTGGGCAGCCGTCGGACTTGTCCGGGTCCGTGACCGCACGGTGCCGTGGTGGCAGGCATGCCGGCCGTTGCTGGCACCCCTGGGCATCGGCGTGGTCGCCGGCCTGGTCACGGTCGCGGTGCTGTATCCCGCGGTGGTGGTCGATCCGGTGGAACAGTGGAACCAGCTGTTCAGATCGGCCCGCCTGGGCGGCCTGCCCAGACGGACGTTCTTCATGGGCGAGATCGTCCAGCCCCCGCCCGCGTCGTTCTACGCATGGACGCTGCCCTGGCGCACCACCCCGTGGGCCCTCGCGGTGCTGGTGGTGGGCATCCCCGTGGCGCTGGTGCGAGGCGCGACGCGGTGGCGGGCGCTGGTGATGGTCGTGTCCGTGGTGCCGGCGACGGTGCTGTTGACGATCGCCGATGCAAAGTACGACCGCTACGGGCTGATGATCCTCGCGCCGTTGTTACTGGCTGGCTGCCTGGCGTTGCAGCCCCGGTCCGCTCAGGTGCCGGCCGGACACCTGGGCCGCCGCCCCTGGTTCCGCTTCGAGCGACCCGCCTGGCTCGCCGCGGGGTTCGCCGGGGTCTTCTTCGCCGCGTCGGTGGCGCCGTGGGGGCTGCTCTACTTCAATCCGGTCCTCGGTGGAGGTTCGGCCGCCCAGTCGCGGATCCCGGTCGGGTGGTACGAGGAGTCCAATACGGCGCTGGCGCTGATCCGTGCCGACGTGGAGGCCGGGGGCGGCGATTGCCTCGACGTGACCTCCACGGGCTACCGGGCCGGGCTGGTTCTGTGGACCCCGTGCGGCTGGCGGGTGGCGGTCGACGATGAGAGCGCCGACTACATGGCGGTCGGGATCGTCAGCCGACAACTTCTCGATCCCGAGGAGTACCGGGGTCGGACGGCGGGGCGCGAACTCGTGGCCGTGGAGGAGGTGCGGGGAATCCGCTACATGGAGATCTGGCGCCGTCCGAGGGCCGCGGAGGCCACGGCCTCGACCCCGTGAGGATCTTCGCAGATGGGCTCGGACCTCCTCGGAAGATTCCGCCGGACGGTCGATGACCCGAAGGGTCAGGGTCGGGTGACCAGGATCCGTTCGGCCATGAAGCTGCTCACCCCGATGTGGCGCCCGTCGACCTCGATGGTCAAGGTGCCGTCGGGGGAGATCACCGTGAGCGTGCCGGTGCGGCCGGGGAGCAGCTCGGAGTCTTCGAGAAAGTCCAGGATGCCCGGGGCGAACTCGAGCTCCTCGGGAATCCGGGAGACCACGAACCGCTCGTCGACGGCGACCTCGGACAGCGGGCGTGCCTCGGGCGCCACGTAGCCGGTGCCGGGAATGGGGTTGCCGTGCGGGCAGGTCGTGGGGTTGCCCAGCACCCGCGACAGCGCGGCCTCCACCGAGTCGGAGATCACGTGCTCCCACTTGCCGGCCTCACGGTGCGCCTCGGCCCAGGACAGCCCGAGCATGTCGGTCAGGAACCGTTCGGCCAGGCGGTGGCGCCGGACGACCTGTTCGGCGAGCTTCAGGCCGTCGTCGGTGAGGTGGATACGCCCCTGGTCCACGGTCGCCAGTCCGTGCTGGGTGAGGCGGTTGACCATCTCGGACACCGCGGGTCGCGACACCTCGAGCCGCTCGGCGATGCGGGCCTGGATGACCTCGACATCGTCCTCGTTCAGTTCCCAGATCGTCTCGCAGTACTCCTCGAACGCCGGATGGTATTCGGGTGCCTGGTAGATGGTCACGCACCACAGTCTAGGAGGCCGTTTCCGCGGTTGCCCCGGGCGCCCATGTCGGTGACGTCGGTCACATCGAAATCGGGGTTCCTGCGGATTCGGGCGTCGTCGTGGCTACCGTGGGCCCCGTGACGAACGACCCCGACCTTTCCGTCGACCCCGCGGCCCTGCCGCGCCGTCGACCCCGCCCGATGCGTCTGTTGAGTGCCGTGATCGCCGTGCTGGTCGTGATGGCCGTCGGCGTCGGCTGCGGTGGCGGGGGTGACTCGATCTCGTCGGACGACGGCGACACGACCGAGGCCACCGACGCCACGGGCAACGGGTCCGGCGAAGGCGACGGCGGGGGCGAGGCGGGGTGTGTCCAGGTCGAGAACGACGCGATCGAGATCGTCACCACGAGCTTCGACTACGACCCCGAGTGCATCACCACCTCGGGGGACCGTCTGCAGGTGACCTACGACAACCAGGAAGAGGGTGTGCAGCACAACATCCACTTCAAGGACGTCAAGTCCTCCACAGGTGAGGCCCGCACCGAGCTGAAGTCCGGCCCGGACGTGCAGACGCTCACGTTGGTCGACCTGGAGCCGGGCACGTACGCCTTCATCTGTGACATCCACTCGAGCATGACCGGCGAACTCGTCGTCGAGTAGCCCGCCCCGGCCAACCCACCCGACCCCCCTCAGTGCAACTTCGGGAGGTTGTGTTGCCCATGGCGAAGCAACCTCCCGAAGTTGTGGTGAGACGCGGCGAAGGGGCCGGACCGTTCGGGTCCGACCCCTTCTTCGGTGATCGAGCCGTGGCGGCAGATCCCGCCGATCGGCGGAACCTGATCGTCAGCCCGGCTGCTTGACGAAGCGCAGGTAGTCCTTCTTCTTGTCGATCGGACCGAACTTGGCTTCGGCCTCCTCGTCGCTGAAGGTCGGCGCGGCGATGACGTCGTCGCCCTGCTTCCAGTCCGACGGCGTGGACACCGAGTGGTTCGCGGTGAGCTGGATCGAGTCGATCGCCCGGAGGATCTCCTGCCAGTTGCGGCCGGTGGAGGCCGGGTAGGTCAGGGTCAACTTGACGGTGTTGTCCGGCGCGATCACGAACACGGTGCGGACCGTGAGCGTGTCCAGGGCGTTCGGGTGGATCATGCCGAAGGCGTCGGCGACCTTGCGGTCCGGGTCGGCGATCAGCGGGTAGGTGACCTTGTTGCCGGTCACGTCCTCGATGTCGCCGGCCCAGCCCTTGTGGCTGTCGAGCGGGTCGACCGAGACCCCGATGATCTTGACGCCCCGCTTGTCGAACTCGGGCTTGAGCCCGGCGACGGCGCCCAGTTCGGTGGTGCACACCGGCGTGAAGTCCTTGGGGTGGCTGAACAGCAGGACCCAGCTGTCACCCTTCCAGTCGTAGAAGTCGATGGGTCCCTCGGTGGTGTCTGCAGAGAAGTTGGGAACGGTGTCGCCCAGTCGGATTGCCATGTTGTGCCTCGTACTCTCGGTGTGCGGGTTGCGGGTGCGGACCGACCGCAGACTTGCGTCGCGGCTTGAAACGGCCTCGGTGTTCGCCTCCGGCGGCAACCGGTGCGACGAATACCCGACTCAGTATGTCGGGATTTGAAAAGTTTTCCAAACGTCCGCGACGGCACTTCCGGTGTGCAGTCCGCCACCGGTCAGGCTGGCGGTCGGTTCAACCGACGTAGGTGGGCGTCACTCCGACCGCTCGGGCGACCGGGGCGCTGGATCGGCCGCGGCCGCTGGCCCCGGCCGAGACCCGGTGGGCCGCGTCGGTCGAGGTCGGCGTGCCGACCGAGGGCGGCGACGGGGTCGTGGACGGCACGTTCGTCGTGGCGGGCGCGGTGGACGGCGATGACGTCGTGGCGGTCGAGGTCGTGGACGAGGGGGTCGTGGTGGACGACGTCACCGGCGGGGCGCTCACGAACAGCTCGTGGAGCACCCGACCGTCGGCATCGGGCATCGGTGCAAGCCCCAGCAGCTCGGCGATCGTGGGCGCGATGTCGATGTGGCGCACCGCGATCGGCTCGGCGGTGGCGGCGATCCCGGCGCCGGCGATCACGATCACGGCGTCGAGTTCGGCACTGGAGCCGTGGTCGCCTCGCGTCGAGGCCGGAGGCAGGATCGACGCGCCCCAGCCCGGAGCCGATTCGACGATCAGGTCGCCATAGGCCGGATGCAGGTGAAACGCCGCGAAGTGGGACCGGTCCAGGATCGACCCGGTGCCCTCGACTCCCGCGGCGATGGCTGCGATGTCGGCCAACGCGGCGGCATCGCCCTCCAGGGATCCGGCCAGGTAGATCGACAGGCTGCGACCGGTCGAAGTGATCACCACGTCGCTGCCGGGGTCCACCGCCTGGCCGTTCAGGAACAGCCACTGGGGATGGTACCCGGCGGCCTTGAGAGCGGCGTCCAGGGGCAGTGCGAATGACCGGTCGTAGGAGGTCATGCCGTGGTCGCCGCTGAGCACCACCGTGGTCGACTCGGCGATACCCACGTCCTCGAGGGCGGTGAGCAAGCGGCCGACCTGCGCGTCGAGCTCGACCAGCGCCGCGGGGATCAGGTCGCTTTCGGCCCCATCGGCGTGCCCGATCGCGTCCAGGTCGTCGCAGTACACCGACAAGAGCGTGGGGATCTGGGGCACGGTGACCAGCGAGCCGCCGGACTCGACGGGCTGCCCGGTGAGCATTGCGATGGCGTCGTCGAAGCGGCGGCTGCAGGGTCCACCGGGCTGGGTGTAGAGCGCGCCAGGGACGCCGTAGTCGGTGCCATTGCCTTGCAGGATGAAGTACTGCGCCGCGCCCACGGTGCCCCCGGCGGCAACGACCGCGTCGGCGATGCTGGGCAGGGGTGAGCGGCGGGACTGGCCCTGGTAGCTGTTGGTCGTTCGATCCCACCAGTAGGCCAGGTTGTCGTTGCGGTCGGGCCAGGCCCCGGTCACGATCGCGGTGAACGATGGGTTGGTGATCGGCAGCATGACCGAACGGGTCGTGCCGATCGCGCCCCGGGCTGCCAGGGCGTCGATGTTCGGGGTGGGAGCACGGCCCAGATAGTCGGGGTCGAACCCGTCGAAGCCGATCAGGACGACGTGTCGGGACGCGGGATCCTCGGTGTCGGCGCCCACCGGCGCGATGGGACCGATCGACAGCGCGGCCATGACCGCCACGACAAGTCCCGTCCGCAGACGCATGAGCGAACGGTAGCAACCCGCGGTGGACGTCCCGGCCGACTGGTCCCGGCGCGCCGCTGGTGCCCTGGGCCGGATTCGAACCGGCGACCTACCGCTTAGGAGGCGGTTGCTCTATCCATCTGAGCTACCAGGGCCGACCTGTTGAGTGAACGGTACCGCACAGGGATTCTGCGACTCCCGACCGCGCAGGTGGAAGGATGGGCGACCATGAGCACAACCGGCGGTGGCGTGCCCACAGGCAGCGTGCCCGCGGGCCGCGACGCCGCCCCGCGGGGCAACGTGCTGTTCATCACGGTGGACCAGTGGCGGGGCGACTGCCTGTCGGCGGCGGGCCATCCGGTCGTACGGACCCCGAACCTGGATCGACTGGCGGCGCGGGGGGTTCGCTTCGCCAACCACTGGGCCAACATCGCCCCCTGCGGTCCGAGCCGCGCCACGCTCCACACCGGCATGTACGCCCAGAACCACCGGTCGGTCCTCAACGGCACGCCGCTGGACGATCGCTTCACCAACACCGCCCGGCAGGCACGACTCGCCGGATACGAGAACCCGGCGCTGTTCGGCTACACCGACACCTCGCTGGATCCCCGCACCCTGCCGCCGGACGACCCGCGCCTGACCACCTACGAAGAGGTGCTGCCCGGCTTCGACGCGGTGCTGTTCAACCCCGATTCGGCCGGGTCGCCCGCCTGGGCCAAGTGGTTGGCGGCCCGCGGCGTCGACGTGCCCGCCAACCCCCAGGACCTCTACCTGCCCCGTGACCGCTACCCGGGCGCGGAGGACCACGGCGAGACCTGGGCGCCCACGCGGTTTGCCGCGGAGCACTCCGAGACCGTCATGGTCGTCGAGGCCTTCCGGGACTGGCTCGACCACGGCGCTGCCGATGGCCCCTGGTTCGCGCACCTGAGCTTCATCCGCCCCCACCCGCCCTACCGCAACCCCGAGGGGTACCACGACGTCTACGACGCCGACGAGGGCGGTGACTTCGCCGGGTGTGCGGACCGCGACGACGAGATGGCGCTGCACCCCCTGGCCGGCGCGGCGATCTCGCTGCCGGGCGTGGGATGTCCGACCGACGAGCGTGACCGTCGTCAGCTCCGGGCCACCTACTGGGGCGCGATGGCCGAGGTCGACGACCGACTCGGCGAGCTGTTCGACTGGATGGGGGTCCAGGGTCTGTTGGAGGACACCCTGGTCGTGTTGACCTCGGACCACGGCGAACAGGGCGGCGATCACTGGCTGGTCCAGAAGCTGGCCTGGTACGACGAGAGCTACCACGTGCCGATGATCGTGGTGGACCCCCGCTCCGAGGCCGACGCCACCCGTGGCCGTGTGGTCGACGAGGTCACCGAACACGTCGACGTGCTGCCCACCCTGTGCGCCTGGATGGGCCTGGAGGTGCCCCTGCAGTGTGACGGGCGGGCCCTGCAGCCGTTCCTGCACGGCACCGATCCGCACACCCCCACGCCGTGGCGGCGCGACGCCCACTGGGAGTGGGATTTCCGCGATCCCGTGGGGCATCTGGCCGAGGACGTGTTCGGTCTGACCATGGAACAGTGCTGCGTCGGGGTGCTGCGCACTCCCGACTGGAAGCTGGTGCACTTCGGTGCCCCGCCCGAGATCCTGCCACCGCTGCTGTTCGACCTGCGGGCCGACCCGGGCCAGATCACGAACCGGGCCGCGGACTCCGACTGTTCGACCGTGCTCGCCGAGTTGTTCGAGCGGATGCTGCGCTGGCGAGTCGAGCATCTGGACCGCACCCTGACCGGCCATTTCCTGTCCGGAGGCGGGCTCGTGACCCGCCGGGATCCGCGCGTCTGACCCGCTTGGAGGCACCGGGCGTAGAATCCGGGCCCAGATGACCGATCCACAGACCCTCCGTCTGGTGTTCTGGAACACCTTTCTGCTGCACCCCCACCCGATCTCGGGCGGTCCGGGCCTGCCGCCGGTCGCGGACCTCGCGGCGCCTTCGGTGGCCGAACGGGCGATCGCGATCGGCGCGGCCCTCAGTCGGCGCTTCGATGTCGCCGCCCTGTCGGAGGTGTTCGAAGAAGCCGACAAGAAACGCATCCTGACGGCCTGGGGCACTCCCACGGTGAACACCGCCGCCGGTCCGGGCCGCTCGCTGATCCGTGGCCCCCTGGGGTTCTCCTCCAGCGGACTGTTCACCCTGGTGGACGGGCCCCGGATCGTGCGCCGCTCCACCCACCGGTTCCGCGCGCGCGGCTCGTACCTCTACGACGCGGATTCCCTGTCGAACAAGGGCGTGCTGCTCACCGAGATCGGCCTGGGTGACGACGTGTCCGGCGGCAACCTCGAGCTCTACAGCACCCACCTGTTGTGGGGTTCGGGTCTGCTGGGGGGCACCACCGCCGTCGACCCCCGCCGCAGGCACCGCCTCCGTATGGCCCAGCTCGACGAGTTGGTGGCCTTCGTCGAACGTTCGCACCGTCCGGGCAACGTGATCGCCGTCGTCGGCGACATGAACGTCCCCGCGGAGGATCCGGCCTACCCCGAGGGCGCCGACCGTCAGTACCGGGACCTCACCGAGCGGCTCGGCGGCATCGGGCTCACGGACCTGTGGACCACCCACGGCACCGGTCTGGGCCACACCTGTGGCGCGCCCACCGATTCGTTCGCCGACCAGACCGACCCCGACGACCCGGACGCGCTCGTCGACCTCGAACCCGACGAGGCCCAGACCGCGGCCCGCGACCAGATCGACCCGGCGCTGGTCGCCGAACGGGAACGGATCGACTACCTGTTCCTCGCCGATCCGGACCCGTCCCAACGGGTGCGGGTCGAGGCGACCTCGGTGCGGCGCTACGCCTTCCCGCGCTTTGCGCACGCCTCCAGCCGCCACCGGCTGGTCCGGTTGTCGGACCACCTGGCGATCGGCGCGGACCTGGCCATCTCCCCGGTCTAGGCGCATGCCCGCCGCCGCCGACCCGGTCGAGCCCTCGTCGGGGTCGGTCCAGGACGCGCTGGAGCGGTTCGCCGGGATCGTCGCCCGGGACCGCACCGACCGCATCGAATCCCAGGTCCCCGGCATCGTCGAACGGTTCGCCACCCGGGGCATCGCCGTGATCGTGCTCAAGGGTCCGGTGACCCGGCAGCGGCTCTACGCCGCCGACGAACCCCGACCCGTCGCCGACATCGACCTGCTGGTCGACCCGTCCCGGTTCGGGCGTGCCGCCCGGCTGCTGCGCGACGCGGGCTACCACCGCTTCGACCGCCACGGCCACAGCGACGCGTTCACCACCGCGCCCACCGCCGGCACCGCCCCGCACCGCACCCCGGACCCGGACGCCGAACCGGACCTGGATCTGCACCTGACCCTGCCGTATGTGACCCGCAGTCCCCGACGTGCCTGGGCGCTGTTCGCCGCGCACCGCACGCACCTGACGGTGGGCGGAGCGTCGGTGCCGGTCCTGGACGAACCCGCCCATGCGGTCCACCTGGCGATCCACGCGGCCGTCAACCGCTTCGAACCCGAGGATCGCAGCTTCGACGACTGGCGCCGGGGTGTGGCCGCCCTCGACGACGCCGACCGTCACCGCGCGGCGCGCCTGGCCGCCGACCTGGGCGTGGGTCGGGTCTGGGACCTGGCCCTGGCGGCGCTCGCCGAGGGCGCCGACCTGGCCGCGCTGCGCGCCGCCCGTCCGGTCTGGGAGGTCGAGCCCCGGTGGTGGTCGGTGCGGGGTTTTCTCGCCTCGGGAACACCGCTGTGGGTCAAGACCCGTGACCTCGCCCGGGTGGCCACACTGCAGTGGTCCGACGGGGTCTACCACGAGTGGCAGGCCAACCACGATGCGCCACGGTTGACCGGCGGCGCGCTGCGGCGCTCCGCGACCAAAGCGACCCGGCTGGTGCGGGTCGGTGGTGCCGGGCTGAGCCGGCTCGCCCGTGCCGGCGTCGACCGATTGCGTCCACGCCGTCGCGGCGCGGCGTCGAACCGGGAAAGCAGGTTCTAAGCTCGCGTCCGAGGCCCCGACGGCCGTCGGCGCCGCCACGCAGACAAGGGGAACCCATGACCAGGCTCAGAGTCCGCATCTCCGCGGTGTGCAGCGCCGCTTTCCTGGTCATCGCCAGCGCCGTGCCCGCCGCCAGCCCGGGCGCCGCGACCCTGCCGCCCTTCTACGACGTCCCCGACCCGCTGCCCACCGACGGACCCGGCACGGTCGTCGACGTCGAAGACGTGCCGGCCCCGGGTCTCCACGGCACCATGCAGCGGGTCATGTACACCTCGATCTCGCTCAGCGGGGAAACCATCGCGGTCACCGGGATCATCGCAGTTCCCGACACCCCGGCGCCGCCCGGCGGCCACCCGGTGGTCGCCTGGGCGCACGGCACCACCGGCATCGCCGATGCCTGCGCGCCGTCGCTGGACCCCCTCGACGCGGTGCCCTTCGCCAACAACTTCCTGGACCGGGGCTGGGCGGTCGTTGCCACCGACTACGAGGGGCTGGGTACCCCGGGACGCCACCCCTACATCGTGGGTGACTCCGAGGCCCGGGGCACGATCGACATCGTGCGTGCCGCCCGCAACCTGCATGCCGACCTCGGCTCGGACTACGTGGTCTGGGGCCACTCCCAAGGCGGCCACGCCGCCATGTTCTCGCTGGACATCGCCGAGTCCTGGGCGCCGGAGTTGAACCTGGTTGGGGTGGTCGCCGGCGCGCCGCCCTCGCAGTTGGACCTGGTCTACGCATTCCTGGTGGAAAGCCCCTACAAGTACTACCTGTTGATGGTCGCCGCCGCGATCAACGCCGCCTACGGCGACGCCGAGGCGCCCCTGTCGGAGGTGTTGAACCCCGAGGGCATCGCCATGGTCGACCTGGTGGATCAGGGGTGCACCGGTTTCCTGGCCGACGAGTCCGAAGGCATCGACGTCGAGTCGCTCATGGTCACCCAGCCCGACGGCACCTTCAACCCGCTGGCCAATCCGGTGTGGGGTCCGCTGATCCGGGCCCAGGATCCGGGCAACTTCACCGATCCGGCCGACGCGCCGCTGCTGATCATCCACGGCGGGGCCGACGAACAGATCCCGGCACCCTCGTCGCAGCTCCTGGCCGACCAGTCCTGCGCGATCGGCCAGACCCTGGAACGCTGGCTCTACCCGGGCCAGTCCCACGCGGGGGTGATCGGCCCGTCGTTGACCGACATGACCTCTTGGATGGCCGACCGGTTCGCCGGTGTACCCGCCCCCGGTGCGTCGGTGCTCAGCGACGGAGCCGAGGTGGAAGCCACCGTGTGCGTGGACGGCTCGATGGTGCCCCGCACCGCACCGGTGCCGCCCACGGACCCCGGTGACGATCCGGACCCGGGCTCGGAACCCTCCGACGGCGGCCCCGGTGACCCCCCGCCGGCCACGCCGGTGCGCGCCCGGCCCGTCTACACGGGCTGACTTCCCGGTTCGATCGCCGACCGGCGCGATCCGGCTCAGGCGTCGGGGCCCTGCAGGGTGGCCACGTCCTCGTCCAGGGTGGCGCGCACCTGCACACACAGCGCTTCCCGGGCGAGCTGCTTGGACCGGGCGAAGGCCCCGGTGCGGTAGGCCGCCAGCGTGTTGGCCCGGTCCATCGCGGTGGCCAGCAACCGCTCCGCAGGCACGGTCTCGTCCAGGTAGCCGATCGCGGCCGCCCCGGCCGGGTCGAAGGTCTGCGCGCCGAGCGTGGCCCGGGTGAACGCGGTGGGCAGGAGTCGGTCGCGGGCGAATTCGATCACGAAGATCGGCAGCGGCATGCCGATGGCGACCTCGGTGAGCCCGATCTTGAACGGGCCCTCGGCGCCCACCCGTACATCGCTGGCGAGCAGCAACAGTGCGCCCATGGCCAGCGCGTGGCCAGTGCAGGCGGCCACGATGGGCAGCGGGTACTCGTACATGGTGCACAGCAGCTCGGCGCCGTCGGAGACCAGCGCGCGCATCGCGTCGTCCGACGAGGTCATCACGCCCAGGTCGAACCCGGCCGAGAAGCGTCCTTCACGCCCCACGAGGACCACCCCGCGGGCTTCGTCCGCGGCCCGGTCCAGGTGTTCGTGCAAGGCGGCGATCGTGGCGGGTCCCACGACGTTGGCCTTGCCGTCGTCGTGGGTGATGACGGCGATGGTGCCGTCCAGGCGGTAGCTGGGCAGGGCGGGTTCGGACATGGGCGCCGACGCTACCCCGGCGCTCCGGTGCCCGCGGGCATCTGGCCGGGCCGGCGCAGTGCGGCCCGTTCGATCTCGGCCACCCCGACCGTTCCGGCGACCCGACCGTCGTCGTGCAGCACCAGCACCTGACCCGAGGGGTTGTCGCGCAGCCGGTCGACCAGGTCCAGGCTGGACTCGCCGGTGCGGGCCAGGGGGATCCGGTCGATGGGAAAGGCGAGCTGGCCCAGGGGGATCGTCGCCCGGCTCACCTGGTCGGTGTTGCGGATCTGCGCAGCGGTCAACAATCCGGTGATCCGCCCGTCGGGGGCCTGGGCGCAGAACACCGTGGCCATCGGTTCGGGTGCGCCCGCCGCGAAGGCCTGGTCCATGGGTACCGAGGCGGGCAGGATCGGCGGCGCGGGCCGCATGATCTGCGCCGCGGTGCTCGCCGACAGGGCGACCTCGGCACCGGCACGACGCGCGTCGGTCGCGGCGACCGAGATGATCCAGAACCCGATGATGAACAGCCACACGCCGCTGAAGGAGTCGTCCGAGTTCATGAGGACGAAGCCGTAGGTCACCGCGGCCGTACCCAGCGCGATGCCCGCGTAGGCCGCCCAGCGGCGGGCCAGTTGGCGGTCGCCGGTGACCGCCCACACCCCGGCGCTGAAGAGCTGGCCGCCGTCCAGCGGCGCCGCGGGCAGCAGGTTGAACGCGCCCAGCAGCAGGTTCACGAAGGCCAACCACGCCAGCACCACCGCGACGAGTCCCGAGGTTTCCACCGTGGCGGTGAACAGGCCGGGTTCGTCGGCGATTCCCAGGTGGATGACCCAGAAGACCGCCGCCAGCGCCAGGTTCGACACCGGCCCGACCGCGGCGATGCCGAACTGCTGGCCGGGCGTGGCGGGTTCGCTGCCCAGCTCCGCGTAGCCACCGAGCAGCCACAGGGTGATGCCGCGCACCTCGATGCCACGGGCCTTGGCGACGAGCGCGTGGCTCATCTCGTGGACGAACAGGCTGAAGAAGAACCCGAGTGCTCCCACGATCCCGGCCACCCAGTAGGCGGTGTCGGACTGGTAGAAGGCGGTGCGGGGAAACTGGTAGGTGGCCAGCACGTACACGTAGAAGGCCGCGATCAGCAGCACCGACCAGCTCAGACCTACACGGATCCCCCAGATGCGCCCCAGCGGGATGTGCCTGGTCACCGAACCTCCAACGAACGCGCGTCGCCTGCTCGGGCGCCGGCCGATCCGCTCAGGCTACCGGGCGGGTCCGCCCCCGGCGTCGCCCGCGGGTGGCTCGATGGTGCCGTGCCGGTCGGAGAACGCGGCGATGTTGGCAGCGTCCTGTTCCAGGCGGGTCAGGATCCGGTGCACCACGCCCGGAGTCATGTCCATCGCCCGGGCCAGGCGGTCGATCATGGTGCGGTTCGACGCGGTCAGTTCGCCGGTGGCGGTGGCGACGTGGCCGATGGCGATCACGAGCCGTTCCCGGGCGGCGGGCTCCATGTCGATGGTCAGCTGCGCCGCTTCGGCCTCGAGGTTGTCCACGTCCATGCTGCGCAGGTCCGCGTCCAGGTCGGTGGTGGTGTAGTGCGGCAGCCCGGCGCCCTGGATCACGGTCACCGCGACCCGCCGACTCGCCGGTTCGTAGGGGTCACCGTCGAGCACGGCCACCACCGCGGCGGCGCGGGTGATGCGCTGCAGACGGGTGGCGAGGTCGGAGGTGGGCGGTGAGGTGATGACGTGCTCGTCATAGACCCGGTGGCAGCCCTGGCACACGTAGACCTCGGACACGATCTGGCGCGGAATCAAGGGGATGCCCAGGTGCACCCAGTTGCGGGACCGGCGGTGCCGGTAGACCCGCTCGGAACCGCAGCCGGGACAGTAGAACGTTCCCGTTTCCCGATCGCTCCAGCGTTCGTGGATGCCGACCCGGAGACTCACGGGCACTCACCGTAACCGAACCACCCCGCCGAGTGACGGGCCGTCGTACGAGCCGCGCCGGCGGGGAGCCACGGTAGGCTCGGATCCGCAATGGATGCCACGACGAACCTCTCCGTGTTGACCGTGACCCCTCGGGCGGTCCACGACATCCGCAACCTCCTCATCGCCGAGGACGACGCCGACGATCTGGCGTTGTGGGTGCAGGTGACCGGGGCGAACGGCTCCGACTACGCCTATGACCTGGCGTTCGAGTCGGTCGGGGAGATGGCCGACGGCGACGTGCTGGCGGAGCACGACGGGCTCCGCGTCGTCGTGCCGGCCGCATCGGTCGAACCCCTCACGGGTGCGACCCTGGATCTGCCCGACGACCCGGACCAGGGCGGTCTGGTGCTGCGCAATCCCAACAAACCGGACCCGCTCGACGGGGTCGACCTGGCCGCCGACGGCGATCTGGCCGAGGCGGTGTCGTTGGTGATCGACCGGATCGTCAACCCGATGCTGGACCAGCACGGTGGGTACGCGCAGCTCGTGGGCGTGGAGGGCACCCGGGTGTTCGTGCAGATGGGCGGGGGCTGTCACGGCTGTTCGATCAGTTGGCTGACCCTCAAGAGCGGCATCACCAAGACGATCATCGAGCGGGTTCCCCAGGTCACCGAGGTCGTCGACGTCACCGACCACGCCGCGGGTGAGAATCCCTACTTCACCTCCGACGACGGCGCCACCACGGTGTCGTCGGCCTGAACGAACCGCACCCCGCGTCGCCGTTCGCGTGCCGCCCGCGCCTGACGCGCGCGTGGCGCTGAAACGGCGCGCTCCCAGGCGGGCGACGGGGGGTCAGTGCAGGCGAGCCGTGACCGTGTCGACGATGCCGGCGGCGTCGAGCCCGGCGTCGGCGAGCATGGCGTCCGGGTCACCGTGGGTGAGGAACTCCCGGGGCAGGCCCAGGTTGAGCACCCAGGGGGGACGCGCCGCGCCGTCACGGGCGGCGGCTTCGGTGATGCGGGCGCCCATGAGCGAACCGACCCCGCCCTCGGCGAGCCCGTCCTCGATGGTCACCACCACATCGTGGTGGGCGGCGTTCGCGATCATCGTCGGGTCCGGCGGCTGCACCACGCGGGGATCCCACACGGTGGTGGCGACGCCCCGGGCAGCCAGTTCATCCGCGGCGGCTTCGGCTTCGCCGAGCATCTTGCCCACCGCGATCAGGCACACCCGGGCACCGTCGTCCGAACGCACCAGCCGGGCGTCGAACCCGGTGCCGACCGCGTGTTCGTCGACCATGGTCGCCGGGGTGCGGGGCCAGCGGATCGCCACGGGACCCTCGGCTGACTCCACCGCGTCGTGGAGCATCTGTTGCAGCTCCTGATACGACGACGGGGCGAACACGGTCATGCCGGGCACCTTCGACATCCACACCAGGTCGAACATGCCGTGGTGGGAGGCACCGTCGGGTCCGGTCACCCCGGCCCGGTCGATCGCGAAGATCACCTTCTGGCCGTGCATGGCCACGTCGTAGATGCTCTGGTCCAACGCGCGGGTCAGGAACGTCGAGTAGATCGCGACCACCGGTCGCAGCCCGGCCATGGCCATGCCCGCGGCGGCGGTCACCGCGTTCTGCTCGGCGATGCCCACGTCGATGAGCCGGCCGGGAAAGCGGTCTGCGAAGGGGAGCAGACCCGTGGAGCCGGGCATCGCCGCGGTGATCGCGACGATCTCGGGGTGCGCGTCGGCTTCCTTGATGAGCGCCTCGGTGAAGGCGCCGGTGTAGGAGGGGGCGCCGCCGGGAACGTGCTGGGGGCCGATCTCGGGGTTGAAGCGCCGGGTGTCGTGCAGGCACTTCTCCTCGTCGTCCTCGGCCGGCGGGTACCCGCGGCCCTTCTGGGTGAGCACGTGCACCACCACGGGACCTTCGCCGTAGTCGGCGGCGTTGCGCAGCGCCCGTTCCAGGGCCTCCTGGTCGTGTCCGTCGAAGGGGCCGGCGTAGCGCACACCGAGGGTCTCGAAGAACGCGGTCGGCTCGATCATGTCGCGCAGCCCGGTCAGAGCCCCTTCGATTCCCCACGCGAGGTGGTCGCCCACCACGGGCACGTCGCGCACCAGCCGTGACATCTTGGCCCGCTGGCGCAGATACGACGGGTGCATCCGCAGTCGGGCGACGCCTTCGGAGATGCGCGACACCGTCGGCGCGTAGCTGCGCCCGTTGTCGTTGAACACGATGACGGCCCGACGCCCCGAGTGGCCCAGGTTGTTGAGCGCCTCGTAGGCGAGACCGCCGGTCATGGCGCCGTCGCCGATCACCGCGACGACCCGGCGGTCGTGCACGTCGAGCTGGTCGAACGCGGTGGCGATACCAAAGGCGTAACTCGCCGCGGTGGAGGCGTGGGAGTTCTCGATCCAGTCGTGTTCGGATTCGGCCCGGCTCGGGTAGCCCGACAGGCCGCCCGGCTGGCGCAACGCGTCGAAACCGTGCTGACGGCCGGTGAGGATCTTGTGGACGTAGGCCTGGTGGCCGGTGTCGAACAGGATCACGTCGTCGGGGGAGTGGAACACCCGGTGCAGCGCCATGGTCAGCTCGACCGCGCCGAGGTTGGAGCCCAGATGACCGCCGTTGGCGGCGACCGAGTTGACGATGAAGTGGCGGATCTCCGCGGCCAGCGACTCCAGCTCGGGGTAGTCGAGCCGCCGCAGGTCACGGGGGGAGTGGATGCTGGAGAGATACTCGGGCACTCGATCGCCTCGATGTTCGGCTACAGGGCATGCCCGGGACTGCGGAGCTGCCGATCCCCCAGGCTACTCCCCGAAGCGCCCTCGGCGTCGCGTGGCGGATCGCGTCGAGGATCCACTGGTCCGCCGAGAGCTGCGAATCAGCCCGCCCCGGCCACCGGTGACACCTCCGGGCGCTCCTCCGCGTCCCGCCGGGCGTCGCGGCGGTCGGCCCAGCGGTGCACCGCGATCGCCAGGAGCCAGCCCACCAGCGTGCCCAGCGCCAGCGTCACCAGACCACCCACGGCATCGAGCCAGTAGTGATTGCCGGTCACCAGGATGCAGAAGAACGTCGCGATCGGGTAGGCCACCATCAGCGCCCGGACCCAACGCCGCCGAGCCCGCGGCACCACCACGAGCGCGCACCACACCGACCAGCCCACGTGCAGGCTCGGCATGGCGGCGAACTGGTTCGACACCCGCGCCATCGCGGTGCTGCCGAAGCTCCACAGCCCGCCGTACACGTCGAGGGTGTCCACGAACCCGAAGTGCTGGCAGGCCAGTCGTGGATCCTCGGCCACGAACGAGGCGGGCAGGCTGCACCCGCCGAACTCCCCGGCGTGATCCAACAACCGTGGTGGCATCAACGAGAACGACGCGAAGCCGATCAACGCCAGCACCGTGGTGAACACCAGCGCGTTGCGCCAGATCGTGTAGTCACGGGGGAATCGACGGAACAACCAGATCAGGACCACCGCCGGCACGATGAAGTGCAGTGATCCGTAGTAGATGTTCCAGAACTTGATCAGGCCGTGGCCGGGAAGGCCCAGATACCACTGCTGCAGCTCGGGTTCGAAGAACAACCCGAGACGCTTCTGGATCTCGATGACGTCGTGGGCGTGACCCAGGGCGACCGCAACCGCGTCGGGCGAGACCTCCGAGTTCACCGAGTTGCCCGACGAACCGAAGGTGTTCCGCACCAGGCTGTACACCTGGTACAGCACCACCACCAGCAGCAACTCGCGCCACCACCGCAGCCGCCGTCGGGCGGTGGCCTCGTCGGGGAGCCGGCGCCAGGCCGGCGTCTGGTCGGACGCGTCGAGCGCGATCGACTCCGAGGTCATCTCCGGCGGCCTCGACCGGCGGCGAATACCCCGGACCGCACCGGACCGGGCTCTGCGGGCATCCAGGTACGATAAGGGTTCACGTCGCGGCGAGGCCAACGCCATTCGGCGGTCTCCAGGCCTCGCCCGAGTCGCTGTCACCGGCGCGGTGAGCGCCCCCAAGGAGATCTCAGTGAGCCTTCCCGATCTGATCGATCACGACACGCTGTCGGCGACGCTCGCCGAAGCGCTGCGGACCGGCGGTGAATTCGCCGAGGTGTTCGCCGAGGACAAGACGTCGACGTCCGCCCACCTCGACGACGGTCGGATCGAGGAGCTGGTGTCGGGCCGGGACCGGGGCGCCGGCATCCGGGTCGTGCGCGGTGACACCACCGGGTTCGCCCACACCGCCGACCTGAGTGCCGAGGGGCTGGCCGCCGCCGCCCGCGCCGCGGCCGCCGCGGCGCGCAGCGACGACGGTGGCGTCCACGAGGTGGCGCTGCAGGCCCACGAGGTGCCGCATCCGTCGCCGCCCCGGATCCGACCCGGCGACGTCGCCAAGGCCGACAAGGTGGCGCTGCTGCAACGTGCCGACGAGGCCGCCCGTTCCGGCGGCTCGGAGATCTCCCAGGTCGCGGTGAACTACGGAGACTCCCGTCGGCGGTTGCTGATCGCCAACTCCGACGGACTACTCACCGGCGACGACCAGACCCGCACGCTGTTCAGCGTGGGCGCGGTCGCCACCGGCGACACCGGCATGCAGACCGGCCGCGAAGCCGTCGGCCACACCGTGGGTCATGAGCTGTTCGACCGTTACGACGTCGAGGAGCTCGCCCGGGCTGCATCCCAACGGGCCCGTACCAAGCTCGCGGCGCGGCCCGCCCCCACCGGGGAGATGCCGGTGGTGATCGGGCCGGGAGGTGGCGGCGTGCTGTTCCACGAGGCCTGCGGTCACGGTCTGGAGGCCGATCTGATCGCCAAGGGGGCCTCGGTCTTCGCCGGGCGCCGCGGTGAAAAGGTCGCCTCCGAGCTGGTCACCCTCATCGACGACGGAACCGTCGCCGGTGAATGGGGGGCCTATGCCGTGGACGACGAGGGCACCCCCGCCCAGCGCAACGTGCTGATCGAGAACGGGGTGCTCACCGACTACATGTGGGACTTCCTGCGAGCCCGCAAGGAGGGCCGGGAGCGTTCGGGCAACGGCCGGCGCCAGAGCTACCAGCACCTGCCCATGGTGCGGATGACCAACACGTTCATCCTGAACGGACCCGACGACCCCGCCGACATCGTCGCCGGCACCGAGCGCGGCGTCTACATCGCCCGCCTGGGCGGCGGCCAGGTCAACACCGCCACGGGTGACTTCGTGTTCGGCATGACCGAGGCGTACCTGATCGAGAACGGCGAGATCACCGAGCCGTTGCGTGAAGGCAACCTGATCGGCAACGGCCCCGCCGTGCTGGCCGCGATCGACGCGGTGGGCGACGACTTCGCCTTCGGCCCGCCCGGCACCTGCGGCAAGGACGGCCAAGGCGTGCCCGTGGGCGACGGCGTGCCCACCCTGCGGGTCCCGACCGGTCTGACCATCGGGGGTCAGGCCGCATGAGCTCCGAACTGCTCGAGCTCGCGGACCGGGTGATCGGCTGGGCCCGCGACGACGAAGAGGTCGAGGTCGTGGTCGGGCGCAGCAGCGAGACCGAGGTCCGGGTCTACGAGGGCGACATCGAGTCGTTGTCCACCGCCGGCACCGCCGGGGTGGGGGTGCGGGTGATCAGCGGCAACCGCCAGGGTTTCGCCTACGCGGGGTCGCTGGACCCCGACGTGCTGGGCGAGGTGCTCGCCGAGGCCCGCGACAACGCCACCTTCGCCACCGAGGACGAGTTCCTGGGTCTGGCCGTGCCCGACGGGGTGCCGGTGCCCGAGTTGGACCTGTACCGGGAGTCGCTGGAGCAGGTGCCCACCGAGGACAAGGTCGCCATGGCGCTGGAGCTGGAGGCGTCGGTGCTCGCCGCGGACGACCGCATCACCGGGGTGGAATCCGCCGAGTACGGCGACGCCGTGGGCGAAGGCGTCGTGGTCACCACCACCGGCATCCGCTCGTCGGGGCGCGAATCGGCCTGTTACGTGGGCGCCTACCCGCTCGCGAAACAGGGGGAGGAGACCAAGACCGGTTTCGGATTCTCGGTGGGCCGCGAACCCGCCGACCTGGACGTGGCCTCCGCTGCGGGCGACGCGGCCCGTCGCACCACCCGGCTGCTGGGCGCGGTCAAACCCTCGGGGGGCCGCATGACCGTGGTGCTCGACCCGTTCGTGACCGCGCAGTTCCTGGGGATCGTGGCGGGCACGATGAACGGCGAGGCGGTCAACAAGGGTCGCTCGCTGTTCGCCGGCCGCCTGGGCGAGACCATCGCGAACCCGATCGTCACCCTCGTCGACGACCCCACCGACCCGCGGGCCTACCGGGCGACCGAAGCCGACGGCGAGGGTCTCGCCACCCGTCGCAACGTGCTGATCGAGGGTGGCGAGCTGCAGATGTTCCTGCACAACACCTACTCGGCCCGCCGGGCCGGGACGACCTCGACGGGATCGGCGGTCCGGGGCTTCAAGTCCACCCCCGGCGTCGGCGCCCGGGCGGTGCAGCTCAGCCCAGGCACCCAGGACCAGGCCGCGCTGCTCGGCGAGGTCGGTGAGGGGATCCTGGTGTCGTCGGTGAAGGGACTGCACTCGGGGGTCAACCCGGTCAGCGGTGACTTCTCCACCGGCGCCGAGGGTCTGCGCATCGTCGGCGGCGAGCTGGGCGAACCGCTCAAGGAGTTCACCATCGCCTCGACGTTGCAGCGGATGCTCCAGGACATCACCGCGATCGGCAACGACGTCGAGTGGCTCCCCATGGGTGCCGCCGGGGTCAGCCTGGTCATCCGCGACCTGACCGTCTCGGGTCTGTAGCGCACGGTCGCCCGACCGGTCGACCCATCGGGGTCCGGCGGGGCGCGTCACCTGAGGAGAAGCCCATACCTGCTTCGGTCGGGCCGCCCCGGGCTTCTACGCTGCTTGACCGTGACCGCCGATCCCTCGTTTCTCGCGGAACTGGACGCGTTCCTGCGCGCCCGGCTCACCGACGCGCCCGAAGGGTCCTACTCGCGGCGGGTGCTCGACGATCCGGTGCTGGCGCAACGCAAGATCATGGAAGAAGCCTTCGAGGTCTGCCTGGAGCTGGGTGCGGCCACCCCGGAGCCGGCCCGGACCGTCGAGGAGGCTGCTGATCTGGTCTTCCACCTGCTCGCCGGGCTCGTTGGGGCCGGTGTGGCATGGGCCGATGTGGAGGCCGAACTGCGGGCACGTCACCGCCCGGACGAGCCGGGCCGCCCTACCGACGCCGGGGAGGCGCCGTGACCACGCGCACCGGAACCCGGGTGGCGGTGCCCTCGAAGGGCCGGCTCCGCGATGCGACCCTCGACCTGCTCGGCGCGGCCGGGTACCCGCTGGCGGGGCTGCGCGGCCGGGGGTCGAGCGTGCAGGTCGACGACCTGGAACTCATCGAGATGCGGCCCCGCGACGCGGCGGCCGCGCTGGCCGCGGGCACGCTCGACGCGGCGTTCCTGGCCACCGACATCTCGCTCGAACACGACGTGGCCGACCTGCCCAACCTGGCGCTCGGTCGGGCCCGGTCGACCCTGGTGGTGGCCGGACGCGAAGACGACGGGCCGGCCTCGCTGGAGGCGCTCGCCGGTGGGGTGGTCGCCACCCACATGCCCAACCTGACCCGGCGGTTCCTCGCCGACCACGGGGTGGAAGCGACGATCCTGGCGATGGGCGGGTCCTTGGAGGGCGTGTGTGCCGCGGGCATCGCCGATGCGATCGTCGACAACACCGAGACCGGCACGAGCCTGCGCCAGAACCGCCTCGCCGTACTGGCCACCATCGCCGAGTGCGAAGCCGAACTGCGCTACCGGGACGGCAACGCAGAGCTCGACGACCTGGTGCTGCGCCTGGACGCGGCGTTGCACGCGGCGGCGCACCGCTACGTGATGCTGCACCTTCCCAGCGATCGCATCGACCAGCTCCGGTCGATCTTTCCCGGTTTGGCCGCGCCCACGATCCTGCCGCTGGCCGGTCGGGACGACCTGGTGGCGGTGCACCTGGTGGTGGCCACCTCGGACCTTTGGCGGCGTCTGGGTGAGCTGCGTGCCATGGGGGCGACCGGCATCGTGGCGCTCCCGCCCGACGCGCTGTTGGCCTGAGCCTCCGGTCGCGTGGGGACTCCCGTGGGAGTCACGCACGCCTGCGATGGTCGGCTAGGACCACCGGCCGAATGTCACACCCCTGCAGGAGAATGTCGAACGAGTTCGACATTCAGGAGGTGTCGTCGTGAAGCAGAAGATTCAGCCAACCGGAGTCGGTCGCCCCGAAGCCGATTCGGCTCCCCGTCCAGCATCCGACTCGAGCTCCGGATCCGAGACATCGCTCCCGCGGGAGCGCGGTAGTCACGGCGGCTCCGGCGCCTTTGGTGACGTGGCCCAGGTCGCGTCGGTCGACCTGGAGGTTCAGATCATCACGCTGGTGGACCGGCTCTCGACCGCGACCTTCGACCTGCTCGTGCTGATCGGCGAACTGGACGCCCGTGGAACCTGGGCGTTGCGCGGAGCCTTGTCGTGCGCGGCGTGGCTCGCCGACGCCTGCGACGTGGAGCTCGTCACGGCCCACAACCAGGTCCGTGTCGCCCGGGCGATGCGCGAGTTCCCGGAGTTGTCCACCGCGATGGCCGCCGGCGACGTCTCCTACTCCAAAGCGCGGGTCCTGGTGCCGCACCTGAACGCCGCCCACGTGGATGAACTCGTGGCGCTCGCCTCGACCACCCCCGCCGCGCGCCTGCGCATGGCGATCGCGGCATGGTCCCACCGCACCGAGTCCGAAGACGAGATCGAACGGCGCCACCAGCGTGAACGGCACCTCTCCTGGCGCACCGATCCCGACGGCATGGTCACCATCACCGCCCGACTCGCCCCGGCAGACGCCGCCACGGTGTGTGCCGTGATCGACAAGAGCGTCACGTCCCACCGGGTCGCCGACGCGGCTCCCGCGGGAGTCGACCAGCACCCGAGCCTGGGCCAGCAACGTGCCGACGCGCTGGTGCGGATCGCGACCACCGGAGGTCCCGCCGGCCTGGTCCGACCCGAGGTCGTCATCCACGTCCGTGACACCGGCAACTCCCTGGCCGACGGCACCCCGCTCACCGACCACGCCGTCACCCGCCTGTTACCCGAATCGTTCGTGTCGCTGCTCATGCTCGACGCCCAACGAAAACCCATCGACGCGAGCCCCCGCCGTCGCTTCCCCACGCGTCGGCAACGCCGGGTCGTCGACGAACGCTTCACCGAGTGCGCCCATCCGGGCTGCCGGAGCCGAGTCCTGCTGCAGGTCGATCACGTCGTGGCCTACGAGGCCGGTGGACCGACCGTCATCGACAACCTCCAGCCGCTGTGTGGCCCCCACAACCGGGCCAAGGCCCGGGCCGCCGGGCGCTCCGGCGGCGGGCGTGCCGGTGGGACCAGCGACGCTCAGTCGGCGGCCTGATCAGTCCGACGAGGACGACGCCGACGATCCGGCCGTGGCCTTCGACGAGTCCGAGGACGACGACCCGGATGACGACGACGAGTCAGAGCTGCTCGACGAGTCAGAGCCGCTCGACGACGCCTTGGCACCCGAATCGTTCACGTAGAACCCGGAGCCCTTGAACGCGATGCCCACCGAGCCGAAGACCTTCTTGAGCCGGCCGCCGCATTCGGGGCACTCGGTGAGCGCATCGTCGCTGAAGGACTGGACGATGTCGAAGTTGTGGCCACAGTCGGCGCATCGATATTCATAGGTGGGCATGGAAGACCTCTGACGAACCAGCGGGAACGACACCCGACGCGGAAACCGGTGGTCTGCCGCCGAGGGTGCCCTGGCGCCGGCGGCGCATCGGGCGTGGCTGGCACTCGACCACGTCGACTGCCAGCATACCGGGCCCGGACCCCATCGGGGCGAACCCGCCCGACACCGGCGGACGAGCCGTCGGGCCGCTCAGGTAACGCTCCGGTAACATGAGGCGCACCGGGACCCGGCCTTGGACCGGGTGGGAGCGGAACATCCTCGACAAGGAGTTCGCAACACGTGAGCAGCGATGTCAGATGCGCGGTGATCCCGGCGGCCGGCCTCGGCACCCGCTTTCTGCCGGCGACCAAGGCCCAACCCAAGGAAATGCTCCCCGTCGTCGACAAACCGGCCATCCAGTACGTGGTCGAAGAGGCGGTCCAGGCCGGGATCGACGACATCCTCATCATCACCGGCCGGGGAAAGCGCAGCATCGAGGACCACTTCGACCGGCAGTTCGAGCTCGAGTACTTCCTCGAGGCCAAGGGCAAGGACCGGATGCTGTCCACGGTGCGGGACCTCGCGGACCTCGCCGACATCCACTACGTGCGCCAGGGGGAGCCTCTGGGGCTGGGCCACGCGGTGTCGGTGGCCCGCAAACACGTCGGCGACCGACCCTTCGCGGTCATGCTCGGCGACGACCTGATGGTCGACGACTCCAAGGTGCTGCGGGCCATGATCGCCGCCCACGGCGTCCACGACGCTCCGGTGGTCGCGCTGCGTGACGTGCCCCGCGAAGAGATCAGTTCCTACGGGTGCGCCGACATCGGCGGGGCCGACCCGGGCTCCGAACCCGGGGTGGTGCAGATCCACAGCATCGTGGAGAAGCCCGCGCCGGAGGTCGCGCCCTCGACGATGGCGGTGATGGGCCGCTACGTGTTCACCCCCGAGATCTTCGACGTGCTCGACGGGCTCGAACCGGGTGTGGGCGGCGAGATCCAGCTCACCGACGCCATCGCCAAGCTCATCGACACCGGTGAGGTGTTCGGGTACGTGTTCTCCGAGGGTCGCTTCGACATCGGCGCAAAGTTGGACTACCTGCGGGCCACCGTCGAGCTGGCCCTGGCCCGTGACGACCTGGGCGAGCCCTTCGAGGCGTTCCTGACCGAGTTGATGGAGCGGCGCGCCCGATGAGCCGTGCCGGTGGACCCGTCGCGGAGCACGGTCGCCCATGAGCGCGCGGCGCTTCCTCGACCCTTTGGCGAACGCCCGGGCCACCGATGGCGCCATCAAGGAGGTCACCCACCGCCGGGCGGTCGCCCGAGGCCGGGTGCTCATGGCACCCGAGACCACCTCGTCGGTCGCACGGGGCGACATCACCAAGGGCGACGTGCTCGCCGTCGCCCGGGTCGCGGGCATCCAGGCCGCCAAGCGCGCCTCGGACCTGCTGCCCATGTGTCATCCGGTGTTGGTGGGGTCGGTGTCGGTGAACTTCCGGATCGAGGACACCTACATCGAGGTCGAAGCCGAGGTCGACACCGTGGACCGCACCGGCGTCGCGATGGAGGCGATGACCGCCTGTTCGGTGGCGTGCCTGTCCATCTACGACATGTGCAAGTCGCTCGACCGGTCGATGACGGTGTCGGACGTGTCGCTCTGGGAGGCGACCGGGGGAGCGTCGGGGCCGTACCGGCGTGACCCGACTGGCAAATATGACGGAGCCGTAGTAGAACCGTAACAACCACGACACGCTCAGGCATCGGAGCACCCGGGGCGGCGTTGCGTGGGGAGGGCCTCCGGGCCTGATGTCCTCGTCCGAATCGGCCGGGTATCCACCATTTCGGTGGGGTGATACCGCTACGGTCGCTCTCACACTGAAGGCAGGCACGGAGCGTGACATTCGTGGTTCTGGGAGTACTGGCCATCGTGTGGATCGTCGTTCTCGGCAGCTACGCGAGGGAACGGATGGCCGACCGGCGGACCGACAGCGTGTCGGCGTTCCGGTCCCAGATCTCGACCCTGCAACGAACCCAGCCCGGTTCCCGTGGTGGCCCCCTCGGGGCATCGGCGTACCGGTCGGGACGGCCCGGACCCACGATGCCCTGTGAGGTCGCCCGCCAGCGCCGCAAGAACGTGTTGGTCGCGTTGCTCAGCATCGCGTTGTCGACCGTGGCCCTGGCGCTGCTGGTGCCCGGGTTGCTCACGATCGGACTCGCCTCGGTGAGCGTCTCCGCGTTCACCGGTTACGTGTTCCTGCTCATCGAGCGCCAGCGGGTGATCACCGAACAGCACGCCAAGGTGCGCCCGATCTCCACCGCCTCCACCGTCCGGTCCCGTCCGGCGCTGCAGGAGGCTCCGGTCCGCCACTCGGCGATGACCGTGTCGACCCGCCGCTGACAGGGTCGGGCGGGACGTCGGGAGCACCTACGCTCCCGAAGGGGCCCCCACCGGTCGGGTGCGCCACCGGATCGGGACGGCTCCCGCAGGAGCCCCGACGCGAAGATCGGGCCCGCCGGAAGCGGACCCGATCGCCGAGCGGCCCGATGGTCGGCCGGTACCCGACCGACACTCGACCGATGGTCGATGCTGAATCGGACGTCAGCAGACGTCGACGAACTCGTGGACCACGAAGTACGTGTTCCCTCGCTTGGCCACGCCGCTGCCCATGTGGTCGTAGTAGGGGCTCAGCAGGTTGGCCCGGTGCGATGGCGAGTTCAGAAACGCGTTGTGGATGGACGCCAGGCTGGGGCCCATGCCCACGTTCTCGCCGAGCCGGCACCAGGTGCCCGGCTGGTAGCCGCTGGTCAGGTTGGAGTGCTTGAGGTAGCCGATGGCGGCCAGGTGTTCGGCCCAGTTCTGAGCCTTGGTGCTCGCCGGTCCGTAGTTGGCGAGCTGGTGCACTCCGGCGGAGCGCCGGGAGTTGTTGACGTGGGTCTGGACGGTGGTCTGGTCCTCGCTCAGGCAACCGGCGAGGACGGCCACGGAGAGCGCGCCGGCGACCAGCAGGCCGATCATCCGCGACGAGCGGAACCGGCTGCGGGGCGGCGAATCAGGAGAGGAAGTTGCTTCGGTGGTCATGATCCAGAACATCGGCACGACCACGGCGCGATCTTGAGCGGGAGAGTCCGGATCTGCTGACAAATGGGTCACAAGGCCCGGATCGGAGCCGGCGGGCCCGCCGGCGCTAGAATCGGAACTCACCTCTGGGGGTGTAGCTCAGCTGGCTAGAGCGCTTCGGTCGCATCGAAGAGGTCGTGGGTTCGAATCCCATCACCTCCACCAGAGAAGGTTTCAGTCCCGGCCGGGAACCACCACGACCGGGCAGGTGGCGTGCAGGGTGAGCTGGCGGCTGGTCGAGCCCAGAAACACCCGCTTGATCGTGCCCAGGCCACGGTTGGCCACCACGATCATCGCGGCGGAGGTGTCGTGGGCCAGCAGCGCCCGAGCCGCGCCGCTGTTGACGGTCTCGGCCTGGACCTCCAGGCCTTCCAGCGCCGGGTCGGCCGCGGCTTCCTCGAGGCGTTCCCTGGCGGCCGCCTCCAGGGCGTCGAAGACCTCGGGCACGGTGATCTCGGCCAGGACCGGCCACTGCCAGGCGTGCACGATCCGGATCGGGTTGCCCGTGGCACGGGCGTGGGTGGCGGCCCAGTGCAGCGCCCGGGTGGACAGTTCGGAGCCGTCGACGCCCACCACGATGGGTCCCTCCGGTGAGGTGCTGCCCTCGGGGCGGATCACCGCGACCGGGCAGGGGGCGAGTTCCAACATCCGCTGGCTCACCGACCCCAGCAGCATCCCCTCGAAGCCGCCCAGACCCCGGGCGCCGATCACGAGCAGGTCGTCGGGTTCGGCGAACTCGGCCATGGCCTCGGGAGCGGTTCCCTTGATCGTCTTCTGGGTGACCTGACCGGTCAAGCCGGCGGCCTCGACGGCGTTGGCCAGCACCCGGTCCGCGTCAGCGGCGGTGAACTCGGGTTGCATCTCCGCACCGGTCGGTCGGTAGCCCTGGTCGAAGAACGTCCAGGCGAGCACGGCGATCACCTCGTCGCCGCGCTTGCGGCCCGCCTCGACCGCCCACTGCAACGCGATCGCTCCGTTCTCGGAGCCCTCGACTCCAACGATGATCCTGCTCATGGTCGTCTCCTTGTCTCGGCGCGCTGAGGCCACCTTCGGTCATCTTGTCATCTCCGCCGGATCGGTGTGGCACGGGACCGCACCGGCCCGGAGGCACCAGAGGCGTCGCGGACGGACTCGCACCCGGCGGGTGGGGGTGGTAGTCATCTGGCCATGGTTTCGATCGACCCGCGCACCGACCCGGCCCACGTGACCCATCAGGGCGGCGACGACCCGCTCGACTTCCTCGGCATCGACGAACTGCTCGACGAAACCGAGATCCTGCTGCGCGACACGGTGCGCTCGTTCGTCGGCGACCGGGTGCTGCCCGACATCGCCGAATGGTTCGAGCAGGGCACGATCCCCGCGGAGCTGGGCCCCGAACTGGGCGCGCTGGGACTGCTGGGGATGAACCTGCACGGCTATGGCTGCGCCGGCACCTCGGCGGTCCAGTACGGCCTGGCCTGTGCCGAGCTGGAGGCCGGCGATTCGGGGATCCGCAGTTTCGTGTCGGTCCAGGGGTCGCTGTCGATGTTCCCCATCTGGATGTTCGGATCCGAGGACCAGAAGAACGAGTGGCTGCCGCGTATGGCCGCCGGTGAGGTGATCGGCTGCTTCGGGCTGACCGAACCGGACTCGGGCTCGGATCCGGGATCGATGCGCACCCGGGCACGGCGCGACGGCGACGACTGGATCCTCGACGGCACCAAGATGTGGATCACCAACGGTGCCATCGCCGACGTCGCCATCATCTGGGCCCGCGCCGACGCCGAGGGCGACGGGGCAGGTCGCGTCCACGGGTTCATCGTGCCCACCGACACTCCCGGATTCACCGCCAACGACGTCCCTCCGAAGCTGTCGCTGCGGGCCTCGGTCACCAGCGAACTGGTGTTGTCGGGGGTGCGGGTCCCCGACTCGGCCCGCCTGCCCGAGGTGCACTCGATGCGCGGTCCGCTGTCGTGCCTGAACGAGGCCCGCTACGGGATCCTCTGGGGCGCGTCGGGCGCGGCGCGCGCGTGCTACGAGGCCGCCCGCAGCTACGCCATGGAGCGGGTGCAGTTCGACCGGCCGATCGCCGGGTTCCAGCTCACCCAGCGCAAGCTGGTCGAGGCGCTCGTGGCGGTCAACAAGGCCCAGCTCCTGGCGTTGCACCTGGGCCGCCGCAAGGACGCCGGCAAGATCACCGCCGCCCAGGTCAGCTTCGGAAAGATGGACAACGTGCGCATCGCGCTCGACGTCGCCCGGCAGGCCCGGTCGATCCTGGGCGCCAACGGGGTCACGCTGGACTATCCGGTGCTGCGCCACGCCAACAACCTCGAATCGGTCTACACCTACGAGGGCACCAACGAGGTGCACACACTCGTGCTCGGCCAGGCGGTCACCGGTCTGTCCGCGTTCACCTGAGTCGATGCCGGGCCCGGGAAGTCGGTCCCTTTGGCGCGGCGACGGTGCGCGCCGCATCGGCGCGATTAGGGTGCGAATGGCAATGGCAGAACCGAGCTCGTTCCGTGGGCCGCGGCACGACCCGACCTGGAGGAGTGCAACATGAAGGTGGTCGTCGACTTCGACCTGTGTGAGTCCAACGCGATCTGTATGGGAATCGAACCCACGGTCTTCGAGGTCCGTGACGACGACTTCCTCTACATCCTCGACGAGCACCCCGACGAGTCCAAGCGGCCCAACATCGAAGAGGCCGTGCGGCGCTGCCCGAAACAGGCCATCTCCATCGTCGAGGATTGACCCTGGACTCGATCGCGGTCGTCGGCGCCTCCACCGCCGGGCTGGCTGCGGCCGGCGCGCTGCGGCGGGCGGGCTTCACCGGACACTTGGAACTGATCGGGGCCGAACCACACCGGCCCTATGACCGGCCGCCGCTGACCAAGCAGTACCTGGCCGGAGACTGGGACGCGGACCGCCTGGGCCTGCCCGGCGCCGACGCCCCGGAACTGGACGCGCACTGGCGGCTCGGGGTGGCCGCCACCGCCCTGGACGCGCCCAACCGGACCCTGACCCTGAGCGACGGGTCCGAGCTGACCGCGGACGGCATCGTGATCGCGACCGGGTCGGTGCCCCGGACCTTGCCCGGAGCCGAGGCGATGGCCGGGGTGCACATGGTGCGCACCCTCGACGACGCCGCCGCGCTGCGCGCCGAGATCACCGCCGGCACCGCCTCCGGGCCGGTGGTCGTGGTGGGCGCCGGCTTCATCGGCGCGGAGATCGCGGCGACCTGCCGCGGTCTGGGGGTCGAGGTGTGCCTGGTCGAACCCCTGGAGGTGCCCATGGCCCGGGCACTCGGGGTGGAGGTGGGAACGGTGTTCGCCGAGTTGCACCGGGACCACGGGGTGGATCTGCGTCTGGGCACGGGCGTGGACCACCTGGAGGCCGACGCCACCGGGCGGGTGCGTCGGGTGGTGACGACCGACGGCGCGGCGATCGACACCTCCACGGTGGTGGTGGGCATCGGGGTCGTCCCCGCCACCGACTGGTTGGAAGGGTCGGGCCTGCAGATCGACGACGGTGTCGTGTGCGATCCGACGTGCCACGCGGCGCCCGGGGTGGTCGCCGCCGGCGACGTGGCGCGCTGGCCCAACCCGGTCTTCGACGACGAGCCGATGCGCATCGAGCACTGGGACCACGCGATGGCCATGGGCGAACACGCCGCGGCGTCACTGCTCGCCGGTGACGCCGCCGTGCCGTTCGGAACGGTGCCCTGGTTCTGGTCCGATCAGTACGACCGCAAACTGCAGCTGGCCGGCAGGATTCGCGCCGACGACCAGATGGTGGTGGTCGACGGTTCGTTGGCCGAGCGGCGCTTCGTCGCCCTGTTCGGCCGGGCCGGGCGTCTGGTGGGGGTGCTGGGCATGAATCGGCCCCGCCACGTGGTGCAGCTCCGGGCCCGGATCGCCGAGGGCATCGGTTTCGACGAGGCCCGCGCGGGATTCGGCTGAGCTGCGGGCGGTCGGATCGCTGCGGTCAGGTCGTCGATCTCCAGGTCAGCACCGGGCAGCGCTTGGCGAGGCTGGAGGGGGTCCAGAAGCGGTAGAGCCCGCCCAGGGCGTCGCCGGTGCGGTCGGTCCAGGCGATCACCGAGGGTTCGGCCACCCGCCGGATCACCTGGCGCATGCCACCCTCGTGGAACACGTAGCCCGCCCACACGCCCGGGTAGTCCTTGACCGAGCCCACGCAGGTCACCACCAGCGGGCCGTGGCGGCGCAACCGGTTCCGGTGGACGTGACCGCTGGTGATCATCGTGTCGGGGTGGACGCGGGCGATCCGGTCCAGCACCGGGGCGGCTTCCCGGCGGGGCACCCCCACCGGCCAGGCGCTCAGCGCGGTGCCGGTGCGCAGGTGGTGGTGCAGGGTCACCAGGGCGCCGCCTTCGGCCTCGGCCAGCACCTGCTCCAACGCGTCGCCGGTACCGTTCAGGCTGCCGCGTTCGTGGTCGGGCAGCGACGTGTTCACCAGCACCAGCGACGCACCGCCCAGGTCCACCGATTCGACGTGGTCGGTGTAGTGGATCGGTGTGCCGGCCAGCGCGTCGCCCGGGTCGATCGAGCGGCGCTTCTTGACCTCGTGGTTGCCGGCGATCACGTGAACCGGGATCGGCAGGTCACCGAGCGCGTCGACGGTCGCGGCCCAGTTCCCGGGGTGGGACTGGTCCACGATGTCGCCCTTGCCCACGAAACGTTGCGCCCCCCACGCCAGTGCCTCGGCCGCCGCGGCGCGGACCGCCCGCAGGGTGTGGGTCTGGGCAGGCGGTGTGGTGCGGTCCTCGCCGATGGTGTGCAGGTACCCGAAGGTCGTCTCGCCGACGTGCGCGTCGTTGATCGTGGCGATCCGGGCGAGCTCCGCGCCGGGCGGTGGTTCGGGGGTGGTCACCGCCAGACGGATCGTCCCGTCCGCGTCGCCGTCGCCGGGGACGCCGTCGCCGGTGATCGTCACGGTCAGGGAGCGGCCCGATGGCAGGTCGTCGAGGGTCACCGCGCCCGGACCGCCGTCGGCGACCAGCTCCACGGCGGTGTCGGCGGCCCGGACCGTCACCGGGCCGGGACCCAGCACGGCCCAGTCGATCTGCACGCTGGTGGGTTCCACCGCGAACACCCGCACGCCGCGGGCGTGGGGTCCACCGCCGCGGCGGGTGCGGGCCCGCCAGTCGGCCAGGGTGTCGAACCGGCCCGAGCCGAGCACCAGGTGCGCGCTGGTGCGCAACGGACCCATCTTGGCGCTCGGAGCGCGCAACGGCGCGCGGTGGGTGACGTCGTCGAGTCGGTGCACCGGCTCGATCAGCCTCCCAGGGCCGCGGTCAGCCCGGCCCGCTCGCGCTGGGCCAGCGCGACCATGACCTGCATCCGCTCGGTGTGCTGGGCGAAGGCCTTGGCGGCCTGGGGCACCGGGTGCGCGGCGAAGAACTCGGCGACGCGGTCGCCCAGGGTCGGGTCGGTGAAGGTCCGCACGCCGGTGACCATGCGGGAGATCGCGTTCGAGGGCAACCGTTCGAGCAGCGAGTCCCAGTTGCCCTCGACGAAGGCCCAGGCGGCCGCAGCGTTGGCCGGGTTCATCAGCGACCGGTTGAGGATCAGGCCCACGTCCTGGGTGCGCACCCGGTCGCCGGCGAGCAGGTCGAGGAGCTGGTTGAACACCTTGGAGTCACGCACGTCGGCCAGCGCACCCAGGTAGCGCAGCGTGTCCTGGGGGGTGGTCGCCGCGTCGGACGCGCCGAGGAACCGTTCGAAGCCGCTGGTGTCCAGGTGCTCGGCCACGACGCGGACCGCGGCGTCGGTGAGGGAAGGGTCGTCGCCGGGTTCCGGGGTGCCCGAGATGGCCCGGTCCACGATCCCCTCGGCCCGCTGTCGTACTTCGGCGACGTCGCCGTGGGAGCCGAGCAGCTCGAACACGGTGGCCCGCAGGTTGGTGACCCGCTCGTTCTCGTCGGTCGCCGCGGTCGGGCCCAGCCGGTCGGCGAGGGGGCCGGCGACCTCGCGCACGAAGGCCGCGACGGCTTCGGTGGCGGTGGTGTCGCCGTGGGCGATCCGGGCCAGGTTCGACAGCACCCCCGCGATGCGGCGCCACACCGCCAGGTCCTCGTCGGCGGCCAGCGCCCGGATCAGGGCGACGTCCTCCGACAGCGGCGTGGCTCCGGCGACGACCGAGGCCCAGGTGTCGTCCACCAGCGTGTAGCGCTCGGTGGGCTCGGCGACGTCCAGGGCCACCTCGGCGAGCGCGGCGCGCAGGTCGGGGGCGTAGCTGGTGCGGTAGAACCCGGCCGCGCCCCGGTTGGCGATCACCCAGGCCGGTTCGGCGTCCAGGGTGACGGTCGTCGAGGTCCCCTCCAGCCGCACGTCGGTGTCGTGGGTCCGGCCGTCCGCGTCGGCCCACCGCAGCCCGACGGGCACCACCCAGGTGGCCTCGTCGGAGCTGTCCAGGTAGCGGAACAACCGCTGGGAGATCACGAGCTGGTTCGGTTCGTCCCCGCGGGCCACCTCGACCAGGGGGTGGCCGCCCTGGAAGATCCAGCTCTCCGCGATCGTGCGCACGGGCGCGTCGGTGGCGGCGGCCAGCGCGTCCCACAGGTCGCTGGTCTCGGTGTTGGCGTAGGCGTGGGTCTTCAGGTACTGGCGGATACCGGTCCGGAACTGGTCGGGACCCAGGTGCTGTTCGAGCATGCGCAGCACCGAGGCGCCCTTTTCGTAGGTGAGGATGTCGAACATGCCCTCGGCGTCGGCGGGGGACTCCACCGGGTACTCGATCGGCCGGGTGGAGGCCAGCGCGTCGGTGTCGAAGGCCGCCGAGCGGCTGAGCGAGAAGGTCGACCAGCGCTTCCAGTCGGGGCGGAACCGGTCCACGGCCAGCATCTCCATGAACGTGGCGAAGGCCTCGTTCAGCCAGATGCCGTTCCACCAGCGCATCGTCACCAGGTCACCGAACCACATGTGGGCCAGCTCGTGGGCCACGACGTCGGCGACGCGTTCGAGCTCGGGTTGGGTGGCCACCTCGGGGTCGACCAGCAGCGCGGTCTCCCGGAAGGTGATGCAGCCCAGGTTCTCCATCGCGCCGAACGCGAAGTCCGGGATCGCCACCAGGTCGACCTTGTCACCCGGGTAGGGGATCCCGTAGTACTCGGTGAAGGTGCGCAGCGCGGACGCGCCGATGTCCAGGCCGAAGCGGGTGAGCCCGCTCTTACCCAGGGGGTGGACCACCCGGAGGGGGACCCCGTCGACGTCGACGACCTCGGTGGCCTCCAGCGGGCCGACGACGAAGGCCACCAGGTAGGTCGACATCTGGATGGTGTCGGCGAAGCGGACCTTCACCTTGCCGCCCCCCAGGTCGGTTCGCTCGATCTCCGCGCCGTTGGAGATCGCCAGCAGGTCGTCGGGGACGATCAGGCTGACCCCGAAGATCGCCTTGAAGTCGGGTTCGTCGAAGCACGGGAAGGCCCGACGGGCGTCGGTCGCCTCGAACTGGGTGGTGGCCAGGGTGCGGGTGACGCCTTCGGTGTCGGTGAAGGTCGAACGGTAGAAGCCCCGAAGCTTGTCGTTGAGGATGCCGTCGAAGTCCAGCGACAGCGTGGCGGGCCCCGCCGGTGCGGGTTCGTCCACCGGCGCCAGGGTGACCCGTTCGTGGTCCGGGTCGTAGGAGGGCTCCAGCTCGTGGGTGGTGCCGTCGGTGTAGATCGCCTCCGCGCGGGTGATCGTCAGCTCGGCGGCGTTGAGGACGATCTCGTCCAACGGCTCGATCAGGTCCACCGCGATGTCGGCGGTGCCGGTGAAGGTCGCCGCGTCCAGGTCGGGTTCCAGCGTCAGGTCGTACCGGGACGGCACCACCGTCCGGGGCAGTCGGTGGGGGTTGGTGGTGCCGGAGGCGGCTGACACGTTCGTGGCTCCTCGAAGAGTTCGGACGATGGACGCGATGCGGCCCTGATCGTACCGCCGTCGCCGGCGGGAACGACCCGCCGGCGCCGCGACGCGGACGGCGGCCACGCCTTGTGGCCCAGGACCGTGAGGGGCGCCGGACCCCTTGCGATTCTGGCGCCCACTGGTAATGTCTGTGTGCTGTGACCGGTGTCTCGTGCACCGGAACGGGCGGCCACCGCTCGGGTCGACAGGAGTAGCTGGGGTTGCAACGACGAAGCCTTTGGCGAAGCGGTACGACGCTCGCGGCGGCCGCGGTCCTGGTGGTGACGGGCGTGATGCCCGCCGCGGCCGACGAGCCCGCTCCCGGCGGCTCCACGACGCCGCCCACGACCGTCGTGGACCCCCCACCCACGACGACCACCGTCGCCCCGACCCCACCGAGTTCGACCACCACCTCGTCGACCACCACGTCGACCACGGTGCCCGGCACCACGTTGCCGCCGGTGGACGAGTCGCTGTACGACCCCGACGCGAACGGCTTCTCGTCGCTGCCCGCACCGATCATCCCCTCCGCCGAGGAGGACCCGCTGTTCCACGCGGCGCTCACCGTCGACGCCGATCTGGTCGAGGTGTCCAAGGCCAAGGAGGCCTACCTGAAACAGATCGCCGAGACCCGCAAGGTCGCGGACCGGGCGGGCGACATCCGGCGGACCTACGAGGCCGCCTCTGCGGTGGACGACGAAGCCGGCGAGCATCTGGAAGCCGCCCGCGGTCTGCTGCAGGCCGCGGCGCTGCACGCGTACACCGGCTACGGATCCTCCGAGAAGGCCGCGGATGCCGACGTGGAGTTCGGCGAGACGGTCAAGCCCTACCGCACCTATGTGCGCTTCACCATGACCGACGCCAAGCGCCACGTCGCCGACGCCGAGGCGGCCAAGGCCGACACCGCCACGAGCGCGGCCGCCGCCCGGGAACGCCACGAGGCCGCCCAGGCCGATCTGCGCGCGGCCCGAGCCGACGAGCGGGCCGCGGAACGGCGGGTCACCGAGGCCGAGGAGAAGCTCGACCGTGACCGGGCGGTGCTGCGCCTGCAGATCGCCGCGCTGCCCGGCATGGCGCCGGGCACCCTCGATGAGCTTCCCGACGACGTGGAGCTGCCCGAGGGGTCCATCCGGGTGGAGAGTCCGGTGGGCACGATCGTGGTGCCCGGCTCCGTCGATCCGCGCACGGCGACCGCGCTGAACTTCATCGTCGCCCAGATCGGCAAGCCCTACCTGTGGGGCGGCACCGGTCCGCACGCCTATGACTGTTCGGGCTTGATGCTGCGGGGCTTCCAGACCGCCGGGGTGACCTCGATGCCCCGGGTGTCCCAGGGCCAGCAGGTCTGGGCGACGCCGGTCGACGCCGAGGACGCCCAGCCCGGCGACCTGGTGTTCTTCGGCACGCCCGCGTACCACGTGGGCGTCTACATCGGCGGTGGGCTGATGATCAACGCCCCCTACACCGGGGCCCGCATCCGGGTGGACCGGATCTGGCCGTCGGTGAGCGGCTACGGCCGGGTGGTGTGGTCCTGAGCCTGCCCGAAGGCCCGGGAGTGACCGGTGGGGGTGGGACGGGTAGCCTGCGCCCTCTATGACCCAGCATCCAGCCAGCTCCGACCCCACCCTCGACGTCGTCGCCGTGGGCAGCGCGATCGTCGACGTGCTCGCCCGGACCTCCGACGAGTTCATCGTCGAGCACGGCCTGGTCAAGGGCTCGATGGAACTGGTGGACCTGGCGACCTCCGATGCGCTCTATGCCGATCTGTCCACCGCCGTGGAGGCCTCGGGCGGTTCGGCGGCCAACACCGCTGCGGGGGTGGCCTCACTGGGGGGTCGGGCCGGGTTCATCGGCAAGGTCCGCAACGATCAGCTCGGCAAGGTGTTCCGTCACGACATCACCGCGGTGGGGGTGACCGCGGCGACCGCGGTGGCCGAGGAGGGCCCCGCCACCGCACGGTGCCTGGTCATGGTCACCCCGGACGCGGAGCGCACCATGTGCACGTACCTGGGCGCGGCGGGCACCCTGCAGGTCGACGACATCGACGAGGATCTGGTCGCCTCGGCCGAGGTGCTCTACGCCGAGGGGTATCTGTGGGACGCCCCACCGGCGAAGGTCGCGCTCGAGCGGGCCTTCGACGTGGCCCACGAGGCGGGGCGACGCACCGCGTTCACGCTGTCGGATCCGTTCTGTGTGGACCGGTTCCGTGACGAGTTCATCGCATTGATCGACGAACGCATCGACCTGGTGTTCGCCAACCAGCACGAGCTGTGCTCGCTGTTCGAGGTCGACGACCTGGCGACCGCGGTCGAACACGCCCGGGCCCACCCGGCGACCTGGGCGGTGACCCGCAGCGAGAAGGGTTCGATCGTCTTCGCCGGCGGCGAACGCTTCGACGTGCCCGCCACGCCGGTGGCCGAGGTCCAGGACACCACCGGGGCGGGCGATCTGTACGCCGCCGGGTTCCTCTACGGCTACACCCGGGATTTCGCGCTGACCCGGTGCGCCACGCTGGGATCCCAGGCGGCCGCCGAGGTCATCTCCCACGTGGGCGCACGCCCGCTGGTGCCCCTGGCGGAGCTGCTCGACCCCGACGCGGACTGACCGGGGCGGGGCGGGGCCGGGCGTCACCGCTCCTTGCCTTGCGCGATAATAGTCGTTATCATCACCGATGTGACCGTGACGGACGAGCCGACCGTCCTGTTGGAGTCGGCCCCAACCGAGGCCCCGGAGCCCCACGACCGGGTCGTGGCGTCGACCGAGCCCGACGAGATCGGTGCCCGCCTGCTGCAGGCTGCCGCCGAGGTGTTCGGCGAACGCGGCTACGACAAGGCCGGGGTCGCCGAAATCGCCCGCCGCGCCGGGGTGACCACCGGCGCGATCTACGCCCGCTATCCGGGCAAGGCCGAGCTGCTGGTCGAGGCGATCGACCCGCACGCCGGTGACGAGCTCGAATCGCTCTTCGCCGACCACCGGTTCCAGGGCCGCATGGAGGACATCCTGCTGGCCGCCGGTTCCAGCCTCGTGGACCCCGACCGCGACCCGCGCACTTCGCTGCTGCTGGAGTCCTTCGTCGCCGCCCGCCGTCGCCCCGAGGTCGCCGCGGTCCTGCGCGAACGCGTGCTCGAGCGCCGCGACCGGCTCACCGCCATCATCGAGGCCGCCAAGGCCGACGGCGGCATCGAAGGCTCCCTCGACACCGCCTCGATGGTCCTGTTCTGTCACGCGCTGGGCTTCGGCTTCCTGCTGGTCGACGCGCTGGACCTGGACCTGCCCGACGCCGACGACTGGCAAGCCCTGATCTCCCGCCTGGTCGATGCGCTGGGGACCGCACCGACGCCAACCACCACCACCACCACCACCGAAAGGGGACCCGAACCATGAGCCTCGACGAAAGAGATCCCGCCCTGGCCGAGGTCGACGAGATCCTCGCGATCGCCACCGAGGACACCGACGACGCCATCCACACCGTTCAGGACAACGCGGACGCCATCTTCACCTGGGACTACGAGAAGGGTGCCCGCCCCCGCTTGAACAAGCTCTACGAGAAGGCCAAGCACTCCCAGTGGAACGGCGAGACCGACCTGGACTGGTCGA